>NZ_JAKKRV010000004.1:0-290924 GCF_025653985.1 Shewanella sp. SM69
TGCTATGACAATTGATTTGATGATGAGACAGTCAGACTGATCTACTGAAAACCTTAGCTCGCCATAGGCTCATAATGAAGCCGCAAGGATGATAAGGACAGTAGAAGCAGATATCCATCAGGGCCAGAGGCATACCTCAATAACAGGCCGAATATATGGGTGCAATGAACTCTTCTCATAATCGCTATCGAATGTCTTGCAAACCGGATGGGTCCATATATGGCGAGCTAGCTTTCGCAGGTGCAGGGATGCATCCTTCGGAAGCGATAGCAAATTTGACAATGAGCACAAGGGGCTTTCAACTCCGTTAGGGGCGTCATGGAGCATCCAAGGAGGATAGGACGAGCAGTCCTCCTTGGTCGGGTGTGGGGTGAAGCCCCACGACTTTGACTTTTCTTTTAAAAAGAATCGAAATCTCAAACTAAATTTGTGACATAAAAAAGCCCTGCAAGGTTAACCATTGCAGGGCTTTATTCATCTAGCGCGCTACTAATATCATTAGCAGCGAAACCAAGTTAGCTATTCAGATCTTGAAAGAACTTCTTCACGCCATCGAAAAAGCCCTCAGCCTTTGGGCTGTGCTTCTTTGACTCACCGGTTAAGGTAGCTTCAAATTCGCGTAACAGTTCTTTTTGACGATCGTTTAAGTTAACTGGGGTTTCCATAACCACTTTGCAGAGCAAGTCGCCTACCGCATGGCTGCGAACCGACTTGACGCCTTTGCCACGTAAACGGAACATACGGCCCGTTTGCGTTTCGGCTGGGATCTTCAGGCTGACTTTACCATCCAGTGTTGGCACTTCAATCTCACCGCCTAGGGCCGCTTTACTGAAGGATATCGGCACTTCGCAGTAAAGGTTGTTGCCATCACGGACGAAAATCGCATGCTCACGCACGCTGACCTGAACGTATAAATCCCCTGGAGGCGCGCCAAACTCACCCGCTTCGCCTTCACCCGCTAAACGAATACGGTCGCCCGTATCGACGCCTGCTGGGATTTTAACCGATAAGGTTTTACTCTTTTCAACACGGCCATCGCCATGACACTTAGTGCAAGGATCTTTGATGATCTTGCCGCGGCCATGACAGGTTGGACAAGGCTGCTGCACCGCAAAGAAACCTTGGCGCATTTGGACTTGGCCTTGACCATGACAGGTGCCACAAGTGGTTGCAGAGGTGCCTTTTTTAGCGCCGCTGCCTTCACATAGATCGCAAGTCGCCAGTGTTGGGATACGCAGTTCTTTGGTTAAACCTTTAACGGCTTCTTCCAGTGATAACTCTAGGTTGTAACGTAAATCTGAGCCGCGGGCCGCTTGGCGTTGACCACCACCACGACGTCCAGCGCCGAAAATATCGCCAAAGACATCACCGAAAATATCACCGAAATCGCCTTGACCACCACCGTAACCACCGCCACCGCGATTAGGATCCACACCCGCATGACCAAATTGGTCATAGGCCGCTTTTTTGTCGGCGTCGGTTAGGATCTCGTAGGCTTCTTTAATTTCTTTAAAGTTAGCTTCTGCGGTTTTGTCGCCTGGGTTGCGATCTGGGTGAAATTTCATGGCCAGACGTTTGTAGGCCTTTTTAATTTCACGTTCGCTGGTGTCACGACTGACACCTAATACTTCGTAATAATCTCGCTTTGACATAATCTCATGCTTCTCAGCTGGTGTTGAACAAACGGGCGTTAGGGTTGCCCCGTAACGCCCGCCTAGAAATTAACGCTTTGAAATCAATCTATTTGATTGAAAACAAGTCATTATTTCTTGTCGTCTTTCACTTCTTCGAATTCAGCATCGACAACGTCATCGGCAGCAGCGTTAGCCTGTTTGCCCGCGTCGGCATTGTCGCCGCCTTGAGCTTGAGACTTAGCTTGAGCGATTTCCATCAGCTTAGCAGATGCTTCGATCAAGTTTTGAGTTGCCTTTTCAATGGCTTCTTTGTCATTGCCTTTGCTGGCAGTGTCAACAGCGGCCATAGCAGCTTGGATTTTCTCTTTATCTTCGCTTGGCAATGCATCACCCGCTTCTTCCACTTGTTTCTTAGTCGCGTGGACTAAGCCATCAGCTTGGTTGCGTGCTTGCACTAACTCTTCAAACTTCTTGTCTTCATCTGCGTGAGCTTCGGCATCACGTACCATTTGTGCCACTTCTTCTTCGCTTAAGCCAGAAGAGGCTTTAATGGTGATGTTTTGTTTCTTGCCGGTTTTCTTGTCTGTCGCAGACACATGCAGAATACCGTCGGCATCGATGTCGAACATCACTTCAATTTGTGGCTGGCCACGTGGAGCTGGCTCAATACCGTCTAAGTTGAACTGGCCTAATGACTTGTTCGCGCTCGCTTGCTTACGCTCACCTTGCAGTACGTGAATCGTCACTGCGTTTTGGTTGTCATCGGCTGTTGAGAACACTTGCTGCGCCTTAGTAGGAATAGTAGTGTTCTTTTCAATCAACTTAGTCATCACGCTGCCCATGGTTTCGATACCCAGAGACAGTGGTGTTACGTCTAACAGTAATACGTCTTTCACGTCGCCTGACAGTACGCCTGCTTGAATAGCAGCACCTACGGCTACCGCTTCGTCTGGGTTCACGTCTTTACGAGGTTCTTTGCCGAAGAAGTTTGTCACTGCTTCTTGAACCTTAGGCATACGTGTTTGACCACCCACTAGAATCACTTCGTTGATGTCTGTTACAGATAAATCTGCATCAGCCAAGGCAACTTTTAGTGGCTCTAATGTACGGATAATCAAGTCTTCAACCAGTGATTCCAATTTTGCACGAGTGATTTTAATCACTAAATGCTTAGGACCTGTTGCGTCTGCCGTGATGTATGGCAGGTTCACTTCAGTGTGGTTGGTGCTTGAAAGTTCAATTTTCGCTTTTTCTGCTGCTTCTTTCAGACGTTGCATTGCTAATGGATCTTTACGCAGATCTAAGCCTTGCTCTTTCTTGAATTCGTCAGCTAAGTAGTTGATCAAACGGTTGTCAAAGTCTTCACCACCTAAGTGGGTGTCACCGTTGGTTGCCAACACTTCAAATGTTTGGTCGCCATCGTTGCTGTCGATTTCGATGATAGAGATATCGAATGTACCACCACCTAAATCGTATACTGCAACAATGTTGTCGCCTTGTTTCTTATCGATACCGTAGGCTAATGCTGCAGCCGTTGGTTCGTTGATAATACGTTTAACATCAAGACCTGCGATACGACCCGCATCTTTAGTCGCTTGACGTTGTGAATCGTTAAAGTAAGCAGGAACAGTAATAACCGCTTCTGTTACTTCTTCACCTAAAAAGTCTTCTGCGGTTTTCTTCATCTTTTTCAAGATTTCTGCAGAAACTTGTGGTGGAGCCATCTTGTTGCCACGCGATTCAACCCATGCATCACCGTTGTCGGCTGCAATGATTTTGAATGGCATGATATTCACGTCACGTTGGACTTCGTCATCTTTAAAGCGACGACCAATCAAACGCTTAATCGCGAAGAATGTGTTAGTCGGGTTAGTCACAGCTTGACGTTTTGCTGGCGAACCGACAATGGTTTCATCATCTGTATAAGCGATGATTGACGGGGTTGTGCGATCGCCTTCAGCGTTTTCTAACACACGTGCTTTGCCACCATCGAGGACAGCTACACAAGAGTTTGTTGTGCCTAAGTCGATACCAATAATTTTACCCATGAGGTCCTCCGAAAAATTTCATTCAATCTAAATTTGTTTAGTTGGTTTTGATATGGGGCTAGACGGTTTAAATATCAAGTCCATCGTTGGCCACCTTCTCTGCCTTGATACCTATATTGGGACAGGGAATTTAATTACAAGGGCGAACAAAAAAATTTTCTGATTTATCTTTCTCGCATCTACAGCGGGATAAAATATCCAATCACATAAAATAGTCTTGCTTATCAACCAAAGCTGTTATTCAATCTGCCCACATTTGGCGGATGTTTATCCTAGTAAGGTAGCAGAGTGAAGTCTTCGAATTTAGCGTACGTGTATGGCATGGCGGCGGTCTTTCTCTGGTCGACAGTGGCCACGGCCTTTAAGATTGCCTTGAGTTACTACACACCGCTGCAACTGGTGTTTGTTGCCGTGCTCACGTCGATTGTTGCCCTTGGCGGTATCCTGGCTTGGCAAAAAAAGCTTTCCTTACTCAAGCAACAGTTTTTACGCCGCCCCATGTTTTATCTGGTGACTGGACTCATCAATCCCTTCCTTTACTATGTCGTGCTATTTAAAGCGTATTCCTTACTGCCAGCGCAGCAAGCGTTGTCACTTAATTACACTTGGGCGGTATTACTGCCGTTACTGGCCGCGCCTTTGTTAAAGCAACATTTGCGTAAGAGCGACATTGCTGCCGCGCTGATTGCCTACACTGGTGTGTTTATCATTGCCACCGGCGGCGATATCAGCGGCTTTAGTTTTGATAGCCCACTCGGTATCGGTCTTGCTCTCACCAGCACCTTACTCTGGTGCCTATATTGGATCGTCAACACTAAAGATCAAGGCGATCCTGTGGTTAGTTTATTATTGAGTTTTCTTATCGGCTTACCTTTTATTGCCATCACCTTAGTGCTGACAGATACCCTGCCTAGTTTTAGTCTTAAGGCGATATTTGCAGGTATGTATGTGGGCTTGTTTGAGATGGGCATTACCTTTGTGCTCTGGTTAATGGCGCTGAAAACCGCCACTCGCACTGCGAACATTAGCACTATGGTGTTTTTATCCCCTGTGATGTCGATTGGTTTTATCGCGTGGATTTTGCAAGAAACGATTGCGATGGCAACCTATCTCGGCCTAGCCTTTATTTTATCAGGGATGATGTTGCAGCAACTTCTGCCCCGTTATTTAGAGCGTAAAAACAAGATAAGCACAAAGCTAGCGGAATAATCGTTGAGTAGCAGCCTTAAATAATGTTAGCTCACGGCAATGAGCCAATTAAAAGAGCTGGCTAACATTTTAAGCCAAGATTAAGCGCTAATATCCCCCGTTTTGTGAAGGAGTATAAAATGACCCCGGCCGTCCGATTGGCTAAAAAAGCCAAGATCGCGTTTGATATCTTAGAGTACAGCCACGATCCACACTGCGCCGCCTACGGCGAAGAAGCCGCTAACACCTTAGGGCTCGAACCCGCACAAGTGTTTAAAACCCTTTTAGTTGCCATCGACAAAGCCCATGCGCCGATTGCCGTCGCGCTAGTGCCCGTCGATCATCAGCTTAATCTAAAAGCCGTAGCTAAATGCTTAAGACAAAAGAAACTACAAATGGCCGATGCCGACCTAGCACAAAAATCCTCAGGCTATCTGGTTGGCGGTATTAGTCCCTTAGCGCAGAAGAAACAATTGCCAACCTTGATTGATGCCAGCGCTCAAGGCTTCGACAGGATTTATGTCAGCGCGGGCAGACGCGGTTTAGAGATAAGCTTAGCGGCCACAGACTTAGCCCTGCTTTGCAAAGGCGAATTTGCCGATATAAAGACGCTTTAAGCTATCCAGGCCACATTAAGCACAAGTCATTCAACGTTAAGTAAACAATTCACTCCACTTTAAGTCGTACACACTCATGTTGGATAAATGGTGAACAAGGCTCAAACGACAACAAACTGCCAGCGTACTGAGTCTAAAGTGGAAAGCGTTTGATAAAGCCGAGATATCCGTCTATAAATTGTACTGAGGTACAAATCGACTAAGGATAGTCAGATGGAAAAATCAACCCAATGGAATCCAGAAAATAGCATCAGCCCTATCAGTTGGTGCGCCATGCTACTCTGCATCGCCTTATTTATTTATGAGCATTTCTGGGGAAACAGTTTTACCACTATGGTAGTCATGCTCTATTGCAGTTTTATGCTGCCTTCGGTTTTACTCACTCGCAGAGTACAAGAAAAGTACTTTATTTATACCTTGGAATACATCAAGGCCTTTCGTAAATTCACTGTCGTTATGTCAACGATATTTTTATGTATCTGGTTACTTGCCACTTATACCCCGCTCGCCATAAGCAGCTAAACTTGTTAGCCAAACACATTGATGTCGCTATTCAGTTGGATACCGCAAACAAAAAAGCCGTCAACGTAGTAAGTTAACGGCTTTGGGTTTATCGGTATTTACCGCTAAACACGACTAGTGTAATCACCCCAAGCTAACCACTTATATGTGGTTAATGCCTCAAGCCCCATTGGACCGCGGGCGTGCAGTTTTTGCGTGCTCACCGCCACTTCAGCGCCAAGACCAAACTGACCGCCATCGGTAAAACGAGTACTGGCATTCACATACACGGCGGCTGAGTTCACTTCATTCATAAAGTGTGCCGCTGCATTAATATCATCGGTCAAAATGGCCTCCGAATGGCCGCTAGAATACTGGCGAATATGGCTAACGGCGGCATCGATATCGCTCACGACTTTGATACCTAAGGTTAACGACAGCCATTCAATGCCAAAATCCTCAGACTTAGCAAGCGTCACATCGAACCCTAAACCATCCAGTAGACTAAAACTTGTATCACAAACTGAAAAGCGCACGCCTAGACGATGCAGATACTCGGCAATTTGCGGTACAAAGGTACTCGCCACGCGCTCATCCACCAGCAAGGTATCAAGCGCATTGCACACAGTTGGACGCTGCACTTTGGCATTAGCGATTACGCCTAATGCACGCTCAAGGTCGGCATTTTTATCGACATACAAGTGGCAAATACCAATGCCGCCTAAAATCACTGGAATCGTCGCTTGCTCGGCACATAAGCGCTGCAATGCTTGACCGCCGCGCGGCACTATCATGTCGACATATTGATCGAGCTTAAGTAAACCTGTCACTAGGGCTCTGTCTGAAGAATCAATAAATTGCACCACATCTATGGGCAAACCTTGGGCGACAATCGCGCCGCGGATCACTTCGCTGATAAGCTTATTCGATTCAAGGGTTTCTTTACCGCCACGGAGGATCACCGCATTACCCGTTTTAAGGGCAAGTACCGCGATATCGACAGTCACATTCGGGCGCGCCTCGTAGATAACCCCAATCACGCCCAGCGGTACGCGGCGACGAGTCAACCTTAAACCGTTATCTAATAACTTGCTGCCAAACTCTTCGCCCACGGGATCAGCAAGGCGGATCACATCGCTGATATCACCGATAATGCCCGCTAAACGCGCATCATCGAGCAACAGTCTGTCGATCATCGCCTCCGTTAATCCATCGTTCTTAGCGGCGGCAACGTCTTTAGCATTAGCCGCTAAAATGGCGGCGGAGTTTGCCGTCAGCGCATCGGCAATAGCTTCGAGTAAGTCAGCCTTTTGGCTCGCCGTTAAATTGGCTAAAGCATAACTGGCCTGTTTGGCATTTTGGCCAAGTTGCTGTAAATACTGATCTTGATTCATTTGACTCAAAACAGACCTCGCTTATAAGACAACCATGTCGTTGCGGTGCACTATTGCGTCACCATAATCGTAACCGAGTACAGACTCGATCTCGTCGGAATGCTTACCCGCAATCAAACTCAGGGCTTGGCCACAGTATCGTGTCATCCCTTTAGCAATCACTTTACCTTGTTGATCAACTAATTGTAGCGTCGCACCACGTTCAAACTGACCTTTAACGCCTACGATACCTTTAGACAATAGACTGCGGCCTTTGTCAGTCACGGCTTTGACCGCACCCGCATCAAGCACTAAAGAACCTTGAGTCGCAGGTCCCGCTAGAATCCACTGTTTGCGGCTTTCGAGCGGGTTTTCGATGGCACTAAAGTGAGTACCGACGGACTCTTTGGCGACCACTTTTTTGATCACATCAGGGTGATGGCCAGAGGCGATAACCACTTCGATGCCAGCACGGCGAGCAATATCCGCCGCTTCCAATTTAGTCGACATACCACCCGTGCCTAAACCCGATACAGAACCGCCCGCCAGCATACGCAGACTATCGTCAATCTTCACCACCTGTGAAATTAACTTAGCGTTCGGGTTAGTGCGTGGATCCGCATCGAATAAGCCCTTTTGATCCGTCAGTAAAATCAATAAGTCAGCATCGCATAAGAGTGCTGCGCGCGCCGATAAATTGTCGTTATCGCCCACTTTGATCTCATTGGTGGCAACGGCATCGTTTTCATTGATGATCGGCACAATATTATTGGCCAACAATGCATTGAGCGTGTCGCGGGCGTTAAGGTAACGCTCCCTATCCTGCAAATCGGCACGGGTCAGCAGCAATTGGCCCACATGCAGCCCATAAATACTAAAGAGTTGTGCCCAAGCGAGGATCAACTGACTTTGCCCGACAGCGGCTAACAATTGCTTATTGGCCATAGTGTCGGGCAGCGTCGGGTATTGGAGATGTTCACGCCCAGCGGCAATTGCCCCTGAGGTGCATAATACGACTTCGACCCCTGACTTCATCAGTGCGGCCATTTGACGAGCAAGCTCAACCATGTGGGCTTTATCTAGCTGTTTACTGCCAGAGGTCAGCACACTCGTCCCTAACTTCACTACCACGCGGCGATACGCAATCTCACTTAAGTTCATTATTCATTTGTAACAAAATAACCGAACAATCCTTATACCTAATCCGCTGAGTAATTGGTAGCAAGGAGTTATTAACTCGAGATAAATTTTCGTTTTTGCTTAGAATCGCGCATTAAAAAGGGCCATCGATTAGATGGCCCTCAAAAAATGTAAACAATCTACGCTGCGAGTTTTTACTGTGCAGGTGAATTAATCGACAGCATCAACCATAGACAAACTTAGCTACAAACAATGCGGCTAATACTAAAATGCCCACATTAAGATCGCTAAAGCGACCTGTGAGTAATTTGATTGCTGCATATGAGATTATCCCAAAGGCAATGCCCGTCGCGATAGAAAACGTTAGCGGCATTAATATACACACAACCACCACAGGCGCGGCTTCAGTCAAATCTTCCCATTCGACATGCACCAGTCCCGACATCATCAAAATCGCTACATAAAACAGTGTACCCGCAGTCGCATAAGCCGGGATCATCACCGCCAATGGCGATAAAAATAACGCAGCAATGAAGAGTAATCCCACCACAACGGCCGTTAAACCAGTACGACCACCTGCGCTCACACCCGCGGTGCTTTCGATATAACTTGTCGTGGTGGAAGTGCCAAAAGCCGCCCCCGCAATCGTTGCTAAACTGTCAGCGGTTAAGGCACGATTCAGACGTGGTAAACGGCCTTTATCATCGAGAAAACCACCGCGCTGTGCAACCGCCACTAAGGTGCCAGAGGTATCGAAGAGATCCACAAATAAGAAGGCAAAAACGACTGATAGCATAGTTACTTCAAATACTTGGGATAAATCCATCTTCATAAATGTAGGTGCGATTGAAGGGGGCATTGATACAATGCCCTGATACTGCACATCACCAAACACTAATCCTAGGCCAGTGATAATCAGAATGCTGGCAATCACCGCCGACTTCATTCCCCGCTGCACCATAGCAATAATGAGGAAAAAGCCCAGCACAGCCATAACCGCCGGAAATGCCGTGATATCGCCAAGTGTCACTAGCGTAGCAGGACTTGCCACCACAATACCGGCGCTCTTAAGGCCAATCAGTGCAAGGAACAAACCAATACCTGCAGCAATACCGATACGTAACGACATGGGAATACTATTTACAATCCATTCTCGAATACGCACTAAGGACAAGATTAAAAAGCAAATTCCCGACAGGAACACTGCGCCTAACGCAGTCTCCCAGCTGTAACCCATTTCACCCACGACTGTGTAGGTAAAAAAGGCATTAAGTCCCATACCTGGAGCAAGCGCAATGGGATAATTCGCCATCAGACCCATAACCAAACAGCCGACAGCCGCCGCCAAACAGGTCGCCACAAATACAGCACCATGGTCCATGCCCGCATCGGCTAACATCATTGGGTTCACAAAAATGATGTAGGCCATAGTCATAAATGTTGTCAAACCTGCGACCGCTTCCTGCTTGAGGCTCGTTTGATTTTGTTTCAGTTTGAACAGTTTTTCTAACATGGAACAAGGTTCCTTTTTATTTTAAGTATGTAGGGTATTTAGATGTGAACACTATGTAACGTGATGACATTTGCAGCCGATTATAGGGAGTTTAGGCTGGTCAGGCCAGAAAATTGGCAAAGGAGTAACGAAGAGAAAATGCTCAAATATCTATGCAAACGAATGCAATATCCTCGGGTGAGACTCGCGTTGAAGGTTAAGCATAAAAAATGAACATATTATGAACAAGATGATTCACTCGTTAGCGACCAATGCTGATTTGTAGCCATAAACAGCCCACATAAAGAGTAACAAGGATATATACAGCAGAAATAACTAAATTCAATTTCCACAGACTCAACCAAAAACTCCCTTTAAAATAGGTACGTAGCCTTACTTCTGATTTGCATAATGTTAAAGAAGAAGGTACCAACATTAACGCAGAACAGCCAAAGGTTGGTAATACCATAAAAATCATGCCTAAACCCGCAGCCCCAGCAGAAGCTTCAGATGTTTGACCGTCAATAGATGCTAGCGTTATATATCCCAAAATGACGCCTGCAATGGCAAGAATAAAACCTAATAGTTGAAGAGTTCTCAAATTCGTCCTTGGTAACAAACAGCGTTTAAATTGACTTATCGTAAAATCCTATCAGCTCAGCGATTTCGCTTAGATGGGTATCGACCCAAGCGCTGCTGATTGGCCCCCAGGTGACTATGCGGTAATAACCTGAATTGTTACGGCTGCCTTCCTGCACAAACTCGACTCGAATACCTATATCCTCAAAAGCTGCGATAGCATCCTGTAAAGTTCGGCGAGGCATTCCGGTTAACTTATTGAGTGATAATAGATTATGGCGGTCATCATCCATTAAATGCGCCAAATATAACTTACGCAGAAACGCCTTATTTTGCTTTGAAACCTGTTGGGATGCTGGCATTGAAAGTGACATAGGATGACCTGTCTAGAAACAAAAGTAATTATCATCAAAACTACTTTATATTCAGTCAATAAGGCAATAGCCAATACTAAATACTTACGGTTCGCGACAAGATCATCAGATAACAAATCTGCACTTAAATCAAACGAAACGACTTGTCATCCTCCCCCAACAACTGTTATTTCTAATATCACTCAACACCTATGAAGAAAGGCTAAAATGAGCCAGACAATCACAGCAGACCAAATACTGACATTTTGGTTTGAAGACATTGACCCAAAGCTCTGGTGGATTAAAGATGTTGAATTTGATACCCAGATCAAACAGCGCTTCGAAGGTGTACTACTTCAAGCTAAACGGGGAGAGCTTTCACATTGGCGAATCACGCCTCAAGGTCGATTAGCTGAGATCATAGTGCTCGATCAATTCTCCCGTAATATTTACCGCGATACGCCTGCCGCATTCGAAGCCGATGCGATAGCCCTAGTGCTCGCCCAAGAGGCCGTTGCCCAACGGGTCGATACAGCACTAAAATCCAAACAAGTCCCTTTTCTATTTATGCCCTATATGCACAGCGAATCGGCAACCATTCACCAAGTAGCAGTAAAACTGTTTAATCGCGAAGCTGCGATAACAAACCTAACGTTTGAACTGCGCCATAAAGCGATTATCGACAGGTTTGGCCGCTATCCACATAGAAATATTATCTTAGGCAGGGAGTCTACGGCGGAAGAAATTGCTTTTCTCACTGAACCGGGCTCATCCTTTTGAGCTTGTCATAGGTTAAAGCGTTAATGTGTATTTGATAAATAAAGCCGTGCTGAGTTCACAGACACACTACACTTACTCAAGAAAGTCATGGAATGACTTGGCGAGTATCAAACACAGTTGCAAGTGTATACCGCGGAGGTGTTGGTAACTTATGGCGCATAAACTCAATAAGCCAAATAGCTCAGTGGCTCGTCGTAACCGCTATAAATTGATGGGGTTACTCATCCTATGCGGCGCTCAGCTCGGCCAAGCGGCTGAAATTAAGATAGGCGTCAGCCTGTCTATCCCGCCCTATGTCATCCAAGCAACAAATAGCGGGATCGAACTAGAATTACTTAACCAAGCCCTCGCCGTTAAAGGCCATACAGCTTCTATCCACTACTTACCACTGGCGCGCACTTTCCATGAACTCAGGGAGGGTAAACTCGATGGCATCATCAACATCAAAGAAGGAATGATTAACAACGTTTTTTATTCCAACGTTGCGATAACCTACCAAAACTGCGCCATCAGCCTCGAAAGTAATCATTTTAACATCAATAGCATAAACGATTTAAACAACAAACAAGTCGTCGCCTTTCAACGTGCATCATCGTTACTGGGGGAAGAGTTTGCCAACATGGTTAAGACCAATAGCGGCTACCAAGAACAAGCGAGGCAAGTGCAGCAGGTTTATATGCTGATGAAGCGCAGGGCCGATGTCGTTGTGATGGATAAAAATATTTTCAAATACTACTTAAAGCAGGCCTATCTTGAGGGCAAACTCACTGAGAAAGACTTAAAACAACAGGCGATTTGCCACCAAATATTCCCACCTACAGAATACAAGTTCGCGTTTCTCAGTGAACAAATTCGGGATGATTTTAATGCGGGACTCAAACAAATTACCCAAGATGGTAGCTTAGTGGCTCTGCAGGAAAAGTATCGACGCCTGATGTCATTTGACAATGAAGCCGAGGCGTCGACTAAGTTAACAGAACCTAAAATGATCAAAAATGATTCCTACTAAACTTATCCCATAGTGTTATTTCACCACCAACACAGGGCACTTAGCATACTTAACAATATCCTGTGTAACGTGGGGTTTTAAAAAGTCAGCTAAACCGCTGCTACCATGACTAGCGATAACCACCATGCCCACATCAACGGCTTCCGCTAAAATCTCATCAATAGCATCACCATGGCGCACGACTAACTTAATATTGAGCCCTTCGGTAAGGTTCTGCTGCATTTCCTGCTGCAAACTGTGCATTTTTGCATCAACGAAAGCTTTAAGTTCATTTTCCAATGTAGCGGGAATATCGACCGCAATACCATAACAATGGGCGCCACGGGCAGGGCTAGTCACATGTAACAACCGAATATCGACGTGATAAACATTTGCCATTTCGACCGCATATTTTAACGCATGGGCCGCTGTGGATGAAAAATCCGTAGGGCATAACACTTCTTGAGTACGCATAAGCTTATCCATCATTTGAGTTTTTAATTAAGCTAATTATTAAGGCCAAAATACCACTATTTTATAGCAGTTTGCTATGCTTCTTGCGTACCCATTTCAATTAATTATTCTTTATCAATCAAAAAGAAAGGACGCTATAAGCGCCCTTTGGATTTATAGAGTCAAAGCCAGTTACTTAACCACAAGCACAGGACAAGCTGCACCATTCGCCACCGCTTCTGAGACATTGGTGTGTAAAAAATGCGAAATCCCAGTTCGGCCATGGCTAGCAATTACTACCATGCCAATGTCTTTACTGTTGGCCTCTTCTAAAATTTGATAGACAGGATCGCCACGGCGGATCAAGGTAGTGATAGGAAGCTCAGTATTCAATCCATCCAATAGTGCTCGCATTTTAGTTGCCGCCGCTTCCTCCATGCTTTTAGCAAGCTCTTCAGGGGTAATAGATAGAATCATAAAGTTTTCATCACCGATCGGCTGTTCAACCACATGTAAGATTTTTAGCCCTACATGGTATAGATTAGCCATTTCAATGGCATAACTCAGTGCATGGGCCGCAGTTTCCGAAAAATCTGTGGGCCAGAGTATTTGACCTGTACGCATAATTTGTACTCCTTCTATGGCGCGAATGGATTGCTGGGTGAATCTTTACGGTGCTGCTATAACGCCCAATTTAGCGCATTGGCAGACCACAAACTTCATCTCACAACCTTAGTCTCTCAGCCAAGCAACAGCATCGCCATTATCAACAAAAAACCTTACCTCAGCAGGCGTAAACCAATTTGCCAATTTAGCCAACACTTCCTGCAAAGTCGTCTTACCGACGATGGCTATTTTCTCGAAATGACGAATATGCTTCACCCCAAGTTTGAGATCGTCCCAAGCGGCCTGTAGTTCCAAGCCTTCCAACTCGGTGACATCTACCAAGGCGAAGATATCAGGATCTTTCACCCCAGCTAATGCAGACTCCAACACAGGCACCATCATTTCGTAGTCTTGATGAGTTAAGGTACCGATAGCTTTAAAGGTAACGAAAAAATCATCATCACCATAACGCTCAATACCAATCGAAATTCCGTGCTTTAACAATGCCATACATACTCCTTATGTAACAACCCTTGATTTAGTGTAAAAGCTAACGCCACAACAAGCCGTGATCTTGCTCAAAAATACACCAGATACCTTGCACCATCTCACTAAGCAAGCTAGGATAAACCGACTAATCAGTCGGTACTGATTTAATAAAAGGCTCAATCTAGACGATTACTTAAATAAAGTACCGAATAAGACTCAGCCTACCATTTCCCTTGGAGCAACCACTATGAATATGGCCACCGAACACCTTAATACTTCGCCACTGACTCAGTTGCTCCAACGCCAACGCAGCAGCTATTTAGCGGCACCGAATCCTAATTACGCTACGCGAGTGGAGCAATTAACTCGACTGAAGGCGGCCATACTGCAATTTCAAACACCCTTAGTCGAAGCCTTAAGCCAAGACTACGGTCATAGATCGATTGATGACAGCCTGATCTCAGACATTATGCCTGTCATCAACAATATCAATTACAGCTTGAAAAACCTGAAAAAATGGCTCAAGCCCAGCGCTCGCCATGCGGGCATTTTACTCGCACCCGCCAAAGTCACAGTGCATTATCAACCTTTGGGGGTGATCGGCATTATCGTGCCGTGGAATTTCCCCGTCATGCTGTCAATTGGCCCGCTAGTGACTGCCATTGCCGCAGGTAATCATGCCATGCTCAAAATGTCTGAATTTACCCCAGCGACCAACCAAGTGATCAAACAGTTATTGGCACAAGTCTTCGATGAATCCCACGTGGCGGTTGTTGAAGGTGAGGCGGATATTGCTGCCCAATTTTCTGCCCTGCCCTTCGATCATTTACTCTTTACAGGCTCGACCACAGTCGGCCGCCATGTGATGCGCGCCGCAGCGAATAACCTCACCCCTGTAACACTCGAATTGGGTGGTAAATCGCCTGTGATTATCGCCCCCGATATGCCGCTTGAGATAGCAGTAGAACGAATGATTTATGGTAAGTGTTTGAATGCAGGGCAAATCTGCGTCGCCCCTGATTATGTGCTTTGCCCTAAAGCCAAGGTGGATGACTTTATCGCCGCCTACCAAGCTAAGTTTAAATCCATGTACGGTGCAATTAATCACAATAAGGACTATGGCAGCATCATTAATACACGTCAGTTTGACCGCTTGATGACAGTGCTCGAAGACGCCAAAGCAAAAGGTGCCCGTGTTATTTCAGCAACTGACGAAGCCATAGATAGCCAACATCGTAAACTCGCAACTCAGTTGATAACTCACACCAGTGAAGACATGCTATTGATGCAAGAGGAAATTTTTGGCCCATTACTGCCGATCATTGGCTACGACTCCTTAGATGAAGCGATTCAGTACATCAACCACAGAGCCAGACCCTTAGCGCTTTATGTGATGAGTTTCGATGAGCCAACTCAGCAAAAGATCCTCCAGCAGACCCATTCTGGCGGTGTTTGTATCAATGAAACCGTGTTTCATGTCGCCGCCGACGATGCGCCCTTTGGCGGAATAGGCCCGTCGGGCATGGGGCATTACCATGGCAAGGAAGGCTTTTTGACCTTCAGCCACGCTAAAACGGTACTCAGCCGTGGCCGATTCAACACAGGCAAATTTGTTCACCCGCCCTACGGCACTTTTATCCAGCGCATCTTAATGAAGCTATTTTTGCGCTAGTCATTGGGGGATAAATCTTGAATAAACCATCAACAACACAACCCATTAAAACCATGACAGATAAACGCCAAGCTATTCTCGATACTGCCTTAGCGCTCTTTGTCAGCCAAGGATTTCATGGCACGTCTACCGCCTCGATTGCGAAACAAGCAGGTGTAGCAACGGGCACCTTGTTCCATCACTTCCCTTCTAAGGAAGCCTTGATGGAATCTTTGTTTCTTAACATAAAACAAGAATTTGCCGATGCCTTACTGTTAAACACCCATAAGGGCAGCGATCTTAAACACAATGCCCTACAACTATGGCAAAGTGCGATAGATTGGTCGCTGGATAACCCTGTCAAACAACTGTTTTTTCAGCAATATTCAATGTCGCCCATGATTGCTGCTAAGGTGCGCGATCAAGCGATGAATAGCATCTTAGGCTTTATTAGCGAACTCATTAAGCAGGGACAAATGATGGGGCTAATCGCCCATTATCCAGTGGAATTGATGCTAGAAAACTGCCACGGCCAATATCTAGCAGCAACGCGTTTCTTTATCGATAATCCGCACTTGGGGACAGATAGAACATACCGCGATGCCAGTTTTGAACTGTTTTGGAAGGCCATGCAAGCGGACTAAAATAGCCTAATATCAACTGACTGCTGCAATAACTGCAATAAAAAACCGAGTCAGCTTAACTGGCTCGGTTTTCTTTTACGCTATCGCGACTAAGTGCTAAAGCAGAAGCCTGCTTTGCTCTAGCATCTAATACCGGCTTTCAGACACCTAGCCCTGACTCAACTCCTGGGCTTTTTCTGCTGGCTGCGCCACTTGAGTTGGGCTCCAGTAACCTTGTTTGATACCCTTATCAATCAGCTCAGCGACCGCCAATTCAATGGCTTGTAACACGCAAAATTGCACTGGCTCATTGGTTGTAAAACCGACTTCAGCCTCAGCGAGTCGATTTAAACTCGTGTAACGGAACAAGCCCGCACGCATTTCTTGGGACAAGACTCGTTTGCTGGTTGAGACCGACATCATGACCTTACCTGTGTGTACATCCACGGCGCGTAGATAAATGGTCACCAGATCTTCACGGTACATTTCAGAGGCGCCAATGCCGTAGTATTCGACCCCGCTACCGCCTGTGCTAGTGTTGGTCTCATAACTAATCACCCCACCTTCGAGTAACAATCTGGCGGTGGATAATACGGGCACTTCATCGCCCTTAGTACCGCTCTGTTTGTTACTGATCTTACGCTCGGTAAGCAAATTTTGTAGCCCTTCACGCTCAACGGGTGTAAACCATTTAGAGTCGAGCAAAGTCTGCATCAACATCGATGTTGCGCCCTGAGTCACCGCGGTCGAAAACGAACTCACGTTAGCCTGCGGCTTATATTGGCCAGTTTGATCGCGAAAGGAATACACGGCCACAGGGATAGGAAACTTAGGTCCAGGCTGAGTTTGCAACCCACGCATCACCTCACTCAAGGGGTTAACCTCGGCAGCCGTGATATTTAAATCAGGTTTGGAGATCAGGCTACAGGCCGACACACTTAGCAGTAATAAACTCACTAACACTAGACGGGCCATTAGTTGACTCCTCCGAATGTCGGCATTTCAATCACAGTGACTTCACCGGTTTCAGTATTAGTAATAGTTAGCATCACGCCATTTCCCGTAGAAGCCACTTCAATCCGAAAATCACCGGTATCGTAAACACCATCGGTAATTTCACCATCAGCAACACCGCGGGTGATTGAGTTAATGATATTACGCTCTAGGGATTCTTTAAAACGGGTGACAAAGTCCTTCTCGGTCGAGGTAGATTTATTGTCATTCTGGGCTTGAGCTTTATTTAATAAGAAAGCCCCATTTTGTGGATTGCCGCCAAAGCTGGGATTCACTGGCGTATAAATCAATTCAGTGGCTTGGCCACTGCTTGCCACACATAGCGTGACAAGAGCAAGTAACGTCCTGTATGTCATTATTATTATCCTAAAAGTCGTCCGATGTTCCTGAAAAATCACCTGTTATTGCATTGGCTCTGACTTGCGCTAAATAATCAATCGTAAGCAAAATCGCCTGCTCTGCGCTCTCTTTAATCGGATTTGCACGACGACCAAAATGAGTGGTGTAAATCCGAGTCCCGTTTACCTCTAAGGTTAAAACGGTTCCAGCCTGTGGAAACACTGTCTCATATAGAGTGACGTTAAAGCCTTGAGTAAAGGGCAGTTCGCGCCAATAGCTTGAGTAGTAAAAGCCAAAGTCCTTACCAAACCGAGTCAAGGTTCTATCTATTACTAAGCCACTAATTTCAATGTCGTTATCGGCAATAGTGATAGGGGAAGCCAGCAGCAGGAATGGACATAAAACGTAAGTAAGCAGACGCTGTTTTAACTGTTTCACTTATCCCTCCTTAACCTTTTTAATCGAACCTTAAAAACCGCGCTAACCTCTGTTAGAACAAGGTGAGTTTTAACGCAAATTTTCGGTAAAACAGGTTAACAGGGTTAAAGATCTCCCGTCATTACGCTGGGGGGCAAATTAGCCCGAAGAGCTAAGGTAAAAAGGCAAAAATAGCCCATTTGGCTAATACGCCAAGAGGCAGTTGAGGATAGGAGTTATGCTTTAAACAAGCGGATAAGATAAGCAATAAAAATGCGACTTAAGAGTCGCATTACGGTGTTTATTCAAAACGCTAGCATTATTGTGGCAACCATAGTCGAACCAACAGGCCACCGTCACTGCGATTATGCATGCTAATACTGCCATCGTGGGCTTCGATAATTTCACGGCACAAAGGTAAACCTAAGCCTGTACCCGATTGTTTTGTTGAGTAAAACGGCAGTAGCGCCTGTTCTAATACTTCACCAGACATACCTGCGCCGCGATCCTCAATCACAATACTAAAACCTCCACCATCCACTAAGGTTTGATACCGAATCGATAGAGTGACATCCTCGGGGTTTGAGCCAGATTCATGGGCGTTTTTAAGTAAATTGAGGAGCACTTGCTCCATCTGTCCTTGATCGAAAAAACCATCAACCTCAGGTAACTCATGAATGAGTTTAAAGGGATAATGCTGAGTCAACTGGGCAGTAAATTGCGTCCAATTCACCTGACGCCGTTGCGGGAGCGGCAACTTAGCAAAACGGGCATAGTTAAAGATAAACTGGCTTAGATGACTGGTGCGATTCTCGATAGTATCGAAAATCAGCTTAAGTTTTGGATTATCCAGATCTTTAGTCAGTAACCGCCCCGAGTTCACCATAGAGGCGATGGGCGCCACTGAGTTATTGAGTTCATGGCTAATAATGCGGATCACTTTCTTCCACACTGCCACCTCTTGACGATTGAGCTCGCGGGTCATCTGCTTGAGCAAAATCAAGTTATGCTGTTGGTTATTCAATAAAAATTGGCCGCGACTTAAATACCAAGTTTCCACATCATCTTCACCCATGGCGAAGAGTCCGTTCTTTTCATGTTTAAGCGCCAAGGCCAATACTTCGGGCAAATCCACCAGCAATTCATCTAGGCTCAAGCCTTCCATTCTGCCCTTTTTATGGAATAGGTGACGCGCCGCATCATTGGCGTAAATGAGCCGCTGATGATCATCCAGTAACAACATCACATTGGGAGAACTTTGAATCACCTTATCCAGTAATAACTCCCGCTGGTAAATGTACTGCCTTTCTTGGCGTAATTTAGCAGCGCTATGGTTAAATAACTGCGCTAAGGTTTTGAGCTGACCTTCGCCATGTTCAGGAATACTCACACTAAAGTCATTATCACTAAAATTTAGCAAGCCGACTTCAAGGGAATCTAAACTGCGGCCGAGATGTCGAGTCAACCAAGCAATACCTAAACCACAGACAACACAAGCGAGAAATAACACGATCAAACCTTCACCTAAGGTCAAACGAGAGACACGCTCTCCCTTCGCTATCTCAGCGGATACCGCAGGAGATACAGGTGCTTTGGGCGGTAAAATGGATAGCGGTTCTACACGTAAAGGCTCAACCACATAAGGAATAGAATTAAACAGCCCTTCTTTAAGTTGTTCTAACTTGAAGAGTTTTATTTGTAACTGCTCTTGTTTAAGTTGTTCAAGCTTTTGCAGCTCGGCCTTAATCTGCTCGGCCCTCTGGTGCGCTTGCATCGCCGCAGCCTCCTGCAATTGCTCACTATTGTTAAGGGCGAGTTCGATGGAAGCGACCGTTTTCTCAAGCTCCGCAAAATCGAGTTGCACATTCACATCAGGGATTTCAATCGTGTTAGACGTAGCAACAGACGAAGCATAGGGCGAGATATACTTCACCAAGGCAAAACTCAGCAAGACGCCAAAGGCGCAGCAAGCCATTGAAAAAATGATAATTTTAGTTCGAATTAACACTCAGATTCCTTAATCAATAGCCTTTCTCTCGCCTAGAAGCTGGGACTTGGGACCTAGCATCTGCGCTTGGCCTATGACTTATCTAAACCAAACTTGTCCATCCGCCGATACAACGCTTGGCGACTGAGTCCAAGCGCTTTTGCCACCCGAGCAATTACGCCATGATGCTGTTTTAGCGCCGCTTCGATATCTTCTCGGCTCACATCTATCGCCTCATTGGCATCCGACACTTGGGCACGAACAGACTCATGATAAAACGCGGTATTTACGGGGATGGAAGCGGGCGAATAAACAGGCAGAGGATCAGACTGTCTCAAGCCAGATAGCCGCGACTCAGATACAGCCGAAACACTGGAAGCAGATTTTATAACACTCGCAACAGTCGCCAAACCAAAGTCAGCTTCAGTCAACACATGGCTTTGCGCCAACAATACGGCCCGCTTACAGGCGTTTTCAAGCTCGCGCACATTTCCCGGCCAGCGGTGCTGTAATAACGCCTGCAACGCAGGTTTACTCAAGCTAAAATCGCTGCCAATAAAATGCTGCACTAAAGGTAAAATATCGTCGATGCGTTGATTCAGCGGTGGCAATGCCAGTTCAATCACGTTTAAGCGGTAAAACAAATCCTCACGGAATCGCCCTTCGGCGATATCTTGGGCCAGATCCGCATTGGTCGCACTGATCACCCGCACTTTTACTTTCTGGGTTTTATGGCTTCCTAAGCGTTCAAATTCGCCGGTTTGTAGCACCCGCAATAATTTCACTTGGCCAGACAAAGGTAAATTGCCAATTTCATCTAAAAACAGCGTGCCGCCGTCGGCCGCTTCGAAACGGCCCATACGTGCTTTAGTCGCGCCAGTAAAAGCGCCCGCCTCGGCACCAAACAGCTCGGCCTCTAATAAATCCATCGGCAAGGCGCCGACATTAACCTTAATAAAAGGTTTGTTTTTTAAGGGAGAATTGGCATGGAGAATATCGGCAAGCTTGTCTTTTCCCGCGCCATTGGGGCCAGTGATCAAGACCGACACATCGGAGCGTGCCAGTTGCAAGGCTAAGTCAATACAACGCTGCATAGCACCGCTACCAAAGACAATACCGCAGAGATCCGCATCGGCGATCGCCACTTGGCGTTGATGATTCACCCGCTCCAAGCGGTGGTTAGCACGGGAGAGTTTATAAAGCGCAATCAGATTAGTGATGCTATTGAGTAGCTTAGCGTCATCCCAAGGTTTGCCCATATAATCGGCAGCGCCCGCTTTGACTAATTCAACTGCCGTTTCGAGCTGGGTCCACGCCGTCATCAAAATAATCGGCAAATCCCCTTGGCGTTCGCGCAGGGCGTAAAACAGCTGCCGACCTTCCTCACCCGAGGTGGTATCTCGGGTAAAGTTCATATCTTGGATCACTAAATCCACATCTTGAGTCGTCAATAACCCAAGGGCGTCCTCTGGGCTGTGGCAAATCAGCACCCGATAATCATTGAGTTCTAGCATCAAACCTAGGGCTTGGCAGATGGCATGATTGTCATCGACGATAAGGATAGTATCCATAAGTGAGAGTGTTGTCCTAAGTAAAACTGTTAACCGTAAAGTAACAAAAAGTGCAATAACATCCTATTGTTATCGCACTTTTGTCGAGCTTTTATCGTACCTTGAGTGACATCAAATATTCCGCTATACGCTGCGAGTTGCGGTTGCTGGCGAAATATTTGCCGCCTTACGCGCTGGCAAGTAAACCGCTAATGTGGTGACAATAAACAAACCTGCCACAGTAATGAGTGGGTAGCTTAAGTCCAACATAGGCAAGCTATAGATTTTCATTAACTGTTGGCCTAACTGTATCGCTAACAAGCCGCCCAGCACGCCTCCCGCTAAGCAAATCAAATAGTTCTCCACGAGGAAGTAACTGATAATATCGCGCTTTTTAGCACCCAATGCGCGGCGGGTACCTATCTGCTTAGTGCGGCGCTGGATATTAAACATCACCATGCCCGTTAAACCGAGCGAGGTGATAAGCAATAACAACACCACCATCATAGTTAACACAGTAATCATCAATTTATGATCTCGGTATGAACTATCTTTTAAGGCCTCGATTGACTTAAAGCCATCGAGTACTCGGTTTGGATTCTCCGCCAGCAGCGCTTTTTTTATCGCGTCTTTAAGCTCGGCGTGAAACTCATGCTTGGCCCGTACCATGTAAGAACTGCTGCCATAATCCACATTTTGAATCACGCTGTTTTCAAGGCTAGAACTGTCAATCCACGCGCCTTGTAGTTTTTCGACTACGCCAATCACAGTGATCTGTGCATCCTTACCCTCGTACAACACTTTGCCAAGTGCGGATTCATCAGGCCAAATGGCTTTGGCTAACACACTGGAGATGATCGCTAATCGGCTAGGGCTATCGAGGTTATCCTTAAGTTCATGGGGGTAAAAGTTACGCCCCTCAATCAGCTTAATTCCTAAGGTCTCAATGGTGTGATCTGTCCCTAAATACATGGCAAATTGCGGTGTCGATTTAGCGCTATCTGGGTCGGGGCCCAGATTTAACGTGCTCGACCAGCCGCCACCGCTTAACGGCAACATATTGGTTGAGGTCGCATCAATCACATTGGGTAGCCCCCGCAAAATTTGCTGATCAATTTTGTTTTGCGCGGTTTTATCAATCAATGGATCGAAGTTGAACAAGCTAAAGGTCAAGACTTCTGACTCTTTAATCCCTGAATCACGCTGCATCAGGGCTAAACGCTCTTGAATAATAAAGCTCGCGTTCGCCACAATTGCCACAGACAAGATAATCTGAATAAGCAGTAAGACTGGACCGCTTTTACTGCGCAATAAACTGCTGAGAATAGGTTTAATATGCAACATAATGAGTCCCTTACTGGCTTTTCAGATAAACACTAGGTTTAGTGCGACACACCACCCATGCGGGATACAAGCCAGCCAACAAGGCTGTGCCTACCGCAATACTTGGGGTGATAATCCACATACTCGCCGATAAATGGGTTAAATCCTTCGCGACCTCAAACTGGGCCGATAACCCATAAAGCGAAGCGTAGGCCCAAGCCAGTCCAAGCAAACCACCGAATAAGCCAATCATGCCCACTTCCACCATATATTGAGCGAAGATTTGACCACGGCTAGCACCAATAGCGCGGCGCACTCCTACCTCGGGAGCTCGCTTGAGGAACTTTGTCAGCATTAAACCTAATATATTGACTAAACAAACACTTAAAAACAGCGCACTCAAGCCAACCAAGATTTTATTGTCTTCGGGTACCACATGATTGTATTCAAGCCAAGTTGCCACATCGGATACTTTGACTGAGTCAGCGGCAGATTTATTATCCGTAAAACGGCCCAGGGCTTTTTGCTCCGCCACATAATTGCTGAGCCAAGAACGGTAACTGGCTACTGCGTCTTTATTTGGTAACTCAACCCAATACAGCAGCCACACTTTTTCAGAGTTAAGGCGATCACTGTAACTATTCATCGTCTCAAACTTCCAACCCGACGTGTTACCCCATACATCAAACTCTTCGATAGGTGTCAGCGAAAACGGTACAAAAATTTGTTCCGTGTCGTTAAAGGCACCGTTAGTGGGATCATAATATTTAGGCTTAGGATCCCAAGCATCAATCACCCCAACCACTTGATAAGGTTTACGATTAAGATAGATAACTTTGCCAACACTGTTTTGACCCGCAAATAACTTTTGATTGAGTTTATCGTTAATCACCACTTGATAAGCAGGTTCAGTGTCGACGGATTTATCCCACGCATTACCGTACAAAAATGGCACGTCAAACAGCTTAAAAAAGTCACTGTCCGTCACCCGAATGCTTTCTAAAATAGGCGCAAAATTGGCATCCTCCGTCTGCACTGCCATCCCAGTGCGAAACATCGCAGCTTGGCGTTTAGGTAAGGTATTGTTGCGCAGATTCATCGCGTCTTGGTAAGTCACTAACGAGTTTAACTCATCCCAAGAATCAGGGCCTTGGCTCCAAAGCTGTACCGCATTTAACTCATCAGAGCGTTCACCCGCAGGATTAAATGACATCATCTTGTACACGTTTAACGTAGTAATCGTGATACCAATACCAATCGAAATCGCCAACACCATCAACAGCGACAGCACTGGGGTTTTCTTAATGCTGCGCCAAGCTAAATCAACATAATAAAAGAACATAATGCATATCCTTAACGGTCGGCGTTGGCGACAAGTTTGTCGATATCAGTCGCAGCAGTGATGTCACTGACATGTCGATGACCTTGATGATACATAGTAAAGTCACACACTTGACCATCAACAATTTGAATGTTGCGTTGGGCGCGGCGAGCGAGTTCAGGATCGTGCGTCACCATGATAATGGTCGTGCCCGCTTGATTGATATTTTCGAGTAATTCCATAACTTGACGTGCCATTAGGCTGTCGAGGTTTCCCGTAGGTTCGTCGGCGAGTAGGAAGCGTGGCTCCCCCGCCAAAGCACGAGCAATCGCCACCCTTTGTTGTTGTCCACCCGACAACTGAGTAGGTAAATGTTTAAGCCGTGAAGCTAAGCCCACTTGCTCTAATGCCTCTTGTACACGACGTTGACGCTCCTTGGCATTAAAACCACGATAGCGCAGCGGCACTTCGATATTCTCTGCTAAGTTAAGATCGGGAATTAAGTTAAAACCTTGGAAAATAAAGCCAATTTTCTCATTTCGGATAGTGGCGCTCTTGTTATCGCTCAAGTTAGACACGTTAATCCCATCGAGAAAATAGTCGCCGTGGGTAAAACCTTCGAGTAAACCTGCAATATTTAAAAAGGTAGTTTTACCCGAGCCAGAAGGACCTGTGACTGCGACAAATTCGCCTTCGTTCACCTCGAGGTTAAAATCGCGCAGGGCGTGGGTTTCTACTAAATCCGTTTTAAAAACCTTGCTCACATTCTTCATTGATAACATGTTAATTTCCTTTAAATAATCAAATCTATTTTTGCGCCTAGACTCTGCGTCTACACCTTAGGCATCGACTCATGTACGACCGTAATCAGCACACCTTTATCAGCCAAAGAATGGCTCAACGACACACTCTAAAAACCACATAAAAGCGCCCAGCATAAGGTTGGCAGTTTCGGTTGAAACCTCACCCACTTGGCGAAACTCATCCAAAGGATTGCTCCATTCCAACAAATTGAGTCCGAGGAAAAACCAGCTATTGGCCTCACCGACACTTAGTTCCACCGCAACCACCAGTAATAATAAGGCTAGTACTCCAAACATTTTGGATGACATCAACACGCTGATATCAAATTGTTTATCACGCATATCCGGCTCCTATTCTTGCCTATGCCACCGAGTTTCTTGTTACTACAGCGAGTCCCTACCGTTAGCCACTGCGCTGTTAAATTCATCAGATTGGTTGTTTAATAATTTACGAATATCGGTCATCAATGAATTCTGACCTGTTCGGCGTGATTAAAGGGGTCGACACTTGAAATAACCCACTCATCTCCGGCTTTGCCACCATCAAGCACTTCGACTTGGCTCAGGCTAGTACTGCCGAGCTTAACCTCACGACGACTGGCTAAATCGCCCTCGATTTGATAAGCCACATTACCCCCACCGCTGGTCATAAAGGCGCCGCGTTTTACCATAAGAACATTGGGTCTGTGCTCTAATAACACTCGGGCCGAGATACGTTGGTTCTGGCGCAGTGTTAGGCTGTCGCTTTGCTCAAATTGCACCCTAGCGGTCACTTCACGGTTACGCACTTCAGGGGAAATCGACGATAACTTGCCCATTAACTTAATACTGCCAAAACTCAACTCGACTTCCATGCCTAAACCCAGATCGTCCGCATAGGATTCAGGTACGGCTAACTCAGCCTCATAGGCGCTTAAATCCACGACGGTTAAAATCGGTTGGTTAGCGCTAAGACGGGTTTTCTGCTCGGTAATCCAGTTACCGATAATACCGTTAACAGGTGCGACAATATTCAAGGCATCGACTTGGCGTTCTAATTCACGCACCGCGAGAGTTTGACGCTCAACTTCTAGGGCTTTATTTTTAATTTCAAAGGTTAACGTATCTTTCGTTAACGCCACTTCTTGCTCTGCATGCTTAAACTTCAGCTTGGCTTTGTGTAAATCATCTTTGCCCTTTTCATAATCAATCTGGCCAATAAGCTGACTTTGAATCAGCTCCTCTCCGCGTCGGCTTTCCCTATCCGCCGCTTCAAGATCGACCGTTGCGATATCTAAGGTTTGATAAGCTTGTAATTGATCGCGTCTTGCATCCAACTTAGCGCGCTCTAATGCACTCTCCATGCCCGCTAATAGGGACTTGGCTTGCTCTAGCTGATTAGTGAGTCTTGGACTATCGAGTTTGGCGACCACATCGCCCTTATTAACAGTATCGCCAGGATTGCTGAGCAGAGTCACTGTGCCTTCCTCTGTGCTATACAAAATAGGCGCATTGGCCGCCACGATTTTACCTGTGGTCGCCACATCGCGGGTTAACGTTCCAACGAAGAGTTTTGCGGTAGTGATGTCGCTGCGGCTAAGGGATTTGCTAACACTATCAGAGCCTAAACTTGCCCACACTAAGGCGCTGACTAATAAGGCGCAACCGCCAATGATCAGCGGTAACTTAAGACGTTTAGAGGTCGATGGCACAAGTACTGTATCTTGGCCGCTAGTATCTTTAATCATGGCTTTACTCGCTTCCCTGTTGTAATCATCAGTGCCGGAACGCATCAACGGACACTATTGGAAATCTCTACCCTAGAGTTAGCAAAGCCTATGCCAAACAAGTAAAATCATTTACTTTCATAACTTTAATAAAAAATCGCAGATAAAAGTGTCCGCGGACACTGGAGTTTAAATCGAAAAGTGTCCGCAGCAGATTAATCAAAAGTGTCCGATGCTAAAAACAGTGACATAGTACGGGCCATGCGGCTAAGCGCTTCAATTACATGTCCTAACAGATTTATTGGCCGAAACAGCCGAGTTTCCCTTTACAGTAAAATCCTTGCCACATAAGATCCCGCCACCCTCGCAGCAAAAACGATCAAAAGACCAAACCCTATGACTACAATAACAATCACTCGCCCAGACGACTGGCATATTCATTTAAGAGACGGCGCCCAGCTGAAAGATACAGTGCGCGACATCAGCCGCTATATGGGCCGCGCCATCGTGATGCCAAACTTAGTGCCCCCCGCTATCGATACTGAAACCGCACTGGCCTATTACGATCGCATTAAAGCGCAAGTACCCGCGGGCTCACAATTCGAACCTTTGATGGTGTTGTATTTAACCGACAAAACCAGCCCAGATGAAATCCGCAAGGCTAAAGCTTCGGGTAAAATTGTTGCCGCTAAACTCTACCCAGCGGGCGCGACGACTAACTCTGATTCCGGCGTAACCGATGTTAAAAACATCTATCCTGTACTCCAAGCCATGCAAGAAGTCGGTATGCTGTTTTTAGTCCACGGTGAAGTCACAGATTCAGCTATTGATATTTTCGACCGCGAGCGTGTCTTTATTGAAAATATCCTCAGTAAAATTGTCGCCGATTTCCCTGCACTTAAAATCGTGCTTGAACATATCACCACCAAAGATGCAGTCGATTTTGTCACTCAAGCCTCAGACAATGTGGCCGCGACTATCACAGCCCATCATTTACTGTATAACCGTAATCACATGCTGGCAGGCGGTATTCGTCCACATTTTTACTGCCTGCCAATTTTAAAACGCAACACCCACCAGCAGGCGTTGTTAGGTGCAGCGGCAAGCGGCAGCAAGAAGTTTTTCCTCGGTACAGATTCAGCGCCACACGCCAAGGATAAGAAAGAAGCGGCCTGTGGCTGCGCGGGTTCCTACACTGCTCATGCCGCCATTGAGCTGTATGCCGAAGCCTTCGAGTCGGTCAATGCGCTGGATAAACTCGAAGCGTTCGCAAGCTTTAACGGCCCAGACTTTTACCATCTACCACGTAATACCGATACCATCACGCTGGTCAAAAAGTCATGGGATGTCCCCGCCACTTACCCGCTTGGCGATACTAACGTAGTGCCTATTCGTGCTGGAGAAGCCATTGATTGGCAAGTTGAGTAAGCCTTAAGTCTTTAACATCAAGTCGCCTACGGGCGACTTTTTTATCAGATTTTGATTTTTAATCCACAATCGGTCAGTATCCTGCGCTTAGAATACGGCCCTTACTTATCGCCTTTTAAGAGAAAATCAGTATGCCTACAAGGATGTTATTCTCCGTTTTATCTTCAAGCCTGTTGCTGACCGCCACGATCTCTTTGCCGACCTTTGCGGCCAATGAACTCACAGGGATCTGGCAGGGACAGTTAGGTAAAAGCAAGGTCAGAATTTGTTTTAATCAATATGGAACAGGCAGTTATTACTATCAACGCTACTTAACGCCGATAAGACTCGAGCAGCAAGATGAACTGTGGAAAGAAGAAGGCAATACCGGAAATTGGCTGTTTGATAGTGTCACACCACAAAAACTGAGCGGCCATTGGTTTAAAGATACCGCGAGTAAATCGTTACCAGTGCAACTTGAGCGAGAAATCAGCCCAGATAAGGTCGAGGATTGTGGTGCCGATGCTTACAATCTACCGCTAGAAACCACGCCAAAACTCAGCCGAGGTAAATGGCAAAGCTACGAAAATATTGAGTATCGCCCGCTGACGTTTGGCACAGATGTGGGTATCGAATTTAAAGGCCCACAAACGGGTATCTTGGCAATTAATCAATGGCTTGAACATAAGCTCACCGATGAAGTCCAACTAGCACAAACCTTTGACACTCGCCGCAGAATGCTGGCACAAATGGGCAGTTTTGTAACTGACGAAACCTTTGCCGAACCGATTTTTATTAATCAGCATTGGCTCAGTGTGCGCCTATATCGCTGGGCGGCAGGTTATGGCGCCAATGGTATCAACCAAGAATTTGTGAGTTTCTCCCTTACCGACGGAAAACCTTTCCACCCGTGGCAATGGTTTCTCGCCGATACTCAACCACAAAGCATGCTAGAGGGTATGAGTCATCCTTTACCCCCAGCATTAAGGGACAAATTGTTTGCTGGCAAAGCACCGGACGCAGAATGCCCCACATCAGACGGCTCAGGATATTACCAGCTCACCCTTGAGCCAAAGGGCATCAAATTCTGGGAAACGCCCCGCGGCGATGGCTGTGAAAATGAGTTTATCCTCAGCCCGCAAGAAGCCATGCCCTATGCCACCCAATGGGGACAAACACAGCTTAAGCTATTGGAATAGTGTACTTAACTGAGAAAATATTAGAGGGAAAGAAAGCAGTCATGGCGATGATAGTAGTGCGATGATAGTAGCGCGACGACAAGCACTCTTTCCCTCCCGACACAGCAATCCATTTCGAGCTAATTCATTTCAGTAAGGAATCATCTTTGAGCAATTTAACCGCAAAAATAGCGACACCCGAGGCCTTAGTGCAAGCTCAGCTTGAAGCATAATATTTGAGCAAGGAGTGCCTACTACCTTGAAAAACACCGATGGTAGGTGTGAGAGCATTGAAAATTATAGATAAAAAAGGAGTTATCGATGAAGGAAATAGATTTTAATCAATTGCAAAATATAAATGGGATCTATTATGAAATAGATACACAAATACCTTTTACTGGGAAAAGTAAAAGGTATTATGAAAGTGATGATTGTGACGGATATAGGGAAATAACTTATAGAAATGGTCTAGAAGACGGTCCTTTTAAAACATATGATGAAGATGGTTTGCTATTGTTCGAAGGATCTTATAAAAATGGGTTGGAAGAAGGCCCTTACAAGATATTTTATAAAAATGGCGCTGTAAGGCTTGTAGGGAATTATAATAATGGATTAGAAGATGGTCCTTATAATAGATATTATGAAAGTGGGAGGATATTGAGAAAAGGAACTAAGAAAAATGGACTTCCAGAAGGAATTTGTGAATCATATTATGAAAATGGTCAATTGTGGAGAGTGGTTTTCTGTAAGGATGGTAAGCAGGAAGGTCTTTCTAGATATTATTATGAAAGTGGTCAGTTGTGGTGGGAGATGACGTATAAAAGTGGTTTGGAAAATGGCCACTCTATACATTATTATGAAAATGGAAAGGTCAATTGTGATGCAATTATTGAAAATAATCTAAAAGAAGGTCCATATAAGCGATATTATGAAAGTGGTCAATTGATGGAGGAAGGGACTTATAAAAATGACTTATTAGAAGGAGTCCTTAAAAGCTATTGTGACGATGGGCAATTAGCATCTGAAGAGATTTATAAAGATGGTCAATTAATCATGGTAAAAAATAAATAAAATTTAAATCTGCAATTCACTGAACCAGACTTATCTCGTCTGGTTCCCAGGGTAATCGCGTGAATGTTCATATTTCGTCCGCCTTGGCAAGCCCAGCCATTAATATCTTTTCAAGAAATGCGGTTTTCATCCAAGCTCGATTTCTTTTGGTCACTAGACTCGACTTGCTCGGCTAGGCATTGAGCATATAAGCGAAAGTCAGGACTCCCATAACTCTTTTTCTGCTTTATTATCAATATTATCAAGACATCCATTGTTCATAGCCTGTACCGGCAGTAAAAAAAGCGGACAGCCATGAATTTTTTAAGAATCAACCATCTGACATACACAGGGATTAACCCAAATTAAGCACCATCATGGAAGTGACCATCCGTGGCATGGTCGCTTATTCACATACATGTGATCGCGAGATTAGTATGTCCTATATAGCAGATGCCACGTTCGAGCATCCAGGGACGGGCTTGCTGCGTGTCACTGGAATGATAGTGCTTAATGGATATGGGAATTAAAGCTCCACCAATATTTACAAACGCACGAAGGATTAAGTTGGCATCCAAACTAAACTGCGGACAAAACTGAGTATTCATGATCTCACGCTGCGGTAGATTGCATTAACTCACTAAAAGATTTTTTGTTTACGAAAAAGTCTTAACCAAACATATCCTCATTGATCAAAATAAGCTGAAAGAGCAAAATGCGCCTCTGAAGCCGTATGCCAATTAGACTAACGCTCCTGTGTCTATGGCAAAATTAAATGTGTTGATTATGTGAAGGTAGGTGCAATGGATAGCTCAATATTAGTTTTTGATTCAGGTTCAGGTGGACTGACTGTCGCGGCCGAAATAAAAAAGAGAATCCCCAACATACGGCTGAGTTACGTCTCTGACGCTGGCTTTTTCCCTTACGGAAAAAAGCCGCACGATATACTAAAAAAGCGAATTTTAGACGTTATATCCAAAGCAAGCTCACTGACTCAACCCGATATCATCGTTATCGCCTGCAATACTGCGAGTACCATTGCGCTAGACTTACTTCGTGCTGAACTCAATATACCTATTGTCGGCGTTGTCCCTGCGATAAAACCTGCCGCTTCGTTATCAAAATCAAAGGTAGTGATGGTACTTGGCACTTACACCACGGTGAACTCAGCTTATGTGAAGATGCTGATCACGAATTTCGCCACAGAATGTAAGGTTTTAGTAGAAGACTCTGAAGTGCTGGTTCTCGCCTCAGAGCAAAAACTTCTCGGCAATGGGTTTGATCCCGACATTGTAACCCAGGAAATTCAGCGTATTTTTAGCAAACCCGATGCGTTTAATACCGATGTATTAGTGCTGGCTTGTACTCACTTTCCACTTATCAATGCAGAAATCAAAAATGCCCTTCCCCACCACGTTACCGTCATTGATTCTGGATTTGCCATTGCTAATCGAACGCACTTATTATTAAAAATCGAACACCAAACATGTAGCCCGATACTCGATCCAGAAATAACGTTTTACACCACTGGGAATGTAGATTCAGAACAAGCGAAACAAAGCAAAATTGAAGCACTGCTTCAGTGCTCCATTAAATTTAAGCAGCTGTTATTGTAATATTTTTAGCTCATTTTCTTTTAAAACCCGTTTTCAAAGAAATCTAAATGATTACCCTAAAAGACACCCGCGAAATAAATGCTATATCGCACCGCTGATTGTTAAATATTGGATCTTAACAGGCCGCTATTGCGGCCTTTTTTGTATCAGCTACTTCCTGAAGTGCTTGTCTTCGCATAAAATTCGGCCCGTTTACTGGTGCGCATGAGGCGCAAGTTATCGGTGTAAAAGGTGTAGTTAAATGGAACTTTCGATTCGCAGTTTATTCACTGCAGCGGGCATGGTGTTGTTATCCTCTTTAACGGTTATTCCTGCGGCAAACGCTGCGGTCAAAACAGTCCATCCCACTGTCGATTTACCGAATGGCCAATGGCTTAATTTTCACCAAAAAGACAATCAAGTGTGGAGCGAAATGTCCGACGGCGATGCGCCCGGCGTACATCTTGATGATTATGGTGCGGCTGAAATTGTGGCAGTTTTTTACTATGACTTTGATAAGGGTGGCGACAAAGAAGTCGTGGTCATGCTTAAAGATGCTGATGGTCAGCATTTACGGGGTTATGGTTTTGAGGATTCAAAGCTCACTAAGCTACCACGCCTTCAAGTTGTGCTGGATGAAGTCGCCCCGACGTTATCGTCATTTACCGTCAGCGACACCCGCAAAGTGTTAAACCAAATTCCGCCGCAGCAATATCGCATGACCTATGATGTTGAGGCGATAGAAGATCCCGCCATTAAAGCGATTATCGATGGCTCAACCAAGCTCAAACCAACCTTAATCGGCTATCGCAATGCTAAAGGTTTACCCGCCGATGTGAAAACCGCGCACGAATATAAATTACGTTATCCCCTCACCCGCAAAGATAAAGATGCCCAAGGCCGCGAGCATCAATACAGTTTAGTGACCCACTTTTATCGCAATGATTATCGCGAACAACAGGGCAGTTTTGTGTTGGTGAGCGTTGTCTTTGAAGCCGATGATGTGGACTGGCTAAACAGCGGTGAGGATGAGATCCCAAAAACGGGCCCAGCTTATGATTATATGAATCTCGGTGGTTCTTGGGCTGGACTTGCGCTTGAAAGTCATTATGCCCAAGGTGTGCTCGATGGCCCCTATATCGCCTACGATAACCGTAATGCCAATATCATGTTGAATGGTCAGTACAAACAAGGCAAAAAAGTCGGTAAATGGATGGAGGCTGACGGCCAAGCAAGCTATTGGGAAGGTGAATATCTTGACGGTAAAAAGCAAGGTAAATGGATTGCACAGTCCATGTTCGATGAGGCAGATAACTACGGTTTTGCCCATTACAATCAAGGAGTGCTCGATGGCCCCTATGAAATCTATGAGCCCGAATATGGCGGAGACACAGGAGATAAGCGATTGTCTGAAAAAGGCATTTATCGCAACGGCGTCAAAGACGGTGAATGGCTTGAGAGCAATGGCAATAAAGGTCACTATCAAAACGGCATTAAACAAGGCCCTTGGGTAGATAAAGTCTCGCTTGGCGAATACCGCAACTATGTGGGTAACGGGGCTTACCTTGATGGCAAGCGCACTGGCCCTTGGGTATTTAAAACTGACAAGAAATCACGGATCGAAGTGACTTATCTCAATGGATTACGCGAAGGTGAAGAAAAACTAATCAGCGATGAAAATGTGCTCTTTGCCAATAAGCATTATAAGCAGGGCCTGCTCGATGGTCAGAGTATTTGGTACTCAGCACAGGATGTAGTTAGCGGCATTAGGCACTATCGCAAAGGTGAGTACCATGGCATGCAGGCTATTTTTGATCCTAACCACAATCATAGGCTTATGGAGTTAAGTCATTATGAATATGACGAAACCCTGCCAGTCAAACCCTCTCAGGACGAGTGCATTATGCGAGAAAACCCCTATAGCAATGACTGTAAGGATATAGTGAATTCCTCCTATAGAAATACGCCATCAATTAAGCATGGGGAACAATATTATTATGATAGTAAAGGAAAATTATACAAATTTTCTGACTACCATCATGGCAACCTCATCAAAGAATATGAATTCGATGAAGAGGGACATGTCCAAAAGCTGCAAAATAATGAACAGGGGCAAGACAGTCAAATCAGCATCCGCTACAAGAAGGATGGCGGTTATTCACTGTCCAATTACAGCGACAATGAGCAACGTGGCTGGACATATGAAATCGATAACAAGGATCGATTACTGTCCCTGAAGTATTACCATGATGGTGACAAAAAGGGGTTTATCATCCGCTATAACACAGATGGAAGTTATGCGATTACAGAAAGGTAAACATTAATATCGAACATCAGGCACTGCTTATCCTTTTATCCTAATGGTTAACTCAAGACCTTGAAGACAATTACCAGCAAAAAGGCAAAGTTTAAAGTTGGGATATAGGGTAATGCGGATGCCCTTGATTAAATTGACCTATATAAGCCTAATTAAAGTGCGCTTTATTCAGGCTAAGTGAAAATGCTTATTTTACCAATCACTTAGTTTGTTCTTGTTAATAGATGTAATGGCGCGTCATCACTTAAATAAATATCATCCACCAGATATAGCTTATTGGTACGGATCATCTGACGAATCGCCTCAACATAGGCGTGCCCACGCTCCGAATATCGGTCTAACGTCCCTGCAAGTGCAGAGCCTGTCACGGCTTGATTAGCTTGTCTTGATTGGGCACGAAAATCTCGCATCTTCTGATAAGCATTGTGGGTATTCAAATTCAACAAATACCCTTCCACCGAAGCAAATGGTGTATCGAATCGTGCTAAACCATAATTGCCTAAACCTTGGCGCTTCTGCCTAGGTTCCATACCATTACCCTTGAAATCCCACTGCCCAAATAATGCATTACCTTCACGGGCAAATCGCGATGTGCCCCAACCGCTTTCTTTTGCCGCTTGAGCTAACACTAACGATGGTGGCAGGATATCCACCCTTTCAAGTAGCATTTGTCTTTGGGCTTCTAACAGCGGTTTATCTTCACTGCTTATTACTTTGTACTTTACCCCTAAGGCTAATAACGCAATATCATCAAGGGGGGCAGACATAATGACCTGTCTTTCTTGTAAAATTTTCTCATTCGCCAATAAGACTAAAGGGGCAATCATTCTAAGAAACACCATTTTCTTTTGCTTCACCGGGAGTTGGCTTGACACTGAACTCCAGCCCTCACCCACGGCATCAAAGGTCAATCTAGGGACCGATTTATTACCATCACGAAAGCTTTCTGGCGTGTAATTAAGCGAGTCAAACAAGCCCATGAGTTCATCGAGAGAACTGATATTCAGACTCAGTTGTTTAGACTCTGGATTGTCTAAGGATGACTGCTCAAGCATTTTTGGGGATGAGAAATGTTCAGCAACCGTTGGGTTTGCAACAGCACCTTGATTCGCTTGCACCAGGGAAGTCGTCATCAGTTTTGGCAAACTCTGCATATGATGTAGAGCACTCTGACTGGCAACTAAAGGATTGGAAGCCGTCAGTGACTGAAAACCAAGAGCATCAACTGGCAGCCTATTCGAAATCAGCTTAGTCGCTAGCGTTTCTTGCACATACACCGAAGAGCATAAAACAGACAAAGCAATGAGTGCGAGCATAGCAACGGGAAGCTTAAACTTTATAAACATGGTATCTCTTTAACTGAGGTAAAACGGTAGCAATGGGATTAGCCAATACATCGGGGGCGTAAGGTAACAGTAAAAACCTGACAGTTTGCTTAATAGATATACAAAATGACCTATTACGATCATTTTTTAAGGAGAATAGGACGAGCGCCTTCTTGGCCGCCTCTTGACCCAATGTCAGCAATTAAATCCAACACCTTGATTTATTTAAACTCAATATGAAAATAGCGAGCGTTCACTCGCCAATAGAGATTGGCGAAATAAAATCAACTTATTCCAGTGCCAGCAAAACGAGGTAATGCCTCTTCAAGATAGGCGACGCAGGTGCGAAGTTTGGCAGACGTTTCTAATCGTGATGCATAAATTACATGAATTTCAGCGGATTGATGATACTCGGGGAGTACTCTGACTAATCTGCCACTTAAGAAATCTTGCTGTAAATCCCAGATGGAGCGCAACATAATACCGTGGCCTTTAAGGCACCACTGCTTAGCGACTGTGCCATTATTGGTCATCAAGGAAGCCGCTAAATCAACCGAGGCTATGCCAGCCGCACTTTCCAATCGCCACACTCTATGGTTTTGATCGCGCTCGCGGATCCCTATGCACTTATGCTCGGCTAATGCCGCGAGATTGTTTGGCATGCCATGCGTGTCGATATAGGTCGGCGATGCAGCCAATACCCGATAATTACTCGCAAGACGCTTAGCAATCATTTGCGGTGGCAATTCGCCACCGACACGGACCTCTAGATCAAAACCTTCAGAGACCAGATCGACCGGGCGGTCGAGCAACTCTAAATCAACTTCTAATTCGGGATAGTGGAACACGAGGTCTGAAATAATCGGCGCAATACAGTGGCTGCCAAATCCTGTGCTAGTTGCGATACGTAATCGCCCCCGTGGCACTTGCTGCTCTAAGCTAATTTCAAGGCTCATTTGCTCCATGGTATCGAGCAAACGTTCGGACCATTCCAAGGCAATCTTGCCCTCTAAGGTGAGGCTGACACTTCTGGCAGAGCGCAGAAACAAGCGCACTCCGAGCGCTTTTTCTAATAGGCCAATGCGTTTACTCACATACGCTGGAGAAAAAGATAATTGCTCCGCAGCGGCTGTAAATCCCCCGCTTGTTGCGGCGATAACAAAGACCCGTAAATCTTCAAGTGGCGGCAGTTGACTCACGATTCGTAATCCTTAACAAAACATTTAGCCTATTCATACACGATACGAATATGGAATAACATACTAAAAACGCAGAATCCCCTATTGGAGTCAAAGATGTCTAAGGTAAAAATCGCCGTAATTGCCGGAGATGGCATAGGTACAGAAGTGATCCCCGAAGGGATACGCACACTCGAAGCCGCAGGAAAAATCTTAGGTGTGGCGTTTGAGTGGACCTACTTCGACTGGTCCTGTGAAACCTACCATAAAACCGGTCGCATGATGCCAGAGGATGGACTTAAGCAACTAAAATCCTTTGATGCCATCTACTTAGGCGCTGTTGGATTTCCAGGAGTTCCCGACCATATTTCACTCTGGGGATTGCTACTACCGATCCGCAGAGCCTTTGAGCAATACGTGAACCTTAGGCCTATTCGGTTATTTGAAGGCGTGCCCTGCCCACTCTCGGGTAAAAAGCCCGGCGATATCGATTTTTATGTAGTACGTGAAAACGTGGAAGGCGAATATTCCGCCGTCGGCGGCATTCAATATGAAGGCACTGAACATGAGATTGTCTCCCAGCAGAGCATTTTTACCCGTCGTGGCACAGATCGCATCTTAAAATATGCCTTCGATTTAGCCCAAAGCCGCGAGGCAAAGCACTTAACCTCGGCGACCAAATCCAATGGCATATTTCACTCTATGCCCTATTGGGATAGTCGCGTCGGGGAAATGGCAAAACAATATCCCAATGTTAAGGTCGACCAATATCATATCGATATTCTGACGGCAAATTTCGTGCTAAAACCCGAGCATTTTGACGTGGTTGTTGGCTCAAATTTGTTTGGCGATATCCTGTCTGATCTTGGCCCTGCGTGCACTGGCACTATCGCCATTGCCCCTTCGGCGAACATCAATCCAAGCAAGGAATTTCCGTCGATGTTTGAGCCGGTACATGGTTCGGCGCCGGATATTGCAGGCCAAGGTATTGCCAATCCTTTAGGCACAATTTGGGCGGGCGCTATGATGATGCAACATTTAGGTTATGGCGCAATGCACGACCTGATACTCAGCGCGATAGAAAACGTATTGAAAGATAAGCAGTCTTTAACCCGCGATATGGGCGGAACGGCGAATACTCGGGAGCTGACCGATGCGGTTATCGCTGCGATTAGTCGCAATTAAAACGTGCATTAAAACCTAATGCTAAAAGCCCTTTAGCATTAGGATTGAAAGAATTTGAAACTATCAAGAAACTGATAATAAACGCATTAATAAGCTAGCCAATTAATGCGTTAATTAAAGGCCCCTCCTTACAGCGGCATTCTGTACTCAATGACTCCCGGTTTTTCACCAATCCAGTTATAGAGTTTTTGCGCGGTTAAATTTGTTTCCTGTGTATGCCAGTACAGGCGCGCACACTTGTGTTCAATGGCCGCTTGCTTTACAAACTCAATCAATTGTTTTCCAACATGTTGACCCCTTGCCGTTGGGGCAACAAACAAGTCTTCAAGATAACAATAATCCGTTTCGGCCCAAGTAGAACGATGAAAAACATAGTGCACAAAACCGAGTAAGTTTTGGCCCTCTCTTGCAACTGCGCAATAAATGGGTTCTTGGTCATCGAAGAATCGGCGCCACGTGGCTTGGGTGGTCGCTTCTGATAACGCCACTTTGTAAAAAGTCTGATAATCACGCCAGTGTGGTAACCAGAGTAAATAGTCCGTTTCTTTAACCATATCAATGGTCACTGTTAGTGATTGGCTGGACATTAGCGCACTCCTTGAAATTAAGTAAATGGTCTCAGTTTTACTGAAGCAAGATTCTAGATTCAATTGTGGTACCGCATAAGGTACACTTTTTGTATTTTTTACAGTACCAGTTAGCAAATGAAAAAACCTCAATCCAATTTCCCTCACTTGCAACTCAAAGATGGCATCCTCAAAGATCAGCTTTATCATGCGTTTAGAGAGGCCATTCTTGATGGACGTTTACATCCTAGAATGAAGCTCCCATCCAGCAGAGCCTTGTCGGAAACCATGCAGATTTCACGTAACTCAGTACTGCAAGGGTTTGAGCGCCTGATTGATGAAGGCTATCTGCTGACTAAACCGGGCTCGGGTACTTATGTTTCAGATACCATTCCCGATGAACTGATCGATATACCAAACCGTGCCAGAGAAAGCGCTCAAGTTTTTGATTCCAAATTAGAAATTAATCCACAGTTAATAGAAATGACGCGACTGAAAGCGAAGGCGAATACGGACCACAGCCATAGCATGTTTAATATTGGCGTCGGATGCGTCGATCTTTTCCCGCACCAACTTTGGGGGCGGCTGTTAGGCCGAGTTTGGCGGCAATCGCGTAAAACCTTAGGTAAATCAAACCATAGCGCTGGGTATTTGCCGCTGCGTGAGGCGATAAGTGATTATGCGCGTTCGACACGCGGCCTCAATTGCACACCTGAGCAGATCATCATAGTCAATGGAACTCAGCAGGCCATTAACCTCACAGCGCAGGTACTACTCCAACAGGGAGATGAAGTCTGGCTTGATGAACCTGGATATGACGGGGCTTTAGGCGCTTTTCTCTCGCAAAATATGCGGGTTCGTCCTGTAAGTGTTGATGATGAGGGCACAAATATTGCCGATGCGATCCAGCGGTGGCCCTCAGTGAAACTGGCTTTTACCGCGCCCTCACACCAATTTCCCCTCGGCGGTATGCTAAGTCTGCCACGACGATTGGCCTTACTCGATTGGGCCGCTGAGCAGAGTAAATGGATTTTAGAAGATGACTATAATAGCGAGTTTCGTTATAGCGCCCGTCCGATACAGGCATTACAGGGGCTCGATAAACATCAAAGGGTGATCTACGCTGGCACCTTTTCCAAGATGCTGCTACCCGAATTACGACTCGGCTTTTTGGTGGTGCCCCCTAAACTGATACAGGCTTTCCAGTTGGCAAAATATTATGCCGATACGCACACGGCTCACCTAGAGCAAGCAACATTAGCGTTGTTTATCGCCGAAGGACATTACGCGCGGCATGTTCGCCGAGTGAGAAAAGCCTGCTTAGCACGCCAAACGGCGTTAATCGCGGCAATTGAGCAGTATCTGCCCGACAAATTGTCCGTTCAAACCTCTGACTCAGGTATTCACCTCGTATGTTGGCTAAAAGGCAACTTAACCGAAGAGGAAGTGATCAATAAATGCCGCCAACTCAGTTTAGGTGCACAGCCTTTGTCTCGATATTGCCAAGCGCCCTATCCAAGGCAAGCAATCTTACTGGGCTATGCCGCTCATACGCCTGATGAGCTGCGGGAAAGTATCAAAAAACTGGCGCAGATCCTTTAATATCCAAGCTTAAAAAGCCTGAAAGAAAATCCCGAAAGCACTGAAGATAGCAACAAACCATGTGAGGGATCTTAAGGTGCCTTTGTTGGCAAGATAGAGGATGTGATACACAAAGCGGGCGCCGACATGGACGATGGCGAGCCACTCAGTGGTGGGATTCACTTTGCCCGTGGCGATAACCACTAATACGGCTAGGCCAAACACCAGCAATGATTCAAAGGCATTTTGATGTCCTGCTAAAGCGCGAGCGCCAAAACCGGTTAGCTGTGCTTGCTGAGCACGGGGATGATTATTATCGTAACCACCCGTCTTTGCCATAGCCCAAGCCACTGGACCTTTCGCAAGATATGGCAATAACATGGCGACAAATAAGCAAATAAGTAAGGTATTCATGGGGTAATCTTCCTTTGATTGTTGTTTTGAGCTCTACTGTTTGAGTTCTACTGCTATAAGTGCCTAAGTTACAAGTGTATTGGTTAGCGCCGTTATTTCACCATATACATGCCTTCACTTGCGGGACGACTAAATTTAAAGCCAAACTTTTCATAAAGTTCAGGCACATCCGCCATCAGGGTAATATACGCGCCCTCAAAAGCCTCACGATCTAAATAAGCCATGATGTACTGCATAATAAGCCGCCCTAATCCCTTACCTTGATGCTCAGGATCCACTGCGATATCGACAATTTCGAAGTTGAGTGCGCCGTCACCAACCACACGCCCCATACCCACAGTCTGTTCGGCGAGCTTTATTTGCACGCCATATAAACTCCTTGGCAAGGCCTTGATGGCCCCCTCCAATGGTCTAGGGCTTAAGCCAGAAATCTGTCGTAGACGAACAAAATCATTGGCAGAAACAACGCCTTCAAGCACTTGGTACATGATATTTCCTATTGTTTTTATTCACGAACTTATCTTTCTATCACCTCAAGCTCAAAGCCTTCATCCAGAGTCGGCGGCTGAAAATAACCGCTCACATGCCAGAACATCGCCTCAGTATCGAACATGGCGCGCTCAGGGTGGCTTTGTCTGCGTTTATCGAGTTGACTCAAACAAAGCGCATCGCTGTGATTAAGATAAATAAGTTTATGGGCGGCGCAATCAGTAAAAATGCTTCGAAACCACAGGCGCTGATTGATAGTATTCGCGGGAAAATCCATGACCACAGAAACACCCGAACAGAGCAGTTCCTGCACATGCTTTTTAAGCAAAGGCTTAAGGCGAGCGGAATAGCTCAAGTAAGTATCAAAATCTTTAATTTCATCGGGGTATAGCGCCGCCAGCCATGCGTCTTCCGAGATTAAAATACAGTTTTCGGCCTCAGAAAGTTGTCGCGATAAGGTTGATTTACCTGAGCCCATTTTGCCACAAAAGAATATTAACGTACCTTTACTGACCAATTGTCCTAACGCATTCTGCTGTGTCATCTTCACTCCTTGATTACTGGTCTTTTATCTCAGCCGACGATTTCACTCGCTATGACACCAATGAACGACTGTACAGAGCATCACATAAAGCATGAACACCGAGCAAGACTTGGGACGAGTTTAAGGTAATAAAATTCCATTACATTAATGACTATGCAGTGTTTAGACAGCAGACGTTTACCGCTATTTACGCATTCCACCGTTAGCTTTTTTTGAGATATTACATCTCTTCGCCCGCTTAGATCGCCTCGCTCTCTCAGCCCTATCCTTGCCTTAAATCAGGGAGAAACCAAAGCATTTAACTCGAAGAATAAAACAATAAACCACATTATTAATCTAACAATTAAGCACTAAAGTAGTAATTTACGCTTAGCAATAAAAACATTGCCACCATTCATGCTATGACATTAATTTAGGCGTATGCTAGGGTAAGAATGAAAGGATAACCGTCATAAGTGCAAAGGAGGCTCTATGAGCACTGTCGTTCCACGTACCGTCACTTCCCCTAAAAAATTCATTATCGGCAAGGGCCTATTAGCTCAAATGCATGATTATATTAAGGACTTTGGTGACAATGCTTTTATCATCTGCGATGAATTTATCCTCAGCCGCGTGAAGAATGAAGCGGTCGCTGGGCTAGATCAAAATGGGATCAGCAGCCACCTCGAAAAATTCAACTATGAGTGCAGCGAAGCCGAGATAAAGCGCTTAGGCGCGCTAGCAGAACAGCATCATACCAACGTTATTGTTGGAGTTGGCGGTGGAAAAACCTTAGATGCCGCCAAAGCCGTCGCTTTCTATCAAAAACGGCCTGTCATCTTGTACCCCACAATTGCTTCAACCGATGCGCCTTGTACTGCACTTGCAGTGATCTACTCCGAAACAGGTGAGTTTGAACGCTATCTGTTTCTGCCACAGAACCCAGATGCTGTCGTTGCCGACACTGCTATTATCGCCGCGGCTCCGGCCCGATTTTTTGCGGCAGGCATAGGCGATGCACTGGCAACCTATTTTGAAGCTCGTGCCTGCTATCAATCAGATGGCGTCAACCTAGTCCTGAAAAAGCCTTCCCGCACAGGGCTGGGATTGGCCCAACTTTGTTATCAGTTACTAACTGAAAATGTTGAAGCTGCTATGGACGCCGTTAAAAACAAAATAGTCACACCTGCGCTAGAGCAAACCATTGAAGCCACCATCTATCTCAGTGGTGTTGGTGCAGAAGCGGGCGGGTTAGCCGCCGCCCATGCCGTAAACAATGGTATGTCAGCGGTGGCTGAGTTACATAAAGCTCAGCACGGCGAGAAAGTCGTCTTTGGGCTGCTAACTCAGCTCGTGCTCGAAAATGCCCCAAAAGCCGAAATCGATAACGTTATCCGCATCATCAAAACGGCAGGACTGCCGCTCACACTCGCAGATTTAGGGCTGAAAACCTTTATCGAGGCCGAGTGGCGCAAAGTGGCTGAGATAGCCTGTGCTGAGGGCGATACTATGGGCAATATGCCGATGAAATTAACCGCAGATGATGTCTATCAAGCCATGATAGCCGCCAATGCCATGGCTGAACGCTATAAAACAGCAGAAGCTTGTTAACCGTAACAATATGACGTGTACTCAGTAGGTATCAACTATCTGATTTTATTGATTAATACTACTGAAATAGTTCCTGCTACCACACGAGTTTACCGTTCATCCTAGGCTTCCTTGCCACATAATCAATGGCAAGGGAGTCCACAACAAACAAGACATTTCCACCCTCGATGCCAAAGCTGGCATTTACGCTCTATTTGTTAAACGCTTGGAGGCACATATGGCTTATGCAACAACCAATCCCTTTACGGGAAAGCTCATTAAAGAATTTCCAAATGCAACAGATACCGAAGTCACACAGGCGATAGAATCCGCCCATCAGGCATTTTTAAGCTGGCGAACCACTCCCTTTGCCGACAAGGCCGCAATACTGTCTAAGGCAGCGAAGATCCTCAGAGACAACAAGTCGAAATACGCCAATCTACTGACCTTAGAAATGGGCAAGGTCACAGCAGAAGCCGAAGCTGAAGTCGAACTATCGGCGCAAATTTTCGAATACTACGCCGAACATGCCGAGCGACTGCTGGCACCGCAAAAACTGCCGGTTGCCGATCCCGCCGAAGGTGAAGCAATACTGGTTAACGAACCGCTGGGCGTATTATTGGCTATCGAACCTTGGAACTTTCCCTACTACCAAATTGCGCGCATCTTAGCGCCGCAGCTTGCCGCCGGAAATACCTTACTACTCAAACATGCATCCAACGTGCCCCAGTGCGCTGCGGCATTTGAAGGCTTAATGCGCGATGCCGGACTGCCCTCTGGTGCATTCCAAAATCTGTATGCCACCCGAGAGCAGATAGAAAAGATCATCAATTCGCCCAAAGTGCATGGTGTTGCGCTCACGGGATCAGAAGATGCGGGATCGATCATTGCCGCTCTGGCGGGTAAGGCACTGAAAAAGTCCACCCTAGAACTGGGTGGCGCAGATGCCTTTATCGTACTTGAAGATGCCGATCTGCCTAAGACTATCGACTGGGCTGTGTTTGGCCGTCACTGGAACGCAGGACAGGTCTGTACATCATCTAAGCGGATGATCTTAGTTGAAGCCATTTACGATGAATTTATGAAGGGTTATATCAAGGGGATCGAAGCGCTAAAAGCAGGCGATCCTATGGACTCGGCCACTACGCTGGCACCGCTGTCTTCCCAAGGTGCAGCCGATGAGTTGAAGCAGAAGATCCGTGATGCCGTAAAACACGGCGCAACTGCGACCGAAGTGGGGCCAAAAGTGCCGCAGCAAGGCGCCTTTGTGCAGCCAACAATACTGACAAACCTGACGCCAGATAACCCAGCCTACTATTGGGAATTCTTTGGCCCAGTGTCCAGCATCCACAGAGTGAAGGATGAGCAAGCAGCGATTGCCATCGCCAATGACTCGCCCTTTGGATTGGGTGGCTCAGTGTTTACCGCCGACACCCAACGCGGGCTGGCGGTCGCTAAGCAGGTTTCCACAGGCATGATGTTTGTCAATCATCCAACTATGGTCAAGGCCGACTTACCCTTTGGTGGCGTGCGCCGCTCAGGTTATGGCCGCGAGTTGATTGATTTAGGATTGAAAGAGTTTGTAAACCACAAACTGATTAATGTGGTCGACATCAACGCGCCTTTCTAAACGCTTAGAAAATAGCAACATCTGACTAAACGCCTGACGGAATAATCTGTCAGGCGTTTTATTTAACGTGCTTTATCCAAGGCATCACATAAGGCTTGAACGCCAAGTAAAGCTCTGGGCGTCGCGCGATGTAATAAATCGGCATTGAGTTGATAAATATGCTGTTTCTTCACAGCAGGAATTTCTGGCCATTGGCGCCAATCAACCCCTTTCACATTACCTTCTTCTTCACTTTGCAAAATCACCTCGGGCAAGGTCAGCAAGACGTTTTCTAAACTGACTTGCGGATAATCACTGGCGGCATCGTAAAACACATTTTGGCCATGGCACACACTGATGATCTGTTGGATCCAACTGTTTTTAGAGACTGTCATCAAAGGTGTCGACCAGAGTTGATAAAACACTTTAGGCTCTGATTTTTTAGCATTTTCAACCCGCAATCGGATAAGCTCAGCGCGATAAGCGGCCGCAGCCTTGCTTGCTTCTTCAACATGCCCCGTAAGTTGGCCTAACTCTTCAAGCTCCTTGGCGACGCCTTCTAAGGTTTTAGGATCGCTACCATAAAGGTTAAATCCTAACGTCCTAAGCTGGTTGATATCTTCGGCTTTATTACCCGAATCCCACACCACAATCAGATCGGGATTAAGCTCCATCACCCGCTCCATTTGAATGCCGTAGTAACCCCCAATACGCGGGATATTTTTTGCCGCCTCGGGATAATCCGCATAATCGGTTGCGGCCACAATCGTATCGCCCGCACCTATGGCGTAAAGCATTTCCACCGCATGGGGCGAGAGCGCAATAATGCGTTTAGCGGGCTGCGCCAATACGCTATGAGGGAGAAACAGACTGAGCCCAAAAACGAGTCCAGCTAAGTGTCGCTTAATCATGATATGCCTTAGTATTTATCCCCAAACCGCCTGAAGATGCAGGCGTAGTAGCTTCAGGTCACTTGGGGTTATAGAGTTAAACTAGCTGCTCTGGCCAGCCATAGTGTTCGATATAAGTTTGTAGATTCTTCGGGCGATACTGAGGATCTTGATCCCAGCGGGTCTTCACCGAATGATGCAAAAGTACTGGGACTTGCTCAGGGTCGAGTGGTCGCAAATATTCCTGTTTTATCCGATAAAAACTGCGTCTCGAGTCATGTAAGGTCGCGAGCGGATTTGGATGCACACTCGCGGCTAAGTGTGGCTCTAGACTTAAATTAAATTTCTGCGCCTCGGATATCATCCACAACAGTGCAATATCCGACAACAATGAACCGTCTTTATCGGGTTTATAACTGCCGCCAATATTGCTATGGGCACCCGCAAACCACACTTGCTGCATGTCCATATTGTCGCGTAGTTGCCAAATGGTCGGCTCAAAATCACTACGGTGTTCATCTATGGCTAAGGCATGACGAGCAACGCGCACATTGCGGCCAATTTTAGTGTCGTAAAACTCGTCTTTATCTTCGAACAAGCCTAAAAACGAGATAGGGATCCCCATAGCACCCACGGTATCCCACACGCCAACAAACTTGATTTCCCGAGATTCATGACTGTATCTCGCTCTAAATTCGAGGGATTTTTCACCATCAGGCGCAAAGGGTGCACTGCTTTTTTTATAGTGGTCGAAAGCTTGTTGAATCAACGCCGCATCGGGACGTTTAAGTATGCCGCAGTTATTAATCAAGCCACACAAGCAACGCACAGTGTAAGCACCGCGGCTAAAGCCAAAGAGATAAATCTCATCGCCAGGGGAATAGTTTTGCACTATATAGCGATACCCATCCATGATGTTTTTATGTAAACCGCGCCCTGTCGCACCGCCAATGGCTTGATCGTAATAGGAACCCACGCCCCAATCATAAAATACCTGCTGGGGTTTACCATCAGCCGCTATCGGGCTGATAGCACGCGCGAGGCGCAGCACATTGGTTGGGAAATCGACCTTAAGATCTTTCTCGGGCCGATTCCAAGTCCCATCGGCACAAATCACGATACGCTTATTCATAGGATCATCCTTGAGAACGCTTTGAACACTGAACGGCTAGAGGCTAACCCATAGTCGCTAACAACAAATTGTCGCTAGTTGCTAGTCACTAATAGGCAGTTACTCGTCCTCAAACTTAGCGCATTTTATGCCTGTGCTAAAGCCATTCGCGCGTCTTACTTAACATTGCAACCAACAATGCTGCGTCACTTATGCGCCGACATTTAAGGTTCGATTAGTAATCAAAACCTTGCTGTGCCTTGATACCCGCTTCGAATGCGTGTTTAATCGGCTGCACTTCGCTGACCGTATCTGCAAGCTCGATGATGGCACGGTGGCAAGCGCGGCCCGTGATGATCACATGCTGCATGGGTGGACGATTTTTAAGTGCGCTGAGCACGCGTTCCACATCTAAATAGTGATAGCTCACCATATAGGTGAGTTCATCGAGCATCACGCAATCTATGCTCTCATCTTGCAGCAGCTTTTCGGCGGCTTCCCAAGCGAGTACAGCGGCGGCGGTATCTTTTTCTTTATCTTGGGTTTCCCAGGTAAAACCTGTGCCCATTACATGAAACTCAACCCCTGCACCTTCGAGTAAATTGCGCTCACCGCACTCCCAGGTGCCTTTGATAAATTGCACTACCGCGGCTTTTTTACCGTGACCGACGGCGCGGGCAACAGTGCCAAAACCTGAGGTCGATTTGCCTTTGCCGTTACCGGTTAATACCAGCAGAATACCCTTTTCTTCTTGGGCGGCGGCAATTTTAGCATCCACACCGGCTTTCACTTTCTGTTGGCGAGCCTTGTGGCGTTCGGCCTTGATTTGCGCTTGTTCGTTGTCGTTCTGTGCTGTCATGGTCTTCTCTTCACTCTGCTGCTAAAAATGTCTGCTTTTAAAACTTATGTTTCTAAAACTTATGCTTCTAAAATTGGCTGTAATTTTTGCATGTCTAAATGCTCGGCTAACACATCGGCTAAACGATCGAGTTGCTGCTCACGTATTTGATTGATATCTATCGCCTTAGCATCGTTTAATCCCGCCCAGCGCAAAATCAACTGACACGCATCTGGACTATCAAACAGCCCATGTAAATAAGTACCAAGGATTTGCCCGTCATCACTTTGCAGGCCATCGGCAAAGCTCACAGATGTGGATTCAGGGATTAACTGCAAGGGCGTATTCGTTTGTTCAAGCCTAGGGATAAGATAGCTTGATTCACCGCAGTGGATTTCATAGCCCTTCACAGCAACCTTTTGCCCAAGTAACGTTAGCTCACCGCTCACTCGTCGTAACTGTTTTTCGGCTTTGAGTTCTGTGCTCAGCGGCAGGTAGCCAAGTCCAGCGGTATCACCCGCACTGTCTTCAATGCCTAAGGGATCGGCAATGCTTTGGCCTAACATTTGATAGCCGCCGCAAATGCCGAGCACTTTGCCGCCGTAACGCAGGTGAGTGGCAATATCTTTATCCCAACCTTGCTGGCGTAAAAAGGCCAAATCGGCGCGCACATTCTTACTGCCGGGTAAGATCAATACATCGGCAGCGGGCAAATGAGTGGCGTGACTCGCGGCTTGAGTTTGTAATGATACATAGTCAAAATCGATATCGGGATTTAGCCGCAGCGGATCAAAATCCGTGTGATTACTGATCCTTGGGTACACTAATACCCGCACTTTTAAGCGGCTGTTAGCACCTTTAGTCGGCGAGCTTATCAGCGCATCTTCGGCATCGAGATGTAAATCATGCAGATAAGGCAACACGCCTAAAACAGGTTTTTGAGTATAAGCTTCAAGCCAATCGAGCCCTGATTGCAACAGGCTAATATCACCACGGAAACGGTTGATCACAAAGCCCTTTACCCGCGCCTGTTCGGATTCTGATAACAAGGCCAAGGTCCCGACCAAATGGGCAAATACGCCACCTTTATCGATATCGGCAATGATAATCACAGGGCAATCCACAGCTTCGGCAAATCCCATGTTGGCAATATCACCTTCACGCAGATTGATCTCCGCTGGACTACCCGCGCCTTCCACCACTATGGTTTGATACTGGGCCGTCAATCGCTCGAAGGATTCCAGCACAGCGCCAAGCGCCATTGCCTTATAATCCTTAGATTTAGGCCCAAAAAAGGCCGAGGCTTCGAGTGTTGTCAGGGCTTTGCCATGAACGATAATTTGCGCGCCCGTGTCCGAGCTTGGTTTAAGCAGTATGGGATTAAAATCGGTATGGGGCTCAAGATAACAGGCCACGGCTTGCAAGGCCTGTGCGCGGCCAATCTCGCCGCCATCAATAGTGACAGCGCTATTGAGCGCCATATTTTGCGGCTTAAAGGGCGCAACCTTAATCCCCTGACGAGCGAGCAAACGACAAATGCCTGCGACTAAGGTGCTCTTGCCCGCATCCGATGTAGTGCCCTGCACCATCAAGACTGCCGCGCGCCGAGGTGAATTAACCGCAAGCGTATTAACTACAGGTGTGTCAGCGGTATCGAGTGCATTAGCACAGGCTGTGTTGTCTGTGTTTGGAGAGGACATAGGTTTAAAAGGCTTATTCTAGTTTGCAGTCATTAACATAACAGCTCAGTCTAAAAATCACTTAAGTATGCAACTTAAGCTTAAAACGTGGACTGAGCCCAAAGTCTAAAGTGGTTTCAATGCTAAGGGTAAACCGGCGACCACTAAGGTGACATTGTCCGCTAAGGTCGCCACGGCTTGATTTAACCAGCCTGCTTCATCGACAAATTGTCGGCTCAACTCACCTAAGGGCACTATGCCAGAACCGACTTCGTTACTGATCAAAATCACCACTCCCTCAAGCTCGACAAGGGAATCCACAAAAGCGGTTTTCTCGGCCTGCCAACTCGCATAAGCTTTATCGTCAGAGGTTGAATTGCCAAAGGTGGAAACGGCAAAGTCAGTCGCATTCCACTCAGTCGGCGCGGGTTCATCATCGATGTTAACGTTCGATGCAAGTAATTGATTCGTTAGCCAAAGGGTTAAACAGTCTACTAAAATCACTCGCCCAGGTTTTGCTAACCGTTTTAGCAGTGCAGTGAGGGCGAGCGACTCTTCAAACAATTGCCATTCGATACCATCGTCCGATCGTCCCGCTTGATGCTTGGCGATACGTGTCGCCATTTCATCATCTAGCGCCTGCGCCGTCGCCACATAGCAGGCATCGAAGCCGAGCGCAGTGTACTGACGCACTAAGGCTTCGCCGTAGCGGCTCTTACCGCTACGGGCGCCGCCTAGGACGAGGTGGATCACAGTATGTTACCCACAACGAGCAATACAAAATAACACACGATTTCAGATATTTGCTGCGCCGCGCCTAAGGTATCACCCGTGTAACCGCCAATCTGGCGTCTAAAAATCACTATGATCAAACGGCGCAGTCCTATCATCACCAATAGCAATGACAATGCCGCTAACCCCTTGAGGAATAACAGCACTAATACGCCGCTGGCGATCAGGATAAGCAGCTCATTAATGCCTTGATGTTGCGATAGCGGCTTAGACTTACTGGTCTCGTCATCGCGGACATATTTTTCACTAAAGATGATACTGGCTGATACCACACGGCTCACAGTATGCGCGACGATAAGTGCTGAACCCGCCACGACAGGATCGTACAGGGCCAACTCGACTAGCAACTGCCATTTCAGCAGCAAGGCCAACATCAGCGCCAGTGCGCCATAACTGCCAAGGCGCGAGTCTTTCATGATCCGCAGCTTGTCTTCAGCCGTCCAACCCCCGCCAAAACCGTCGAAGGTATCGGCGAGGCCATCCTCATGGAATCCGCCCGTGAGCAAGACACCAACCAACATAGCTAAAAGAACAGAAACGCCGGCGGGGAGCCAGTTCTGCGTCAGCCAAAACACTATGGCGCTTAACAAGCCGACCAGAAGACCGACGAGACCGAAATAACGGCTGGCCTTATTCAACTTATCGCTATCGACTTCGACCCACTTAGGCATAGGAATGCGGGTAAAATAGCCCATGGCAACTAAAAATAAATCTATCTCTTTGTGCCAGCTTTCGCGTTCTGACATAAAGCATCCTTAGTGAATTCACACTTGCTGCAAGGTTTAAAATTAAAACGGTTGGCTAAAAAGCTATTATTTTAAATAAGTAAAATAAGCGACTTAGCAGAGCACATCATACAACAGCCTCAATCCCCGCATCACTAAAACTCGCCATTTGATTGTAAAAATTTACTGAGGCTTGAATAAGCGGCAATGCCAACGCCGCACCCGTACCTTCGCCTAATCTCAGCCCTAGGGATAATAAAGGTTTAGCCTGCAAAAATTCTAACATTCGCAGATGACCTTGCTCATCGGATTGATGGGCAAAAATCAAATAATCACGCACATTGGGGGCGATTTGCACCGCGACTAATGCCGCCGCTGTCGCGATAAAACCGTCCACGACCACCAGCATTTTACGTTCAGCGGCAGCTAACATAGCCCCCGTCATCTGCACAATTTCAAAGCCTCCTAGGCAAGCTAACACTGACTTAGGCCCAGTTAAGGCGCTTTGATGCAGCAATAACGCGAGCTCAATCAGCATCAATTTACGTTCTAAGGTTTCGCTATTAATGCCCGTACCACGGCCGACACAATCAATCACATCCAGCTGCATAATCGCCGCCATAATGGCCGCAGCAGAGGAGGTATTGCCTATGCCCATTTCGCCAAAGGCGACTAAGTTACAACCCGCTTGATGGTGACGTTCAATCAAATCGCGCGCCATAGCAAAGCCTTTATCGACGGTTTCAAGCGCCATTGCTGGCTCTAAATGGATTGCACCCGTTCCAGCACCAAGACGTTGTTCAATAATGCCTTCAACCCCTTCAACTGGCGTTAAAATACCGCAATCGATCACTTCGAGCTTAAAGCCCACCTGCCGACAAAAAACGTTAATCGCCGCGCCGCCATGGGCAAAGTTTTGCACCATTTGGTGAGTCACTTCGCTAGGGGCAATCGACACACCTTCTGCGGCAATGCCATGATCCCCCGCAAACACTAACATGGTTGGATGGACTATTTTGAGCACATCCGTTTGTGGCTGCTCCGTTTGTTGCAAATCAGTCGCTTGCACGCGGGCAATCTGCAAGGCTAAGGATTCGAGCTGACCTAAGGCACCGGGCGGCTTAGTCTTAAGATCAATTTTCTGCAGAATCACCAGATCCTGCGCTTTACTCACAGGGCTTATTTGAAAAGACACGGCTGACTGAGACATCCACACTCCACTTTGTAATCTACATTAAATAACCACAACGCATCCCGCGTCTATGACGAACATGTCCAATTGTGCATTTCCAATCGCGGGTGGGATATCAACAGAAATACTGATTATCCCGCCAGCCTGCACTTACGACATGACTCTAGGATGACGACTTAACTCTGGGTTTACGTCCTGACTAGGTGCCTACGGCATGACCTTGTATTTACGGCATGACCCTACGCTTACGCAAAATCAGCAAAAAGAACATACTACCTATGGCGGCCGTGATAATGCCCACGGGCAACTCTTGATTACCCAATAAACAGCGCGCTAATACATCAATCCACACCATAAATAAGCCGCCCACCAGCGCCGTTAATAAAATCGGCTGACGACCGGGAAACAGCATGCGTACTGTATGGGGGATCATTAACCCGACAAAACCGATACCGCCACAGGTAGCCACCAAAATAGCGGTAATCAAGGAGCAGAGCAGCAACATATTGAGCCGCAGCTTAGGCACATTCACCCCTAAGGTATGCGCCGTTTCATCCCCCGCCTGCAACGCCATGATCTGCCGTTTCATGCCTAAAATAATGAATAAACTCGCACCAATCACCAGTGTCGGCAGTACTAACAAGGACCAACTGGCCTTAGCGAAACTGCCTAAACTCCAAAACAGCACAGAGGCTGTCGCCTGCGGACTAGCGAAATACAGCAGCAGACTCGTTAATGCGCCGAACATAAAGGAGGTCGCCACACCAGAGAGCAACATGCGCTCCACTTGGCTATTAAGCCCAAGCCCAGACAAGGCAAGCACTATTAGCACCGACAAACTCGCGCCAATAAAAGCGCCCAAGGGCAAGCTAAACCAAAGTAATCCAGACAAGGCACCCGAACCGCTAAAAAGCCCAGAATGTGCCGCCATGCCCGCATTATCAAAAAATCCAGAGCCAGTGAATAAGGTCAACATCACCACAGCGCCAAAGGACGCGCCAGAGCTAATGCCAAACAAATAGGGATCGGCGAGCGGATTGCGAGTCACGGTTTGCAACACACTGCCCGCCAGTGACAAACCCGCTCCCGCCACAAAAGCCAGTAAAATGCGCGGCAACCTGAGCTCCATCACAATGCGCTCAGTCATGCCATTGGCTTGAGTGAGGTTCGTCGCTTTATTGATAAATACTTGAATAACATCCGTAAAACTGATGTTCGCCGCACCAAAACTCGTCGCGGCAATAGGCGTTATCAAAGTGATGATACCTAATACGAGCAGCATCAGTTGTTGTCTCGTCAACGGTGTCACGATACGCCCCAAATATGAGATGAAATATTTTTTACTCCCCAGAGTCATCCGCCCTCGCCTCGCTCATTCAGGCCATTATCTACATGGTGATAACCATAAAAATAGCTGATTAAGGGCTTTTTATGTTGTGGATGGGGCGATACCTGAGCACACACGCCAAACACATCGCCAATTCGCGCCTCGGTTAATACTTCGGTTGGCGTCCCCATAGCGCTGACTTCCCCGTTATGGATCAACAGCAAACTGTCGCACAGGGCACTGGCTAAATTAAGATCATGAATAGAGGCAATCACGCTGATGCCAAGGCTACGCACCAATTCGAGGATTTGAATTTGATAGCGCACATCGAGGTGGTTCGTTGGCTCATCGAGGATTAAAAGCTGCGGCTGCTGCACTATGGCGCGGGCAATCAAGGCGCGTTGCTTTTCACCGCCAGATAAGTGCTCATATTGTTGGTGCATCTTATGGCTCAAGCCGACTTTCTCTAAAGCCTTAGCAATACGCTCAATATCACAGCTCGAATTGGTATCGAACATACCCTTGTGGGGCGTTAAGCCCATGCTGACCAATTGCTCTGTGGTGAGGTCAAAATAGTGCGGTGTATCCTGCTGCACTACGGCAACGCGACAGGCAAACGCCTTGGGTGACAAGCGCTCAATATCTTGATCAAAAAGGGTAATTTTGCCCTGAGTCGGGCGAACAAACCGATACAAACAGCGCAACAAGCTAGACTTGCCCGCACCGTTAGGGCCAATCAGCCCCAGCATCTGCCCCGTTGGCAGCGTAAAGTTAATATCGGAAAGTATGGTTTTGCCATCGATACACCAGCTCAACTGGCTCACATTGAGCGCGACTGACGGGCTCAATGACGGGTTAGTGTCATTCACGGGGCTGTTAGTTTGGATTGCGGAAAGTTTCACCTAAGCGGCGCTCCTATCGAGTCCAAACCTGTATAAAAAAAGGTTGTGCACATTGTCATCTGCTCCCTCGAGTCACCCGCTCGAGAACTAAGGCTGCACGCAGCGATAACAGAAATAGGCAGGTCTCCTGACTTGTAGAAAAGAAGGAGCTAGGCTCTAGAATCTAGAATCTAGGTGCTTCTTTAAACTACTCACAGTTGCGGGCACAGTTCGGGCTGACTGACGAGCAGCTCCCCGATTCCCTATTATGTTTGGGTTGATATGCTCTTTGTTAACAACGCCACTGTGAATTAAAACAACGGAGCGATTCGAACAAAGAGAGTCTATTCCCAACACCTATTTCTGCGACGTTATCACTCATTGCGCATGTAATACGCTATCTCGTTCAAACGTCAGGGAAAAGCATTATCCTACATCTATCCCATTAGGCAATGCTGTTTAAATCAGAATATTTTCATGTCAGCTTATTCTCGCCAAACGATCACGCCTAAACCATAACTCCTAGGTCGTGAAATAAGGCCTCAACACCTGCGCCCACTCGGCCAATCTAAACGCCAATAGCAGGCACCCTGTTCATCTTGCAGCACATTAACGCTCACCACGGCCGCCACGGGTAAATCGAGTTGACTATAAAACCCCACCGCCCGTTCAACCCCTAAGGCACGCGACATTAAATGACGGATCACCCCGCCGTGGCTCACGACCCACACTTGAGTGGTTGGCATATTGTCAGCGGTTTCATTAATGGCACTGTTTTCATTACCCATTTTATGTGAGTCAAGGGTCAATCGTTCAAACTCGGCGGCGAGTATCTGGTCAATCGTCCCATTCACCCGCGACTCAAAACTTGCCATAGTTTCACCATTAGGCGGCGGAGTTTGCCAAGGATTTTGCCAATACGCCGCTAAGTGTTCGCCCTCTTGTTGATACAGTTCATCGAGCCGACAACCATCCCAATCACCAAAATCAATTTCCTGTAAACCCGACAAACACTGCGCCTGCAATGGCCTTGACTCAGATATCAGTGCTGCCGTCGAATGCAGCTCGGCGGCGAAAGCGTGGGCAAAATCGGCGCAGCGGCGTGAAGTCGAGCTATAAATCGCGCTACACACGCTGGCCTGTGACTCAACTGCTGCCGACATTTGTTGCCAACCCTTTTTACTCAAAGGCACATCCACACGGCCGCGTAAAATGGCGCCGCCTTCGCACTCACCGTGGCGTAACAATAACAATCGAACTTGTTTCATATATGCCTTTTTAGTTAGGGACTAGATGCTAGGAACTCAAGCCGAGGGCCTAAATTCTAGATTCTCGATTCTCGCTCCTAATGCCTTTGACTTTCATCTTGCCCTGACAATCATAAGTCGCGTATTATGGACGTCTATACGTTTAAATGTCCAAAACAAATTTTTAAGAACAAGTATTCAAAAAATGTCGGCAGACGACAATAAAATGCACTTAGCATAACAATGGCCGATTTTTGGACTTAACTTAGCTGTATTTAAGGTAATTATTTATGACGATACCCTCAACCAAAGCCAGCCAAATATTAGCAGACATTCGCAAACAGCTTGCAGAGCGCATTCTGATCTTAGACGGTGCCATGGGCACTATGATCCAAGGCTACAAGCTGGAAGAAGAGGACTATCGCGGCGAACGCTTTAAAGATTGGCACACTGACGTCAAAGGCAACAACGATTTATTGGTCTTGTCACAGCCTCACATCATCAAACAAATTCACACCGACTACTTAAACGCCGGTGCCGACATCATTGAAACCAACACTTTTAACGCTACTACTATCGCCATGGCCGACTACGACATGCAGTCGCTGTCCGCCGAAATTAACTTAGTCGGCGCGCGCCTCGCCCGTGAAGCCTGTGATGAAGCCTTTGCTGCCACAGGCATTCCACGCTACGTCGCCGGTGTGTTAGGCCCCACTAACCGTACGTGTTCGATTAGCCCTGATGTGAACGACCCTGGCTATCGCAACGTCAGCTTCGATGAGTTAGTGACTGCTTACAAAGAATCCACTAAGGCACTGATTGAAGGCGGCGCGGATATCATTATGGTCGAGACCATATTCGATACCTTAAACGCCAAAGCCGCGCTGTTTGCGATTGAATCGGTATTTGATGACTTATTCGGTCAGCATTCAAAAGACAGATTGCCGATCATGATTTCGGGCACCATTACCGATGCCTCTGGCCGCACACTGACAGGCCAAACGACCGAAGCCTTTTACAATTCCCTTCGCCATATCAAGCCCTTATCTATCGGTCTTAACTGTGCACTTGGGCCAAAAGAGCTGCGCCCGTACGTCGAAGAATTATCCCGCATCAGTGAGTGTTATGTGTCGGCGCATCCGAATGCTGGCCTGCCGAACGAGTTTGGCGGTTACGATGAAACCCCAGAAGACATGGCGAATGTGATCGAAGATTGGGCGCGCGAAGGCATGCTCAATATTATCGGTGGTTGCTGTGGTAGTACGCCTGAACATATCCGCGTGATCCGCGAAGCGGTGAGCCGTCACGATCCACGTATTTTGCCGGACATTCCCGTCGCTTGCCGCTTAGCCGGTTTGGAACCACTGACTATCGACGCCCAATCCCTGTTCGTTAACGTGGGTGAGCGCACCAACGTTACAGGTTCGGCCAAGTTTTTAAAGTTGATCAAAGAAGGCAAGTTTGAGCAAGCGCTCGATGTCGCCCGCGAGCAGGTCGAAAGCGGCGCGCAAATCATCGACATCAACATGGACGAAGGCATGCTCGATGGCGCCGAGATCATGCACAAGTTTTTAAATTTGATTGCCTCTGAGCCCGACATCAGCCGCGTACCTATTATGATCGACTCCTCTAAATGGGAAGTGATCGAAGCTGGCCTCAAATGTATTCAAGGCAAGGGCATAGTTAACTCTATTTCCCTCAAAGAAGGCGAAGCCAAGTTTATCGAGCAAGCCACCTTAGTGAAACGCTACGGCGCGGCGGCCATTATCATGGCATTCGATGAGCAAGGTCAGGCCGACACTAAGGCGCGTAAAATCGAAATCTGTACCCGCGCCTATCGGGTGCTGGTCGATAAGGTCGGCTTTCCGCCAGAAGACATCATCTTCGACCCGAATATTTTCGCCATCGCCACCGGTATCGATGAACACGACAACTATGCCGTCGATTTTATTGATGCCATTAAAGCGATTAAAGCCACCCTGCCCCACGCAATGATTTCGGGCGGCGTGTCGAACGTGTCGTTCTCGTTCCGCGGTAACAACCCAGTGCGCGAAGCGATTCACGCGGTATTCCTGTACCACGCCATCAAAGTCGGCATGGACATGGGCATTGTCAACGCGGGTCAGTTAGCCATTTACGACGATATCGATCCTGAGCTTAAAGTGCGGGTCGAAAACGTGGTGCTTAACTTGCCCTGCCCAGTTGAAGGCTCGAGCAATACCGAGCAGTTACTTGAAATCGCAGAGAAATTCCGCGGTGATGGCGCGCAGGTGGGTAAGAAAGAAGATTTAGAATGGCGCAGCTGGCCGGTGAGCCAACGCTTATCCCATGCGCTAGTCAAAGGCATTACCGAATTTATCGATGAAGATACCGAAGCCGCTCGCCAAGAAGCGAAACGTCCGCTGGATGTGATTGAAGGCGCCTTGATGGATGGCATGAACGTGGTCGGCGATTTATTCGGCTCGGGCAAGATGTTCCTGCCGCAGGTGGTGAAATCGGCGCGGGTGATGAAAAAAGCCGTGGCTTACTTAAACCCCTATATCGAGCTGGAAAAGGTCGAAGGCCAATCTAACGGCAAGATTTTGATGGTGACGGTAAAAGGCGACGTGCACGATATTGGCAAAAATATCGTCGGCGTGGTGCTCGCCTGTAACGGTTTTGAGGTATTCGATTTAGGTGTGATGGTGTCGGTGGAGCGAATTCTCGACGCAGTGAAAGAACACAATATCGATATCATCGGCATGTCGGGCCTCATCACTCCGAGTCTGGACGAGATGGTGCATAACGTGAAAACCTTCCACCGCGAAGGCTTAACCATTCCGGCGATTATCGGCGGCGCCACTTGCTCGAAAATCCACACAGCGGTGAAGATTGCGCCCCATTATCCCCATGGCGCCATTTACATCGCCGATGCGTCCCGCGCCGTGCCTATGGTGAGTAAGCTCATCAACAACGAGACACGCCAAGCGACCATAGACGAAACCTATGCCGAATACGACGACATGCGCACTAAACGTTTATCCCAAGCCAAGCGCAAAGAAATTGTGTCACTCGAAGCGGCCCGTGAAAACCGCTGCCAACACGATTGGGCCAACTACACCCCGTTCACGCCAAACGTGCTCGGTCGCCAAGTGTTTGATCATTATCCATTAGAAGACTTAGTCGAGCGTATCGACTGGACACCGTTTTTCCGCTCGTGGGAACTGCACGGCCATTACCCTGAAATCCTCACCGATAAAGTGGTCGGTGAAGAAGCGCAAAAGCTGTTCGCCGATGGTCAGGCCATGCTCAAACAAATCATCGAAGAAAAGTGGCTCACGGCAAAAGCGGTTATCGGCTTATTCCCTGCCAATACCGTCAATTACGACGACATTGAACTCTACACAGATGAGTCGCGCACCACAGTCGAAATGACCACACATCACCTGCGGATGCAGCTTGAACGTGTCGGTAATGACAACTTCTGCCTATCCGATTTTGTCGCGCCAAAAGACTCAGGCGTCGCCGATTACATGGGCGGCTTTGCGGTGACCACAGGCCATGGCATAGACGAACATGTGGCGCGTTTCGAAGCCAACCACGACGACTACAACGCCATCATGCTCAAATGCTTAGCCGACCGTTTGGCCGAAGCCTTTGCCGAGCGGATGCACGAACGGGTACGTAAAGAGTTTTGGGGTTATGCGGCCGATGAGCAGTTAAGCAACGAAGCCTTAATCCGCGAGAAATACAAAGGCATACGCCCCGCACCGGGCTACCCAGCATGCCCAGACCACACCGAAAAAGGCTTGTTATGGGACTTACTCAAGCCCGATGAAACCATCGACTTGAACATCACCGAAAGCTACGCCATGTTCCCGACAGCGGCAGTATCTGGCTGGTATTTCGCCCACCCGAAATCCCGCTACTTTGGCGTGAGTAACATAGGCCGCGATCAAGTGGAAGATTATGCGAAGCGTAAAGGGATGACTATCGCAGAGACGGAGAAGTGGCTGGCGCCAGTGTTGGATTATGATCCCGAGTGATTGGGATCTGCAATCACCCGCAGGGCTTAAACTTTCAAACTTCGTTTGAATTAAGCGTTAAAGTCGTGGGGCTTCACCCCACACCCGACCAAGGAGGACTGCTCGTCCTATCCTCCTTGGATTCTCCAAGACGCCCCTAGCGAAGTTACATGCATTAGTGACTGGCTTCGTGCTTATTCGAAAATAGCTAACACTTCCGATGGGGCGTCCCTTCCCCCCGAAAGCTACGCAGACGTCCTGTCTGCGTCACGCTATTTTCTTCAACGCCCTTCAGCAACTTCGCAGGGGATCAGTGAACTTCTGTGTCATTTAGAGTTAACTTTCACATTCAAAATGCTACGAATGTCCTATCTTTTTAGTCAACCACGAAGTCAAATTTATTAGAGGTATGTAAATATAAGTATTTAATTGCCTGTGAAAAATTTCTTTGGTGCTAAACTAGTCATCACATCAACACCATATTTATTTGATAGCCTACCAATAAGTAATGGTTCGATATTACTCGAATGAGATAATAACCCTTTAAGTTGTAGTATTTCCTCATCAGAAAGCAATCTAAGTGTATATTTATGAACAAGAGATGATATATATCTTTTCTTCGCTCGGCCAACTGATAACAAATTATTGTTGGTTAAAGTCACACCTGTAATATGTCGATTAAACTTCTTAGATGAAAAGACTGTCTTTTCTGTGTTAACTCTAATTCTAGAACCATAAATTTTTTTTAGCGTACTTTTAACTAACTTAGGTATTTCGAATAGAACATCTTTACTATTGGTGCTAAATACTAGGTCATCAGCGTATCTTGTATAGGTTACCCCCAGATCCTTACACTCTTTTTCTATAACACTATCAAAGTCATACATAACGACATTAGAAATAAATGGTGAACTTGGAGCACCAATACTTAATCTTAAAGGACTATTTCGCCTTAACTTCCAGAATAACATCCCCGATATGAACTCGATATTGTCAGTATCGAGTTCTATACCTAAAGATAACATTTGTGCTAATAAAATATCTGGTGTTATAGATAAGAAAAAGTTTTTGAAATCCATCTTCAATAAATATTGATTATTTTTATGAACTAAAGCGTTTGATTTTATACCTTTTTGTTTTACATATGCACTAGCACTATCATGAATAGGTAGCTTATCCTCCATATGTATGACTAGCAATCGCTGTAAAAATTTAACTTCTTTTGATGGATGGGCAATTAATCTTCTTTCATCGCTATTTCTTTTAGCAATAGTATATATTTTGTATCGTCTAGGGGCAGTTGAAGAAAAACTTAACAATTCTTTTTCTGGCATCAACAAAGCTTCACTAATAATTTCAATAATATTCATTGAGCTTCCTCTAGAGCCTGTTTGATAGAGTAAATTTGTTTTAGAGCAAGTCTTCTCTTCTTAGATGACTCATTATCATCAAGAACAAACGATTTTCTTATTGCTATTTTAATAGAGCTTTCATCTCGTTTTGAGTTATCTTTTGCCCTTCCAAATCGTATTCTTCTGTCTTCATCATTGCATGTGTAGTAATAGTTAACATTGCTATATGTTGTAAATTTAACTAAATTAATTTTTTCCAATAGGAATAGCAATCGATGAATTATTTTTTCATTGATGTTAACATCAATAGAAGCCAAAGCTAATTCAATTTCAGTGATTTTTATAGGACTTGAAATTTGAACTATGTCATGTATAAGAAATGCAATGTGGGCAGAGTTTTTAATATCAAACTTTGATGTCTTGTTAGTGTTTTTCAGTTTATTTTTTATATCACCAGCGATTAAATCAATATGTTCATATTCTTGATGTTCATTATCTGGCCATGGATAAATTAAAACTGAGGATGGGTCTCTAACGATTAAGCTACTTAACGGACCTAAATAAATAAAAGAGTCCTTTGCCTCAACTTCTGATTGAGGGGCAATTACCAAAAGGCGTTTAACTAGAGAGCTGTTATTGCAAAGTAAACCAAGTTCGACCAAGGAGCCGGGACTTTCTAGACAAATGATAATCAAGGTTGATACTTTTGCGATGTCATCCTCAAATTCCATTAAATCTGAATATGCTCCATCTTTGAAGTAGTCTTTGAAGTCTTCAGCCATCACGCAAGATTTTGATAATAAGCGAGATTCTTGATCGTCATCGTTTAACTCAAAATACTGAATTATACGATCTCTCATGCTAGCCGGAAGTAGCTTACCCGTATTGTACTCACCGCCACAAACAAAGACTCTAGGTGGGTGATACATTACGTGAAAATTAGAGAAGTCGAAACGCCCAAATTCTTCGATAAGTGTATCATCATAGTTCATTTGTTAGCGTTGTTCCTTACATTAAAAAACGGCCATGATGGCCGTTTTTGTTTCTCTTTACCTAGAGGATGCGCTGAAGACTTCTCTAACGCTCCTGAGGAACGAAGGATCTTTAGAGAAGTGCTTTAGCGCAACCCTAAATACCTTCAATAAGTTAGTGTCTGGCTAATCGCCCGACAAGGATAAACTGTTTTGTGTTATCCCACGCGTAAAGAGTAACGGGATTGTATATCAGCTAAAAAGCCTATTCAATGTTTTAGCTTGAAGATGTGACACATCACATAAATCTGTCCATCCATTATAAAACAAGAACATAACGCACTTTCGGTTAGCATTCAAGTAACAATAAGTCACTTGGAGACTAAAAAGCTCGCGAGATTGAGTTCAAAAAAGGATTGGACGGGCACATTTTTATCCCCAGACAATCGACCAATAACACCCGTTCTGAAGGAATACACCCTCCCCTCGGAGTTGCCGCAGGACATTTGTGTTCGTTGCGTGAGCGAGGCATGGATGCCGAGATAGCGTCAGTCGAATCAGGGACGAGCGTCTGACGCGATAGCATTAGAACGCTAAATGCCCAAGGGGCTTTCAACTCCGTTGGGGGGCGGCAAGGGAGATCCAAGAGGGAATTGCTGTTGATCCCCTCTTGGTCGGGTGTGGGTTGAAGACCCACGACCTTGATTCACCTCGGCCGTTAGGCCGCATTAACTCAACTAACTCAACGCGAAACGGTTAACCCATAACACTCAGTAAAGTGCTACAAACACAGAGCAACAAGAAAATAAGTGCCAAAGCATATTCACGAATTTGCAGGAGGAGTTGGGTATCTAAGAAAGAGAAAAGACACATCGTCCTGATGCAAGTGACTCGAATCGCGGGTACGCGATTAAAGCTCATCCTTGTTAAAAACCTAAGATAGCGACATAGCGTACACTTGTCTATAACTTTAGCATTACAAATCAGGTAATTAAGCAAGTACTGATTTAACAATGTTGATATGAATGCATGTGACTAAACCAATCGCCATCAAATAACACTATCTCTTGATCTTGCAGTGACATGAAGTCTCGCGGTGTCAGGCGGTTTGGTTTTGGCAAGCGAGCCAATTTCGACATGCAAATAAGCCCCAATTGAGCGCATTGCTCAAGGGCTCAGCGCAAAGAGTACTGAACAAAATTCAGGCATAACGTAACTGAGTTGAATCACAGTGCGAACATCACTGCAGAAGCCTGATAACACGGGTTTTACACTCTGATTTACCTTGGTCAAAACTACAACGATTAACCGCCTAAATTTGCATTTTCGGCCCTACATGCTAACGTGGCTAATGTAAATTTACATTCAGTGTTTATCAAAGCTATGTCGCAACAATCAATAAAAAGTCGATCGACAACAAGCTTATATCGGGCGATACCATGCAGCGCGGCTGATATTACACGGAAGCACAACTGAGGTTGAGATATGGAACCATCTAATACGTCACGCCGGACCTTTATCAAGCAATGTGTGATTGGCGGGGTTGCCGTATACTCGGCCCCTTTGTTGTGGGAAATGAGTCGCGCGAATGCGGCGATTGTCTCACCTGAACTGGCAGCCCAATGGCAAACTCAGGTTAATGGTCAATCCAAACCTAAGTTTCGTAATGACGGCATAGCTAAGGTCACAGGCCAAAAAGTCTATGGCCGTGATTACCGCGCTATGGACATGGAGGGCTGGCCCAAGCAGCAAGGTTACGCTTTTATACTTCGCGCCGCCGATGCCTCCCATGTTTATCAAGGCTTTTCCCTCGACCATCTGCCAGCGTCGGCTAAGCCCTATAAAGTGATCACTGCGGCCGATCTGGCCCGTGATAAAATCAAGCTGCCCGATTTTTACGGTGACAATATGTTACTGGCCGAGGGGCAAACCGCCGACTACTTAGGTCATGCGGTGGCGATATTGTTGTTCGACAGTTTCCCCGCCTTTAAGCAAGCTAAGTCCTTACTGCAATTTGACCAAACCTTACTGCGCTTTGGTGAGCAAACGCCGTTTATGTCGGACTCGAAAGACCCTTACGCCAGTTGGCGCCTTATACGAGTGGAAGGTGAAAATGGCGCACGGGAAGATTTATATAGCCCGCTCCACGATGGGCTGTTTTTCCCTAGCGTAAAAGATCGCAAGCCAGAATGGTTAGGCAATCCTAATGCCAAAGGGACTGTGTCTGAGCGCGGGCTTTATTATGCGGGCGAGATAGATAAGCAAATTGCTAGCGCCCAAGCCAATCAACAATGGCAAGTGTTAGAGCGGGAATATCGCACCCAGATCATCGATCCTATGATGATGGAACCCGAAGCCTTTAACGGCTGGTATGATGCGGCTAGCCAAACCTTTCATACTGTGATTACCTCGCAGTCGCCGCAGGACTTTCAAGAGATGGCAGTGCACATGCTGTTATCTAGCCCACTGGCAGGCAAGGTAAAACATCTTGTGGTGCACTCGCCTTATATCGGCGGTGGATTTGGCGCGAAAGACCATTCGATATTTCCTTATTACGGCGTGATCGCGGCCGTTTATGCCAAAGGGCCAATCCGACTCGCCAATGACAGATTCGAACAATTCCAGTCTGGCCTTAAGCGTCATCCGTTCATCATGAAAAGCCGCTTAGCTGTGGATAAATCGACCTTAAAAATCCAAGCCTTAACTTCACAGATGACAGTCGATGGCGGCGGACGAGTCAACTTTACCCCGTCTGTGACCTCGGTTGGTGCGACAGCAATGCAAAGCATTTATTACACGCCGCGCAACGATATTATCGCCACCGCCTATGCGTCACGTAACCCAGATGCGGGTTCGATGCGCGGTTATGGCACGCTGCAATCGATGACGGCGATGGAATGCATGATCCACGAGATAGCCGATGAGCTAAAGGTTGATCCCTTTAAACTGCGCGCCGCCAACGTGATGGAGTCTGGCCAGCGCAATACTCAAGGCGCAATTCCTAACGGCACTTTACGTTACCGCGAAATGCTCGAGATGGCCGAGCAAGCTCCCGTGTGGCAAAACCGCGCGGTGAATAAAAAGGACTATGAGGCCAAACATCCGGGGATGCGTTACGGCGTCGGTTTTGGTATCGCCACTAAAGATTATGGTACGGGCGCAGCGGCGCCAAGTGCGGCGGTTCGCCTAGCTAAAGACGGTAAAATCACCCTAGAAATCGGCTTTATCGAAATGGGCACAGGCACGCAAACCTCCCAAGCTGTGGTGGTCAGCGATGCTCTAGGCAACTTTGCCGATGAGGTAAAACTCGCCGAAGTGGATATTTGGGATGCGATGCAATTAGTGCAAACCGATAATCCTTATATTATTTCGCAGCAACGCCAAGATGAAATGGCGGCTAATCCACGCTGGACGCCCGTTAAAGCTATGGCATCGTCGGCGTCTATGTCGGCCTATTACCAAAGCCATGTCACCCGCATCGCCGCCGATATTATCTATCGCCACGGCCTGTGGCCTGCGGCGGTATCAATTTGGAACGAGTTGTATTTTAACACCCCGATGGGCTCGACTAATTTGCATAACTCACGGGATGGTCGCTGGGTCGATGGCAAGTTAACCGCCTTGGGCTTTCCGCCATTGTCGATCGATATTCTCGCTAAACGCGCCCACGATATGGGTTTAGTGGTCGGCGTGATGGGCCATGCCTTTAATCGCTGGGCTTGGGCCGAAGCCGATTTCGACATTCTTGGCACTAAAGAGCGTTTAGCACTCGATGCGCTGGCGCTGCAATACGGCGAAGGGAACGCGACGTTTGCGGCAACTTCCGACACATCTATGAGTATCAAAGCGCGCCAAGCCAGCATGAAATCTAATGGCTATCACTTGATCGATCGTCAAGCCATGAGTTATCCCAAGGCTGAACTGAACAATGCCATGGTGACCTACTACGCCCCCTGCGCCACTTTGGTTGAAGTGGCCATAAACGAGGGCAATGGCGAAGTCACGCTACTGAGTTCTCATACTTGGTTAGAGGCGGGCAAAGTGATTGTTAAAGAATTAGTCGAAGGGCAAATTCAAGGTGGTCTTGCTATGGGAATAGGCCATGCACTGCATGAAGGCTTACCGCCATTTGAAGCAGGCGCCGGCAATGGTACGTGGAACCTCAATCGCTATCAGGTGCCGTTAGCGCGGCATGTGGGCGTGTGGGATCAACGTCATACCATATTGCCGCAGTTATCTGATAACGATCCTAGCCGTGGTATCGCCGAAGTGGTGATGATCCCTGTGGTCGCGGCGCTGATTGAAGCCGTGTATCAAGCAACCCATGTCCGCTTTTACGATTTACCCATGACAGCGAAAAAAATTAAGGAGGCCATGGCATGAGCCAGTCTATTAAACTGACCATTAATAACCAAGCCGTAGGCCCGATTGAAGTCGCCGATGGTGTGATGATGATTGAGTTTCTACATGAATACTTGAACCTCACAGGCACTAAGTTTGGTTGTGGCGCAGGCGTATGCCACGCCTGTACAGTGATCGTCGACGACGAGCAAGGCATGAGTGAAGTGGTGCGTACCTGCATCAATGGTGTTGAGCGTTTTAATGGTAAACGCGTCCGCACTGTCGAAGGTCATGCCAGACAAAACTCCCTTGGCGAAATCACCGCCCTGAGCCCAGTACAAGAGGCTTTTTTGGAACATTTCTCGTTTCAATGTGGCTGGTGTACCTCGGGCTTTGTCAACGAATCGACTGCACTGCTTGAGCGATTAGAGCGACAACCTATCGCTAAAGATCAAGTTGAAAAAGTCGTTGAAGATGCCTTGAGTGAACACGTATGCCGCTGTACTGGCTACGTAAAATACTATGCGGCGGTCAAAGATCTGATCCTCAAAACTAAGGGGCTAACCCTGTGATGACATCAGCCAATCTGCGCCATTTCTCGCGCTATTTCCCGCACATTAGTAGGATAAAAAATCTGTTGAGCCACAATCTACTCCTGAGTTTAGGGCTAGGTTTGCTCGCCTGTTCCAGCAGCATTGCCGATGAAGGCGGCAATACAAATAACGACATCGCACGCGGCGCGTATCTGATGAAGATAGGCGACTGTGTGGCCTGCCATACTGCAGTGGGCGGGCGCGAACTCGCGGGCGGTTTACCGTTCGAAACCCCCTTTGGCGCTGTGTACTCAACCAATATCACCTCAGATAAAGAAACTGGGATTGGCAAATACAGTTACGAGGAGTTTTTTGATGCCATGCACCACGGTGTTGGCGTTAACGGCAACCTCTATCCTGCTATGCCTTACACTTCCTACAGTTTGCTCACGGACGCAGACACTCAGGCGATTTATGCCTATTTGATGAGTACTAAACCCATCAAACAAGCCAATCGCGACAATGATGTTTACTTTCCGTTTAACCTGCGTTTTGGCTTAAAAGCCTGGAACTTAGTCGCCCACGATGCCAAGGAATTTACCCCGAGCAAGGAAAAAAGCGAACATTGGAACCGCGGCAATTACTTAGTCAATGCCCTAGGGCACTGCGGTGAATGCCACACCCCAAGAGACACTATGTTTGCCATGGAGCAGGACAAGCACTTTGAGGGCGCGATTATCGAAGGGCTTGAAGCATCGGACATTCGCCCCGCTGAGCTTAACAGGCAGAACTGGACCCATGAGGATCTTAAGTCGCTGTTTACCGAAGGCTACTCCCGTAAAGGCACTGTCTTTGGCGGCATGTATCCCGTGGTGTATCACAGCTTTAGCCACTTGACCGATGATGATATGCGCGCGGTGAGCAGTTATCTGCTCGATAACGACGATGATCTTAAACCGGATCCGCTCACCTTTAACGGCCATAAACCTGAACTGCCAGGCTATACGCTCTACAAAGGTTACTGCGCCGGTTGTCATGGCCAAAATGGTGAAGGTCGTCCTAACGTCGCCCCTGCGATGGCAGGAAACGCCACCTTAGATAAAGCGAGTCCTCATAATATCGTCGCCGTGATACTCAAAGGTATTCAGAGCCAGCATTACAACGCCACCACCAGCTTTTATGCCATGCCGGGATATGCTGATGAGTTAAGCGACGAGCAGATTAAAGACTTAGCCAATTACCTAAGACTCACCTGGAGCACACAAGCTGGTAATCTCGATGTGAAAACCATCCAAAGCTTAAAAGAAGTGATCCTCGAGCACGACTAACCCACATAGGTATGTGGAATATTTAAGATAAAAGCCGCATAGGTATGTGGGAGATTTAAGATAAAAGCCGACTCTAGAGTCGGCTTTTGCTTGAATGATATAGAGCGCGAGAATCGGTCACTCATCGACTTAATCAAAGTAAGCGGAATTAGAATAAGCGGGATCAGAGTAATCGGAGCTTCACTCCCACTTAGCCACGCAATCGAGTATCGAAGAAGGCTAAGCTGCGCGCCCAAGCGAGTTCGGCGGTGGCTTTATCGTATCTGCCAGTGGAGTCGTTATGAAAACCGTGATTCACATTCGGGTAAAGATAAGCAACATAATCGGCTTTGTTAGCTTTTAGCTGAGTTTCGTACTCGGCCCAAGTGTCGTTTACCCGCTGATCGAGCCCAGCAAATTGCAACATAAGTGGCCCCTTTACTCGGCTACGCAGTTCCGCAGCGGCTGGCGTGCCATAGAAAGGTACACCAGCATTAAGCTCATCGGGAATCGTGGCGGCCAGCATATTGACGATATAGCCGCCAAAGCAAAAACCTACGGCACCGAGTTTGCCATTGCTTTGAGGATGGGATTTTAAAAACTGCGCAGCGGCAATAAAGTCTTGCTCGATTTTGGCTCTGTCTAAACTGCTTTGCATAGCGCGGCCCGCATCATCATTACCCGGATAACCACCGAGGGAATAAAGTGCATCGGGGGCGAAGGCGATATAACCCTGCGCGGCTAATCGGCGAGCCACATCTTCGATATAGGGATTAAGGCCACGATTTTCGTGCACCACTAATACCACAGCGGCTTTTGTACTGAGATCTAAGGTTTTCGGCTCACCTGCGGCACTGCCCGCGAGCAATAACTCATCGGGCATGACTAAGTAGCCGCGCCCTTCACCGTAACCATTTGGCGAGGGAAACTTAACATAGCTGGCTTGAATACTGGGATCGTTAAAGGAGACTTGCTCGGCGAGGGCATAGTTCGGCAAGAGTGCGCCCGTGAGCATCGTCATGGTGAAACCTAGCGCCACCAGCCCTGCGAGCCGCCCCATAAACTCACGGCGATCGATAATGCCATGGGCATATTCGTCATACCAGTCAAAGGCTTCCTGCGGTATCGGTTGTACTTTCTGGGCATGTATCTGACTTGTTTCTGCTAAGGCTTGCTTGTCTTGTTGTATCATCGTTATTCCTCCATTGAACAAGCTAACCACAGGTAACACGTCTTCCCTAGCTTGTGGGTGTTAAGATTTAACTCAAGAGTAAAGTAAGAATCGCACTTAGGGCAACTGACTTTAACGTGTGCCGTTTGGTAAGTTTGTTTTGAAATAGCACACGATCGGCACAAACGGCTGTCGGTTAGGGCAAGGCTAGCTTAAAATAGCGATTTAGATTCTAGAGGGCCTAGCGTGATACAACATAGAGCTAGCCAGATGGTGATATTCCACACTCTGGTGACCAGTGGTAGTTTTACCCAAGCGGCGGCCAAGTTAAAAACCTCGACTTCCTATGTCAGCAAGCAGCTTGGCGCACTGGAAGCAGAGCTGAACTTGCTGTTAGTCCAGCGGACCACTCGCACCTTAGTGCTAACCGACGCGGGCCAACAGTTTGCCCATTACTGTGAGCAAGTGTTTGAAGCGACGCAAAATGCCGATGCGATTATGCTGGATGCCCGCGATGACATTAGCGGCACTATTCGCCTCGGTTCCTCCCAATCCTTTGGCACCTTACACATCATCCCCGCGCTGGAAGTGTTGCAGCAAAAATACCCCGAATTGCGATTTGAGCTAAGCCTGTTCGACCATAAAGCCGACATGCTAGAAGAAGGCCTAGATCTGTGGATCACTAACCATGAACAGTTGAACGAAGGTTATATCGCCCAGCACCTTGCCGAGACTAACTTTGTGGTGGTCGCCTCTCCCGATTATTTACTCAAGCACGGCGTGCCACACCATCCACAGGAATTAGCGCAACACAATTGCGTTATCTATCAAAGCAAAAGCCGTAATTATGATCGCTGGAGTTTTGCTAAGGATGACCTAGAACAAACTGTGCATGTAGCGGGAAATTACCGTGTTGACTTAGCCGAAGCCGTGCGCAATGCGGTGATTGCCGGGCGCGGCATAGGCTATGTGGCCACGTATTTACTCAGTGATGAGTTTCAAAGCGGAAAACTGATCCAGCTCTTACCCGATTGGAAACCACTGCAACAGATGCCCGTCTATGTGGTTTACCCGAGGCGGCGCCATTTACCGACTAAGTACAAGGTGATAATCGAGTGTTTAAAGTCCCATATCGGCCACCCGCCCTACTGGGATAAAAAGCTCAAACCTTGGTTAGGTAAGACTGTCACTTAAACTGCAGTCACTTAAGCTGCATTTCAAACCAGCACTGACTACGACACCAGCCTAAAGTCGTCTGTGGCGTGATTTCGATTATTGCCACAGGCACAAATATTATTTCCTCTGGGCAACAGTAGCCGAAATCTTTTTTATTATCCTGCATAAACAGCAAGTTAAACTGTTGCTATTTTCGACTGTTTTATCGTAACAGCCCAGTAACGCCCTCGACTTGCCCTTACTGCGACTCGGCCTACAATGCGCGGCTTCTTCCTTAACTCAAAAGAATAACCCCTTATGACCGCGATATTAGGCATGATTAGTATCTTGTTTTTTGCTTGGTTACTGTCAGTGAACCGCAAGAACATTCCCTACCGCACTGTGATTTTAGCCCTAGGCTTACAAATTATATTTGCCCTGTTAGTGCTCTACGTCCCTGCGGGTAAGGCCGTATTGCAGTCTGTTACGGCGGGCGTGTCGAGCGTGATAGCCTATGGTAACGAAGGGATTGGCTTCCTGTTTGGCGATCTCGCCACGGGTAAAGTCGGCTTCGTATTTGCAATCAATGTGTTAGGTATCATCATCTTTTTCTCGGCGCTGATTTCAGCCCTGTATCATATTGGTCTAATGCCTAAGGTGATCAACATTATTGGTGGTGGTCTGCAGCGTTTACTGGGCACGGGCCGCGCCGAGTCTTTATCTGCCACGGCAAACATCTTCGTCGGCATGATTGAAGCGCCGCTGGTAATTAAACCCTACTTAAAGCACATGAGCGATTCGCAATTCTTCGCGGTCATGAGCTGTGGTTTAGCCTCAGTCGCGGGCGGTACTTTAGTCGGATATGCCGCTTTAGGTGTCGATCTTAACTATTTGATCGCCGCCGCCTTTATGTCGGCACCCGCGGGTCTGTTGATGGCTAAAATCCTCATGCCGCCTAGCGACAATGACAAAAATTGTGCCGATGAAATCACCTCTGTCGAATTGCCTCGCGCCACCAATGTGGTTGAAGCCTTAGCCGATGGCGCTATGTCTGGCATGCGGATTTCTGTCGGGATAGGTGCCACTCTACTGGCCTTTGTCAGTGTTATCGCCCTACTGAATGGCATGTTAGGTGCTGTGGGTGAATGGTTCGGTTACCAATTAAGCTTCGAATTTTTACTCGGTTATCTGTTCGCCCCTATGGCGTGGCTGCTGGGTATTCCTTGGCATGAGGCCATTACTGCAGGCTCACTCATTGGCCAAAAAATCGTAGTGAATGAATTTGTAGCCTTCATCCAGTTAATGAAAGTCGAAGACCAACTGAGCGCCCATTCTCAGGCCGTTGTGACTTTTGCCCTGTGTGGTTTTGCGAACATTTCAACCATGGCGATTTTGATCGGTGGGCTGGGTAGCATGGTGCCAGAGCGCCGCGAATTTATCGCCCGTAATGGTTTTCGCGCCATTGCCGCTGGCGTATTCGCTAACCTCATGAGTGCGGCAATTGCCAGCGTGATCCTCTCGCTGTAATCCATCAGCTTGGGCTTTTTTAGGCACTCATCTCACCATTGAGTTAACCACTAAGTTAGCCACTCGCGCGCAGCAAAACCGCGATCAACACAAACCCAAATCAAGCAAGCTTGGTTTGGGTTTTCTTTTATGCCTCAGATATTTTTTGTGTATAATGTCGCCAGAAAAAGATTAATGAGTTTACATTTCAATAACATGCGTAGCCAAAGGAGTACGAATGGCCATAGTGAAATACAAGGCAGTTAACACCGCAATCGGTATAACAGCACTAGGCATAGCCTTAGTGCTCGCCGGCTGCGATAACTCAACGTCCCCCTCCAATTCAGTTAATACCAACATACCCACAGAGCGTGAATATCAGATTATCTCCACCATAAACCTCAATGATGGCTTTGAAACCCGCAAAGTGCTGCAAGCACGACTGCTGCTGGATTACCAATTACAGAATGCAGAGGGTAAGGCGACCAGCTTAACAACGCCGTTAACCCATAACGCCCGTTTTTTTATCCAACCTAATATGCTGCAAATTAGCGATTATAGCATGCCGATTCCGGTGAGTAATATCGACCCTAAAGGTAACTCTAATGAAATCTTTCAGTTGGTTAAAGATGGCTTTAATGTGGAATTTAACAATGGTGAAGTCCGCCAACTGACTCCCATTGCCAAGATGGATCAAAAAGATATCAAGGAATTATTTGACCACTGGGTGAATCTTAATAGCTTGTTTAAACAAGCTCCAACCTTGCCTGTAGCACTTGAGCCTAGGGTCGGTTATAGCATCAGCGCCCCCATGGATGCACGCCTAACTTGGACGGTTGAGCAAGTGACCGAAGATAAGTTATTTGCAGTAGTACAAGGTGAGAAAGACAACTTTAAGGCCTATGGAAAGTTCGAGCTTAACCGCAAAACCGGTTGGTTAGAGAGCATGGCGTTTTTTCAACAAGAAGTGCAGCAAGGCAGTACTCTCACCCGCCGCATCGCCATGGCGCCCAAGGATAGCCCTTATATTATGAGCATGCTTTGGCATGCCGACGCTAACTACGATGCCGAGCGTGATATAGATGATCTGCAAAAAGAGCTGTACTCCATCAGCGATGTTCCGCGGGAATATAAAGCCCATGATAAGGACTTTATAAAATCCTTATTACCTGATCAGCAAGGTATTCTTGATAATATTGGCCCATGGGGCGCTGACACGCCAGAAGTGCTCCAATTGCGCTTTGTGCATAATATGAGCCCGCGATATGTGGTTGCTAATGTGAATTATGAAGACTTAGCCGCCTTTGATGCCAGCGGAAATCCGATAGACATTCACTTCTGGCAGCACAGCAGAGGTGTGGCGATGAATTTCAACCGCTCGATTGAGTCTTCGGTGGATCTTATCGCCACAGGCTGGGACAACACCGCCAATAAACTCAAACAGATAGACCATATCACCGCCAAGCTGACCCTTATCCCCGAAAGCAATAAGATAGTCGAAAAGTCGTGGGATGAACTGGTCGCGAATCCTTACGCCTTCGGCGATGCGAGCCTCACCATTCAGGTGCTCGACGCCGAGGCAAAGCTATTTAAAGTCGTAACAAAGCAGAGTAACACTCAAAACATTAACCTTCCTTTTCAGCAATTTAAAGGAAAGATGGCCGAAGCCCGTCGCGATGGTGATTATCCCCAATGGTTAACAGTGACGGATAAGGAACTACTGGGGGAATTAATCGGTGTCGATGATCCTCATCACCTTAGCACCCGCGCCCTGTTACTTAAGCTAGATGAAATCCCTAAAACCGTTGTAATCGTAGAGAACCAGCCACAGCCGGAGTTAAGCCAAACCAAGAACATCCGCTTTGTGACCTTTACCGACTACAACCAAAATCTGGCCAATCCCCTAAGCGAGTTTGGCAATTCGAGCCTCGATAGCTTCATCTATCAGGATCTTGAGCCATCAAACGCCGAAATCAGTGCGATCCAAGGGATAAAACCTGAGACTGAAAATGGCCATAATCTGTATATTCCTATGTCAGCCGCATTAGCGAGTGCCTGTAAACCTGAAATAGAACAAGGTTTTAAAGAGGGGAAACACGAAGTCACTTGGCTGTTTGAGCATAATGCCCCAAACGGACCAGCCTATACCCTGATGACGCCCGACCGCGAGCGGCAGTTTTTCTACGATAAACACATCCAAGGAAAAATCCATTGCCAAGGTGATATCAGTTGGCAACCCTTAGAGCAGGCAGCTAACCCACGTCCTTGGTTAATCGATTTACAAGCTTGGCTAACAAAAACCGGTTATGGTGACGAGCCGAGTAAAGATCTTAAGAACTACTTTAAAGTCGAGGATGCCCAAGGCAAATCCCTAACGATTCGACTGCCCGAAACCACCGAACTGCGGATTAAAGAGGCGCTGGTCGATGGCCGCTATTTGAGTGTGGAGGGCCCTGCAGCGAAGGTGAGTTATATGACGCTCTCTCAAAACCCCGTCGACATCCCCTATGAATTCACCTTTAAGCCTTTGCCATAAGGAGCGGTTATGCGTCTATTTACAGTAAAACTGCTCCTTGGAGCAATCGTACTTATCAGCACCCAGGCCAATGCACAAAAGGTGTTACTCGATGCCCATTGGAAGGTTGTCAAAGATGAAAAACAGGCTCAATACTATCTAAAAAAATCGACCGAAGTTATCGACGGAAATTATAAGGCTGAAGTTTATTACAAAAATAACGATATGCTTTTCTGCGCCAGTGCCCTCGCCGATAACAAAATTGGCAAAACCCTCACAAGCGAACAATTTCGCGGTGCTTATCAATGCTACTTTGAGGATGGCAAGCCCTACGAACAAGGCTTTCGCAACGAGCAAGGTCAACTTCATGGCCTGCTCAAAAAATATATCGCCACGGGTCAATTGTATGTTGAATCGCACTATGAAAATGGCGTTAAACAAGGCCTTGAAACGGGTTACTGGGAAGGTGGGAAGATCCGGTACAAAACGACCTATAAAGATGGCAAAGAGGTCGGTATAAGCGAGCTTTTTGATAGCGAGGGCAAGCTTAGGGGCAAAGTCTGTAATAGTGGTACTTGTGTTACCCAGTACTATGACAATGGCAACTTACACGTCGAAATCCCTATGGTGGATGGGCTTACACATGGCAACGAGACCAATTGGGGCTTTGGTAAAATCATTTCGACCCAAGCTTATGTCAAAGGTAAGAAACACGGGGATTACTTCGAATATTTTGACGATGGCAAGGTAAAGCGCCACTACCGCTACCACAATGATTATAAAGTCGGTGAACAACTGGATTACTTTAAAAATGGCCAGATAGCCCAAAAGGAAATCATAGAGGCGCCATGGAATGTGAAGTTATCAATTAAATACAATGAAAAGGGCGAAATGCTCAGTTCAACCGAAGAAAAACACCAAGACAACAACTGGGTTTACCGTAAGCATCAACGCTTTAGTGAAGGTCAACTTACCTCTAACATAGAAGAAGACAAGCTTAAAAAATGGGTCCTCAACGAAATATTTGAGCAAGGTGAGTTAATTAGCCGCAGCGAGCATATCGATAACCAATTGACCGGTTTATATCTGCAAACCCTAAACCGTAGTCAAACTGTAAAAGTGATTACCCGCGAGTATTTTAAAGAGGGTAAGCGCGAAGGCCCCTACGAGATGCTGAAAATTAACCATGAGACAGGGGAGCAGTGGGTGGCCGAGCGCGGCCAATATGCCAATGACAAGCCCGTTGGCGCTTGGAAGAAACAACAAGAAGATGCCACCCTCACCTTTAGCTATGATGCCCAAGGCGAGCTCGATGGTGAGTTCCGTAATGAGACAAGTTCTGGGCAATTGCTTGAATTAATCAACTTTAACCATGGCAACCCCGAAGGATTAGTACAACGCTACGCCACTGACGGCCAATTGTATGAAAAGGGCGAATACCGCAATGGGCAACAGGATGGCGACTGGGTGTACACCCATGGTGAGTTCGGTTTCAACCCAATGCCAAATCCTGAGAGACACTATTGGTACGGACGCTTCGACCAAGGTAAACAAGTCGGCCACTGGGAACTGCGTAATACCGAAGACTATGTGCTTGAAATAGCGAATTATGACGAGCAGGGCAGGCTTCATGGTAAACAATACGAATTTAGGGATAATGGCTGGATAGAAGTGATCAATAGCTTCCATCATGGCAAGTTTTTAAATCGGGAAATACCGCCGCCGGTGATTACCTCGGACCATGTTTTCCCTATTTTTTAGCCTAAGCATATTCGCTTAATCGATTAACTTAACCCTTGGCGCTGTGCACTGTGCACTGTGCACTGTGCACTGTGCACTGTATATAAGTGCACAGCCCGATAAATAAACTCAACAGCAAAAAATTAGGATTCTTGTATAGGCTGCAAACCGCGCGGCCTTAAGACCCAGAACAGAGCAAGGAATCAGCATGTTCAATACGCCATTTCGCTTTATCAGCCTCGCGATTGCGGGAGCCAGCTTAACCAGTGTCCATGTACAAGCAGCGCAAAATCTCTCCTCCATGATGGTCGAAATCCGCCAACAGGACGGAATTCCCAGCTATTACAATCTCGCCACTGGCATGCCCTTAAATGGCGATATCGCCATAGTGCGCGATAACCAAGGCTATACCTTAGGGCAGTTTTCCGAGGGGATCCCTAATGGTAAATGGCAAGTATTTCATACCAATAACAGCAAGCTAGTCGAAGGAAACTATCAGCAGGGTTATCAAAATGGCACTTGGCATATGTTCGATTTGAGCGGCGCCGTTACTGAGGAACAGCAATTTGCCAAAGGCGTGCCCACGGGCGAATTGAAGGAATACAACAGCAGCGGCCATCTCAGCCAAACGACGCGCTATAAAGACGGTAAAAAGGAGCAAGTAAAACGTTTCTATGCCAGTGGCAAACTGCAAGCCCAAGAAAGCTACCTCGATAACCTGCGCCACGGGAAATGGGAAAGTTTCTATGAAAACGGAACCTTGTCCCAAAGCCAGAGCTATGCGAACAACCAACTCTCAGGTTCTTATTTAGAACAAAATCCCAATGGACAAGCCACAGTGACGGGCCGCTTCGATGCAGAAGGCCGTCGCCAAGGAGCATGGGAAACCTTTTTCGATGACGGGACTAAATCGAGCAGCAGCCAGTTTAATCTCAATCTGCTCGAGGGTGAAGAACGGACATTTTACCCCAATGGTGAACTCGCCAGCCGCTGCCAATATAGCGCTGGGCAACGCCAAGGGAAATGCCAGCAATTTAATGATGCAGGTAAATTACAAGTTGAAGAACAGTATGTTAATGGTGCATTAGACGGGCCACAGCAATATTTTAATGCCGAGGGCATTCTCACCAGTGCTCTCAACTATAAACAGGATCAACTCGCCGGTACGCAAAAATATTTCCACAACAACGGCCAACTTAAAGAATTACGTAACTACCAAGACTCAAAGCAGGCTGACAATGGCCAATACCCGCTTCATGGACCATCGGAGCGTTATGATGCCGAAGGTCATCTGCTCGAAAAAAGCCACTACGACATAGGAATTAAGGATGGCCAATTTGAGCGCTATCACGCTGGCAAGCTGCAATCCTCCGAGCAATGGCGACAAGGGCAGCGTCACGGTGAATCACGCCGTTACCACAACAATGGCAAGCTGCGGACGCTAGATCAATACGTTGAAGGTAAACCAACAGGGAAATCAGAAACCTATTTTGACGACGGCACAGTGAGTGAGCGCGGCGAACGTATCGATGGCCAATGGGTCGGAAAATATGAGTCATTTTACGATAACGGTAAACCTCGGGAAGTATCTCACTACGCACGGGATAAAAAAGACAATGCCAGTCGTTACCCTCTTGATGGCCATTTCGCCCGCTGGTATGCCAATGGTGATCCCAATGAAGAAGGCACATATCAAAACGGCAATAAAGAAGGCCTATGGATACAGTACAGCGAAGGCCTGAAACAACGGGAGCAAACCTTCGCCAATGGCAAACTTAATGGTAACTATGCAGAGTATTACCACGGACGCCGCCGTGTGACAGGGGAGTATCTGGACGACCAAAAAACCGGTCTGTGGACGGATTATCGCTACGAAGAAAAAGACCCTACCTATGGCACAATCCCCGAGGGGAATATCCAGCAAAAAAGCCATTGGCAGGAAAACAAGCGCCACGGAATTCGAGAGTTTTACAGCTTTAAGCAAGTGGTTTACCGCTCAGAAACCTATGATAAAAATGATAAAACAGGCCCATATGCCGAGTACTATCCCAACAATGGCCAGCTAAAACTCAGCGGGGCTATGGATAAAGGTAATCAAACTGGATTGTGGGAAAGCTGGTTTGAGGACGGGATGCAAGCTGCTAGCACTGAGTTTTTAGACGGTCAAAGCCATGGCCAAACGAAAGAATATTACAGTAACGGCCAACTCAAATTAGAGGCAATTTATGCTAAGGGGTCGCTTGATGGTCAAGTGAAGCAATATCACCAGAACGGTAAGCCAGAACTCGTTGAAACTTGGGTGAAAGGCCAAAAAGAAGGCGATGCCAGCTATTACCACAACAATGGCAAGTTAGCCGAACAAGGCACTTATCTTAGGGATCGCAAGGAAGGTCTATGGCAAAGTTTTTGGCCTAATGGTGAAAAACGCACTGAAGGCAGTTATCTCAGCGATCGAGAATCAGGGGATTGGAATCATTATGATCAACTCGGCAAGCTGATTAAAACAGAACACCATGGCTAGCCTAAAAATGGGGTTTTAGATTAAAAAGCGATCTAGTTCAAACATTTATCCTTAACTCCAAATCTAAAGGAAGTTTCATGCAAAGTGTGCCATAACCAGTGTCTATACTAACGGCCTTTTTTTTCGTTTAGGACAAATTGCCTATGAAGACATTTATGAAAGACGAGTTAGCCCTGCTACTGGGAATACTGACCTTAGTATTCTTTAAAACCGGTGGCGATAGCTTACTCGCCGATGGCACCGCCCTCTCGACCTATATTCCCGTTTCACTCGCCCTATTGGGTGTAGTGACTTGGGCCATTTTCTCTGTGGTACGCCACTCAGATGCACTAGCGATTAAGCTTGGCGATCCCTATGGCACCTTAATCTTAACTTTATCGGTCATTTCACTCGAAGTGGTGATGATCTCCTCCGTGATGCTGACCGGAGAACCCAACCCTGTCATGGCGCGCGACACTATGTTCGCCGTCGTCATGTTGATCATCAATGGCTTAGTAGGCTTTACATTATTACTTGGCGGCTGGCGTTACCATACCCAGCATTTCAATTTAGATGGCGTAAAATCCTATCTCGTGGCGATTATTCCCCTCGCCCTACTCTGTTTAGTACTGCCCAATTTTACCGAAGGTGGCACTATTGGCGGCATGTCTAAAGCCATGTCTTGGATGCTGATCATTATTTCGATACTGCTCTATGGCGTCTTTTTAGTGGTACAGACGAAGAGCCACAGCCATTTCTTTGTCGATGCCGATCATGAAGACCATGAGGAACACCACGGCATACTGCGCAGTAATGCTTACCATACGATTCTATTAATTGGCTACTTACTCGTGGTCATTTTGCTGGCAAAAACCTTAGCTATGCCCATCAATTACAGCGTAGCAACCCTAGGCGCTCCACAGGCATTAGGGGGCTTTATTGTGGCCTGCTTGATTTTATCCCCCGAAGCTGTGGGAGGCTTTAAGGCCGCGTTAAACAATCAATTACAGCGGGCGATGAATCTGTATTTTGGCTCAGTGCTCGCGACGATTGCACTCACAGTCCCTGCGGTATTAATTATTGGCAGCGTGATAGATCAAGAAGTCCATTTAGGCCTGTCACCCGCCGACATGGTGCTGTTAATCACCAGTTTAATGGTCTGTAAGGTCAGCTTTAGTAGCGGTCGCACCAATGCATTGCATGGCGCGACTCATATAGTCTTGTTTATCGTTTACTTGTTCTTAATGTTTGAACATGCCTAAACTTTATTAAATCCAAGGCCGAGCGTGATTTATTTGCGTCTCGGCTTTACGCTTTTCTCATCCAGATTGACCCGCAATAAGAGTACAAACCAGACTAAAGCGCCAACAACAAACCAGATAAAAATCCACACTAACTTATGGCCATTACGAGCCTCAAATGGTTCAAATTTGGGCATAAAAATCGTTTGATGTTCAGCTTGATAAAGCGGACTTTTTTGTGCGGCGCTGAGCAACTCTGAACGAAGAGAGGATGGGGCTAATCGTTCAAGGTAAACAAAACTCTGGGGGTCCAACTCATTGAACTCATTTAGGGATTTAGCCAAAAATGCTTTGAATTGCGCTTCTTTCTCATTGGGTTCAAGTCGATTACTGATCTCCTGCTGATAAACTTTACCATACCAAGCGAGGGCCTTAGCATGCCAACTGTCTGCACGCTCTGCAAAAATCGGCATAGCGATATACAGCGCCATATTTAAGTGGCTACTATGTTTACCTGTAACCTCTAGGCTTCGCTGCAAACCAATTTGCGTCTTATCAATATAAGATTGCTGCAACTGATAATACTGAGTATTTTTATGGAGATACAATTCTTGTATCGATGCTAATTGCGTTAACTTCCCCGTGGTAGTCTTGAGATATTCCTGCGCAACGATGCAAGGAACAGCCATTAATTGCACCGCGATCAATAAATAGAAAAAGCGCGAATTATCTTTAACAAACTTGAGTCGTTTTAGCCTAGGTCGGATATAAATGATCGACAATAGCCAAGACAGTATCTGCGGCAGCCACAAATTAACGATATCTTCATCTAGGCTAAAAAACTCAAGGTTAACCAACAACAGCCAATGGACAAAACTGTAACCAGAAACAAATAACAGGCTGAGAAATAAGAAGGGAAAATAGATAAGTTGAATTTTTTTTAAAAATACATCCACACGAATGTCATCCTTGAGAACATAAAATAACGACTATGGTACGCTCAAATCCATCATAAATTTACCAAAATTGAGTAGCAACTCAAAGCGTTAAAACATAAAGGCCAGATTGATTGCTCATCTGGCCTGTTAAATTTGTACTTTTATAAAGCTGCAACCGAGAAACTAGGTCTCACTCAACTTAGCTAATTGCTGCTGGCTACGTTGTTTCTTGTATTGCTTAGCTTCAGCAGGAATAGGAGTGACTTTGCCAGTCTCTAGCCAGTTACGTAAACGGTTAGCATCCGCAATATGAGTATATTTGCCGTAAGCATCGAGCACGACAAATGCCACTTGGCGTTTTGCCATTTCAGTACGCATCACAAGGCAGTGCCCCGCAGCATTCGTAAAGCCTGTTTTGGTTAGATGAATATCCCAGTTATCTTTATAAACCAAACGATTGGTATTACGAAAATCTAAACTGTATCTTGGGTTGGCAAAGGTAACCGTCTTCTTCTCGGTCGAACTCAGCTGGCCTAGCATAGGATACTTTTCACTGGCCTTGAGTAAGACAATCAGATCACTGGCACTCGAAACGTTTTTATAGGATAAACCTGTAGGTTCAACATAGCGGGTATTTTTCATTCCCAGCGCTTTTGCTTTGGCATTCATCGCCTTAATAAAAGCTTTATGACCACCGGGATAATGATGTGCAAGACTTGCAGCTGCACGGTTTTCTGATGACATTAAGGTCAGCAATAACATTTCTTTACGGCTGATTTCACTGCCGATACGAACTCGAGAATAAACACCTTTCATTTCTTTGGTATCACGGATGTTTACCGCAAGCTTTTGCTCCATAGGTAACTTTGCATCCAGTACCACCATAGCTGTCATCAACTTAGTGACAGATGCAATTGACATTACTGCATTAGGATTATTGGAATAAAGCACTTCATTGGTTTTTAAGTCCACGACTATCGCACTACGTCCTGCAATTTCTTGCTTTAATGGTGCTTGCTTCGTTTTTGCTGTCGATTGAGTTTTGGTGCTTTTATATGCGACAGAGGCCGAATCGGCTGAATGCGCTGTCGTGGCAACGGTGAGACTGCTGCACGCAAGAATAAAACTACTGAGCAGAAAACGGATCTTCATATAGATTTCACTGAATAGATAAGGGATCGATTGTGCTATGGCACAGGTTTTGGCTAAGTATAGGAGTTCTACAGTGAAAGAAATAGAATGCAATTAGACTTTTATCAGTAAGATCAGCACTTTCTTCTCAATTTTTTTATATAAAACCAGCTTAACCTGTCACCAATTCAGAGCAATAAAGCATCTAGATCTAGGCTTTTCAATTACAGTAGAGACAAAATCTTAGAAAGAGGCTTTTTTCAGTAGAATAATTTAAAATGAAAATAATGGGCGACTTTTTGCACTTTTAACAAAAGTCCCTGTACAACAGTGGTTTCAAGCATCTAAATACGTCATTTTAGGCGAATGAAAGCGTTAACATACGCCCTAAAATGTCGCGTTATAGCATCTTATCCGCTAGCGTAAGACAAATTCGAGTAAAGCTTCAGTATCTTCACACTCTTGTATCAGTTGGTCTGTCAGCACAAAGCCGTGTCTGAGCAGCACTCGCTGTGAAGCTAAATTATGTTTAGCCACATGGGCAAAGAGGGGTCTTAAACTGACTAAAGGCAAAAATTGCGCTAAGGTCTGTGTCGCGATACCTTTGCCCCAATATTCACGGTCAATCCAATACCCTATAAGCGCTTGTCCATCACTTTGCCAATGCCCAATATTGCCCACAAACTTGCCATCGACCACTATCGCCCTTGGCAATACATTTACTTGTCCCAGAATATTTTGATGCCAATGTTTAAAAAATGCTTCTCGATCTCGAGGAGGAAATTGAGCAAGCTGGTTAGCAATGGGATCGCTTTGATGCACAAAAATAGCTTCAAGATCACTTTCAATAATCGGGCGTAAACTCACGCTGTATTGCGTGTTTGGTTGTTTGTCTGACTTACTAGACATAGGTATCACCATTAATACTATGTATTTCAACTTGGTACAGCATGCCACATTTTATGAAGGTAAGCTCAAAAAAAAAGCGCATAACCGAGAAGGAGTTAGCGCTCGAAGAGGCAAATTTGCCGAAATTGAGGTGTGTAAATTCAAGTCATAAAACTCACACGATAGCATTCAAAGCCTAGATAAAAATCAATGCAAAAACGGGTGCGCCTAACACCATAGCGATACCAATAAAAATCATAGTCAAACTGGCGATAACGCCCTCTTGCTTGCCGATTTCATTGGCTTTTGCGGCGCCTGCACCATGGGCAGATGCGCCTAGAGCAACACCTTTACCTAACGAAGTACGAATACGCATAAATTTAAATAGTGGCTCGCACACCAAGATGCCAATGACGCCTGTAATTAACACCATCATGGCCGTCAACTCAGGCACGCCGCCAAAGGCACTGGTCGCCTCCATCGCGAAGGGCGTCGACACCGAACGTACCAGCAAACTCTTAGACAATTCCACCGGCAAGGGCACAAACTTCACCAACAGCCAAGAAGACATCATCCCCAGAAACAATCCGGCCGTTACACCTAACCCTATCGTCAGCGGATACTGGCGGATCAAGTTACGCTCACGATAAATCGGCAAAGCAAAGGCGATAGTCGCGGGCGCTAACATGGCCATCAACCAATGGGTGTATTCAAAATAGGTTGGCAGCGGGATCTTAAGATTAAACACCAATAAGGTAATCACTATTGGCGCTAACACTATGGGCGCTAACCACCAGACTCTATGGTACTTATAGAGACGCTTGGCACCGAAGTAACAGAATATTGTCAGCAATAAGCTGAATAAGGCTAATCCGGTCTGCGACAACACAAAATCCACCACTTTTGAGTCAGTCATCATTAAGCCGCCTTAGCGTGGCGACGGGCTTGCTTTTTGATGTTCAGTTGGCGCTCAAAACGAAACACTCTATCGACCACAAAGCCTGTACCAAACATCACACACACACTGCCCATCACTAAAGTGAACAATATATTGGTGCCGTATTGCTCAAACAAACCTTCGTACTTAATAACGGATATCACTGGCGGGATGAAAAACAGCAATAACTCACCAATCAACCAAGCGGCGCCCAGTTGTACGGCATTTTCAGGAATGAGTTTAAAACCTAATAAAAATAAGAGTATGCCTAAGCCAATCACACTCCCTGGAATAGGAGAATGTGCCCAAGTGGCGAACCAGTGACATGCGAAGGACAGTAAACAGAAGAGGCCGATTTGGCTTAATAACAAAGCCCAATGTCGACACTGACGTATTGCGGCTTGTGGGAATGACATGATTTTCTCGGTTAGAACAAAGTTTTCTATAGGGCTATTCTAGGCTTGCCTATTTGATAAAAAAAATGAATATTAAGAATGTAATGCATGAATTTTAAGAATACATTTAAAGGTGAACCTTAATGGACCTCAAAGTTATCCGCTATTTTATCGAAATCGTCGATGCTGGAGGCTTCGGTAAAGCCAGCGAAAAAGTCCATCTCACCCAACCTGCACTATCAAAAGCCGTACGCCAATTGGAAGAGGAGCTAGACCTCATCTTACTCGAACGCGGTAAACGCGGCACCCAAGTCAAACTCACGCCCGCGGGCGAAGTTGTTTATCGACATGGCAAAGAGTTACTCGCTGGCCGACAACGCATGCTCGCTGAACTCACGGCCCAACGCAGTTTAACCGCGGGCGAACTCAATCTCGGATTGGCTCCTCTAGGGAGTGCCGAAATTTTTGCCCCGATTATTGCCAAATATCGCCAGCAATATCCGCAGATAGAGATGCACTTACTCGTCCGTGGCGGTGTAGAGCAAACCGCGGCAATCCAAAAGGGCGAAATTGAACTGGCCACTGGGATTATTGATTTTGATGAGGGTTATGACGGCATACGCGTGTTTAACGATCCTATGGTAGTAGTGCTGCCTAAGGAAAATCCGTTATCCACCCGACAGATATTATCGTTTAGCGATCTCAGTGCCGACCCTCAGGTGATGTTCGAAACCGAATACACTCTCTATCAATTAGTGCTCAATGCCTGCCGACACGCCGGATTTGTCCCTAAAAACATTACCCGCGTTAGCCAAGCCGATTTCGGGATTGCCTTAGTCGCCGCGGGCACAGGGGTTATGGTATTACCGCGCTCCATCGCGCGGCGCTACAGCGTGTCAGGCGTCGTAAATATCCCGCTGGCGAGTGACGAGCTGCGCTGGGAGTTATCCCTCTTTTGGCGCAAAGACCAAGTATTGTCCTTCGCGGCTCAAGCCATGATCGCCTTAGTCGAGAAGCACTTAACCCATAAATAACCCTATTCTTACCAAGGAACCACTAAGCTTAAACGCACTAGCGTATCGCTATCCCATGGCAGAATAGGCAAATACTCAGCCGAGTTAACATCGACTTTGGCATAGTGGTCTAAATTGTATTGCGTGTGCTCAGCGCTCAGCATTAACACGCTATTAGGCCGCCAAAAATCGGTTTGGTAACTCAGCTCAAAGCGATATTGATTCTCTAACCATTGGTCTTCGTCTTGCCAGGTTTGTGCGGCCACTTGCATATGTAGCTTAGGCGTCACATTAGCCCCTAAACTTCCCATAAAGGTATAAGCAAACGTACCATTGCCAAAATCGCCACGATCGTAACCTCGAGTTCTAGGCACATCGTCATCGATTTCGAGATAATAATAACCCGCACCCGCCTTGAACTGGGCTTGTAATGCTTGCCCATCAAAGTTAGCTGTCAGCCCAGGAAATACCTTAGCTTGTTTCTCAACCGAGCTAACTGTATTACGCTTTCCCTGTAAATCGAACTGCCAACCGAATGAAAACGCGGGATTAACACGATAAAGTTCTCCGCTCGCGGCATAGGCAGACTTAAACCACACAGGGATATGGTCAGGGTCGAGTTTATCGACATCTACGTCTATATAGGCATCCAGCGCCGCCGTCAGCAAAATATCGCTTTGGGTTTTATGTTCTAACAATAGACTCGCATTTACCCCTAAGGTGTGAGAATCCTCGACCACAAAATCATGGCTGCCTAAGCTGTAATGCCACTGAGTTTGCTCTTCGGCCTGCAGTGCACTCGATAAGCACAGGGCTAAACACACTAATGCTGAGTTGAGATAGTTCACTTTTGACTCCTGAAACATCGTTTCTAGCTTGATAATCAAATCAGCCAGAGGATTAAACTGCATAAAATAGGAATAATACCAACTAAGGTTGCCGTTAAAGAGCGGCTAAACTAGCCAATTTAATCAAAGAATAATAGGCGATAGTTCAAATTATGACACTCTCATTGAGAAGCCGCTAATAAACACCACAGAAGTATAGATAGCCAAAAACCTAACAGTAACAATAGTTATAGACCAAAGCACAATAATTCAACCCAGAAAAAACAACTTACACACAAATTTGTACAGGAAAGCAGCGGGCCTCAATCTTGCAACTGAAAACCGCAAAATAGAAATGAATTTTTAATCAATTTAACAGCATAATTATTGACACTTAATGCTCATCTGCCTATAGTCGCCACACTGATAGTGAAATCGAACAAGAGAGTCTTAAATGAAAAAGTCCATGTTATTAGGCGGCCTGACCTTAACTGCCACCTTGTTGTTAGCTGGATGCGGAAAAAGCGATGACGTGTTAGTCGTTGGCACCAATGCCGCCTTCCCTCCTTTTGAATATGTTGGCGGCCAAAGTGGCGATGAAATCAAAGGCTTTGATATCGATCTGGCCAAGCAAATCGCTAAAGATGCGGGCAAGACGCTGAAAGTCGAAAATATGAAGTTCGATTCACTGATCGTCGCACTCAACTCAGGCAAGATTGATTTTATCGCCTCAGGCATGACGATTACCGCTGAACGTCAAGCAAACGTCAACTTCTCTGAGCCTTACTACGAAGCGACTCAAGTCGTACTAGTCAACAAAGATAACGATAGTATTCATACGCTTGAAGATATTAAAGGCAAACACTTTGCGGTGCAGTTAGGCACCACCGCTGACATTATGTCGAAAAAATACACCCAAAATATCACCGCCTTTAATACGGGTTTCGAAGCCATTATGGAGCTTAAAAATTCAAAGGTAGATTTAGTGTTATTCGACAGCGAACCTGCCGCTAACTATCTGGCTAAAAATCCTGAATTAAAGATGATCAAACTGGATTTTCCTGCTGAGTTTTATGGTTTCGCCGTGTCGAAAGAGCAGCCTGAACTGTTGGCGAGCATCAATAAAACACTGGCTAACATGAAAGCTGACGGCCAATATCAGACGCTCGTTTCTGCCCATATAAAGTGATATCAGCATGATAGACGCAATTAATACCTCGCTGTTTAGCCCGATTGGCGAAGATGGCATGATAGGCATACTGCTGATATTAAATGGTTTGAAAGTGACATTAATCGTCACTTTCTTCGCCATGTTATTAGGCGCAGTGTTAGGCATTGGCACCACCTTTATGAAGATGTCGTCTAGGTGGTATATCCGCTTCCCCGCCAATCTTTATGTCGGTGTGATCCGTGGCACCCCAGTAGTTGTGCAATTAGTGATCCTTTACTTCATCGTGCTTTCAGCCTTAGATGTCGATAAGATCACCGCCGCTATTATCGCTTTTGGTCTCAATAGCGGCGCGTATATTTCTGAGATAATCCGCGCGGGGATTCAAGCCGTTGATAAAGGTCAAACCGAAGCGGCACGTTCACTTGGCTTGTCCCAAGCAATGACCATGAAGTCGATTATTCTGCCCCAAGCGATTAAGAATATTCTGCCCGCACTTGGTAATGAATTTATCGTGCTCCTCAAGGAAACCGCCGTCATTGGCTTTATCGGTGGTGTTGACCTTATGCGCGCCGGTGAAATCATCCGTAGCCGTACCTTCGAGGACAGTGTGCCCTTATTTACCTGCGCCCTTATTTACCTATTCCTGACCTACAGCTTCACATTTGTGCTGTCGAAATTTGAAAAGAGGTTGAAACAAAGTGATTAAAATAACCAACCTGCATAAAAACTTCGGCGATAACCAAGTGCTCAAGGGCATTAGCGAGCATATTCGTCAGGGTGAAGTGGTGAGCGTGATCGGCCCAAGTGGCAGTGGCAAGAGTACCTTTTTACGTTGTATTAATCTGTTAGAGCAGCCAAGCCAAGGCGATATCGAGATTGAAGGTCAATTGATCACAGCGCCAAACGCCTGCGTAGATAAACTGCGGCAAAAAGTGGGCATGGTGTTCCAAAACTTTAACTTGTTCCCCCATAAAACCGTCATCCAAAACATCACCTTAGCGCCCATCAGCCTAAAACTGATGACGCCAGCTCAAGCCGAGACCAAAGCCCTCGACCTACTGGCACAGGTTGGTTTAAGTGACAAAGCCAATGCCTACCCCGCCAGTTTATCAGGCGGCCAAAAGCAAAGGGTCGCCATTGCCCGCGCATTGGCCATGGAACCAGACTTGATGCTGTTCGATGAGCCAACATCGGCACTCGATCCCGAAATGGTCGGGGATGTATTAGACGTGATGAAAGACTTAGCGCTAAAGGGCATGACCATGGTCATTGTCACCCACGAAATGGGCTTTGCGCGTGATGTATCCGATCGGGTGATCTTTATGGACGGCGGTTATGTAGTCGAATCTAGTCCGCCAGATGAGCTATTCACCCATCCGAAAGAAGCCCGTACCCAAGCATTTTTAAGCAAAGTATTGCGTTAGCTTAAGCGGCTTAAGTCCTGTCCCTCATGCTCACTGTCATGACCTTTATAAGTACGTTCAGTGAGCAAAGGATTCAAATTAGGATCCCAACATTCAACGTTCATGACAAAGACTAAATTAGACAAGTCAGGATACAATCATCTTTCACAACACCATAAAAATTATGTCGTTGAATTAACAGGAGTTGAACTAAAGCTAAATAGCCGTTTATCTGTTCAGGGAGTTTATTGTCATTGTGTCTCCAGCGACACGCCATGAATATGTCCTTATAGGCTCGACGGCGACATCCATGTCGCCAACGCTCACTGGTGACCCAATGCCAATTTTAACTACCAGTTTTGCTATATATACGTAAAAAGCTAGTAGACATAAATAGGTTAGAATTCTTGCTCTAATCTATGATTTTCGAATTAAAATTGCTATGGATTAACACCGCGCTCTGGACAAAGCGCAGCGTAGGTTTGTCCCAGAGCGCCTTGTTATGCGCTTGCCGCTTCACTTAAATCAATCTCCATTGGAATCTGATATGAATTTGTGTAAAGGCTAGCTTTAAATGATGCCCTCGGCTTGATCAGGACTTTTCCATCTTTTACTGAAATTGTACCGACCAGAGGAAATATATCCGATGGTCCCTTAAGATCAACAAACCTTTTAGTGAAAGTAGCACCTGTTTTGTGGTTAATGTATTTTACAAGCCCATGAGATGCTTCGCCATTTGGGCGCAATTTATATGAAACCAGAACCGAATATGACTTAGTATGTTTTGCCTTAACCGGAAGCTCGACCGCAGAACCAAATCTTTCCACCTCGTTTGAAGCAAGCTTGATTTTTTCGGTTTTTTCTATGCTCAACTTACAAAGGTGCTCAAGACACTCAAAGGTACTGCGAATTACAAATTGTTCAAGTTCGGACTCATTTAATGATTTTAATTTCTCAAAATTTACACCACAGTCTATATACCTAAGCCACTTTTCTGGTGTTCTATCGGAAAAAACCATCGTGCCTTCTGGAATAGCATTTGTGTAGTTTACATATAGGTGATCGAATTCTCCGAGGGATAATCCATTTTCACCAAGTATTGTGGCTATACGAGCACCCCAGTAATGAAGCAGCTTAGGAAATTTGAAAAATCTAGAACAACTCGAAGGTAGACTCTTACCTGTCTCATATAGGGAGTCGCTAGCGTAATACCTAATATCTATTAATGCTTTTTCCATTTATATATCCGATCTCTCTTAACGCATAAGCTGCAAACAGCTGCTTTGTAGTGGATTGTTTTGCGGTAGCGTAGCAAAACAAGGAACGAAAAAGCCATCAGGCTGGTTTGCATTGTTATGTGTTACTCACAGAATGGACAAAATAAGTTGTTCATGAAGTCTAGTGGATCAATATTGCAGCTAGGTAGTAGAACCGTAACTCTACCGTGCTTTTGACATTCTATTTCTTGGAAGCCACCTTCTGCTTTTAAAGTACTTATTTCCAGATCGCTCCAGCCGCACCAAGGGCAACATTTTATCTCAGCTTCAGTGATAGCAGCTATTTCCTGCTCCCAGTTACACTCTCCGCAATGGACTTTGCGAATCGTTCTGGCTTCTGTGAGGTTTATTACTTTGGGTCTTTCGAGCATTAAGATTCCCTTACACATAACGTTGGGTATAAGCGGATCCGCGTTAGCGAATAATAAATCAAGCCAACCATTTTAAACCAACAACATAATGCACTTTTGGTTTGCCTTCAACCAGCGATTGCTTTGTTAAGTAACTGAAATCATTAAGCTGTGTGCTAGGCTATATGCAGGGTGAACACTGGAAGCGAGATATTTCGATAATACCTATTCTTGCTCCCAATTATCCCCTTCTCGGCGACAAACATAGTCATAGTAAAGGGTGGAACCAAAGGGCTGAAATTCCATCTCAATGCCGTTTTCGTAATACTGACCATTTTCGCAGTCCATTCTGTCATTAAGTCGTACTAAGGCATCATGAATACCACCACGTCTAGCATTAATAAGCATCTTGACGAGAATCTCTCTTTGCTGGACAGTTAGTGACTTTAAGAACTCATTTATTTCTGAATTTTCCTGCCTGTTTGGATAGCTCCCTTCTTGCAAGACCCATTTTTCAAATACTCCATCATGTAACTGAGCAAACTCGTCAACAAAGCTTTTCCACAATTCAACTGAACTCATTTTTTCTCCTGAGAGCATAACGCAGTGCCCATGCGCGTAAACTTGTAAATGCCGCGGGTCTCGAATGCCTCACTCTGTTATGTGTCTGCTGCTTCATTAAACAAAATCCTGTTTGAAAACGGATCTATTACAGTAAAGCAACGATCGCCCCAAGGCGCATCTTCAATACTAGGTTTGTTGTATTTATATGGCTTAGAAGTCACATGAGCAAATAATTGATCAAGTTCACTCACATTCACAAAAACCTTACAGCCAGGAGTACAGTCGCCTGAATGTTCGCTCAAGTGCAAAACAAAATTACCAAGTGAAACTTGTATATAAATCGGGTAGCCATCCTCAAAGCGATGTTCCCAATCTAATTCCATCCCCAGAAAGCCAAGGTAAAACTCTTTGGCTTTAACTTCATCAAAGATCCGCATAATTGGGATTGTCTGAAACTTCATGCCATCTACTCCATCACACATAAGCTTTGTCTAGTGCGCATAAGCACCCAGTTTCAAATTTTTTTTGAAACTAATACCTGCCTTGATCACATTGTTTTTTACTTAAACCTGCTTAAAATGCTGCCATTGAATTTGTATTCCTTAATGATTTGGAGCCGTTACATGAGTGATTTAAGTTTCTTCGCCAAAAAGCGCTACACCACTAAGGCCTTTGATCCAACTAAGACGATTCCTGCGGATAAAATAGCAGAAATCAAAACCTTATTGCAGTACAGCCCATCATCGACTAACTCACAGCCTTGGCATTTTGTGTTAGCGAGTACGGCGGAAGGTAAAGCGTTAGTTGCCCAAGCGACCGAAAACTATGCGTTTAATACCCAAAAAATTCTCGATGCTTCCCATGTACTCGTACTCTGTGCTCGTGCTCAACTAGATGAAGCACACTTACTGCAAGTGCTCGAGCAAGAAGCGAAGGATGGCCGCTTTGCTAATGAAGAAGCCAAGCAAGGCCAACATAATGGCCGTTCTTTCTTCGCGAATATGCATAAATTTGAGCTGAAAGATGCCCAGCATTGGATGGAAAAACAAGTCTACTTAGCGCTTGGCACTTTAATGCTCGGTGCAAGTGTATTAGATATTGATGCGTGTCCGATCGAAGGTTTTGATGCCACTAAAATGAATCAAGTCCTAGGCTTAAGAGAGCAAGGTCTATGTGCCTGCGTGGTTGTCGCCTTGGGTTATCACTCAGAAAATGATTTCAACGCTAAATTGCCTAAGTCTCGCTTAGATCAAGAAGTGATCTTCACCGAAATCTAGTCCTTCACTCTATGTAAAAATAAGCATGCCCTTGATTTTATGTGATATAAACAAGGGCATCATGTCTAAAGCTAGCCCTCTCTTAACTGCCTTCCCCTAAAACCTCACTGCTGTTAACGGCTTATTTACGCCGAGAAACCATCTAAAGTAGGAGTAAACCATCACGGTATTGCTCTAAAATTCATCTTTGCCTACACTTTGGCTCTGTGGCATAGTTTGCGGCTCAACTTAGTGAATGATCATTTATCGTCGCCTTTCGAGTCATCTTTGTTGCAGCACAGCGGTTTTATCAGCGCATTGGTAACACTCACAATTTAGGATGGGACAGTCAGTATGTTATTTGCCAAACCCTCACTCACTGAAGAACCTCAATCGATTCGAGTTGCAAACACTAAGGGCGATAACCCACTGATTTGGCCGTTGCTTACGGTTTTACAAGCCTCAAATCAAAGTTGGAAAATCCATCACTTAGCCACTGAATTACAAACCCAAGGGCTGATCCACCAGCTTGATGAAAATCCGGGTAACGATTTATTCAAACGTAACTTCCTGCTGATGAACGCCCTGTTTGAGCTACAGGAAATATTACTGCCCAAGCAATGGCTACAAGTCAAAGCCATGGAAATTCAAATCTTCCGCTTAGTACCATCAAACGTTAACCTGCTGATAATGCAAGATACTTCCCTGCGTGAGTATTACCTTGATTGGAATAACTACGACACCAGCGAAAACGTAGTACGAGAATTACTTGAGGCATTCTGGAGCAATTATAAGAGCTATATTGGCTTAAATATCAATCTGATGAACAAAGGTAACGCGCTGCGAGTTTTCGAATTAGACGAGAGTGCTACCGCCCGTGATATCCGCAAGCAATGGCGTCGTTTAGCGCTCAAATGGCACCCAGACAGACCCGATGGCGATGCGGCGCGTTTTCGCGAGGTGTGCGAAGCTTGGCAGTCGCTTAGGGATATTGCGTAAGAATTTAGCCAGTGGTGATGCAGAACAGGGCTTTAATCAACATGCACCGACTTAGCAATGCGATCCTGCCTACAGTCCTGCCAAATCTAAGGTAAAACTTCCATTTAGATCACAGATTTAGCCTACTAGCTTCATGCCAATTCAGTCATAATTAAGCCTTTCCATTTAACCTGAACCTATGTGTCAACGCTGCCATTTTGGCTAGCTTAAATCCTAGGTTGAAGCTCACTCTATCTCTTATGTTGACCGTTGAATACCAACGATAACAACGACTGACATTGTGAATTCAATCCCACCGAATTTGAGGAAACTATGATTAAACAATTAGCCTTGGCTGTAACCTTAGCGATTGCACCATTGAGCACCTTTGCCGCCAATTTTGTTGAAGGCACACATTACACTCAAATCTCGACCAAAGCGCCTAGCAGCGAACCAAAACTCACTGAATTCTATTCATTTTATTGCCATAACTGCTTCAATATGGAAACCAACTATTTGCCTGATATCAAGGCGAACCTCAACAAACAGATAAGTTTCGACAATAAGCATGTCGACTTTATGAATAGCGACATTGGCACCGAAGTGATGCGTTCATTAGCCGTGATCCAAAGCGTTGATAACAAAGACGCCTTAACCCATGCCATGTTTACCGCAATCCAAGGTGCTGAGGGCGCAAACGGCCACGATCACAGTGCACCTGGCCATCAGCATGAGCCGCAAATTAACAGCCGTGATGACATCAAAAAAGTCTTCGCCCAATTTGGTGTCGATGCTGCTAAATACGATGAATTAGCCGATAGCAAAAGCACTAATGAAAAGCTTTCCCTGTGGCGCACCCAGCAGAATGAATTCAAAATCGACAGCGTACCCGCCTTTATCGTGAACGATAAATATGCGGTAAATTTAAACAGCATCAAAACCTTAGATGAGTTAATTGGGTTAATTAACTACCTTGCTGTTGAGAAAGATGCCGCCCCCGCTAAAACCTCATCGGGTGGCAGTCTAGGCTGGTTATTTCTAGTCTTCGCCGCCGCAATTGGTGTGACCCGTCAGCAACGTCTTAGCTAATTTAAAACAATCGTTGAAATAAAAAATGGCCTCCAAATTAGGAGGCCATTTTTATGCGTGTTCAATCCAAGCTATCGATATAAGCGCTCAATATGGGTTCTGCAGTTTATTGCCGAATAAAATCAAGAATATGGCTCGCTGCCAAGACGAGATGTAGGATCAAGAAACCAATAAAAGCCTGCGCAAAGACTTGATGATAACCACGCCATGTCAGTGCCGTTGGCGTCCCTTGAACGATAAACCAAACGAGGCCCGTAACCCCTGTAGCCACTAGCAACAGCATGCCGATACCTTCTATGGCACTAAACAGCCCTTTGCCACCAGCGACGGGGAATTTGTTTTTAGCAAGTCCAACAATATCTTGCTTTAACTGTGCCCAATCGCCCGCCAACCAGCCAAAGTATTGGTGCCACTTGCCACGCAAGGTATTGCTGAGTAAAAAAAGAATCCCAAGCACAGTGCACGCTAAACCTAAATATACATGCAAATAATCCCAAAAACTGGCGTTATCGGGTATCCGTCGGCCCATAAAAATCCACGGACTGGAACACACGAGTAAAATAGTCGACACGACAATCCACACATGCAGTTGCGCCATAATGACTCGGGATAAGGAGCGAAGTTTAGTCATCATACTGATCATATTTAATGCTCCTTTGCCCTTGTGACTAAGGCATGCATACCGCTTTCAGGGCGCGAATAGAATAGGGCTAAATGAAGCACCGAAATTTGATATCAAGCTTAAGCGCTGTGGATCTGCTCACCAAACTCAGTCACTTTCTGCCAATCCGTATATTCAACATTAGTAACAGGGTCCGTAGGTCCTTTCGTTAACCACATGATGAAACGGATAATATTTCTATCTAAAGCGTTATAGCCTTGGTAATTCAAGTTACCCCCAAAAACGCGCAGCAATTGTGGCCGCCAAGTGGTTTTACTTAAAAATGCCTGCATGTAAGGATTGGTCTCTGGGGTGTTTTTCTCGGGTTTACGTGCCACTAAACTGACAGAGAAAAAACCACTGACCTTATCCGTCAATACGGCTTGATGCTTTTCAATAAACTCGTACAAACTTGGGTTATGTTTACCATGGCGAATACTGGCGCCTATGATGATTTTGTCGAACTCAGTGAGCACTGGAGCGGCCTTGATATCGGCAGTAACCACTTCATTACCTAAAGCCATTAACTGCTGTGCGAGCTTTTTAGCAATCTTTGAGGTCTGGCCGTGAACACTAGAGTAAATGATAAGAATTCTTTTCAATTTAGCCTCGATTAATCCCAAGCAAAATAACAATAAGCGGCCTAGAAAAGACGGTGCAGGCGACTTAATTTCGACTCTCTATGCCCGTTTGGCATATCAAATGACATCACAACGCTCAGACTAAATGCGCTAAAAGTAGCAATGGACACCCAGAGTCATTGGCATTCCAGTGGAATTTAACTTGGTATGCAAAAGTAAAATGACAATTATGATATTTCATACTAGGTGATTTACCCGCCAATTTACATGAAATAGATCACGGGCTTAGCGCCAAACACCCCAAGTATATGCGGTAGTTTTAACTGCCTCACAAAAATAACGCCTTAGGTATATTCTCGCTTTAGCGTCTTTGTAACCTAGGGAGTTAATTCGTCTAAACATTGTTACAAAATTGAAAGGGATAAGTCACACCTTATATAGCCAACCTAAGAAAAAAGCATTAGCATTTGAACACTTATCGCCTGAGTCCCTTATCCATGAAAGCTATTCAAGCAAAAGATCCTAAAGCACTCTTGCTGTGGATGACCTTTGTTATGTCACTCGTGTTTGCCGTTTGGCAGGCATTGCTCAACAACTTCGTGATTGAGAAAGCCCAATTCACTGGTGCTGAAATCGGCATGTTACAAAGCCTGCGCGAAATCCCCGGCTTCTTGGCTTTTACGGCGATTTTTGTGCTGCTGCTCATTCGAGAACAAGCCTTCGCCCTGCTCTCGCTCGCCATTTTATGTATCGGCGTAGCGGTAACAGGTTTCTTTCCTCAGGTCATAGGCCTATATCTAACGACTGTGTTGATGTCTGTCGGATTTCACTATTTTGAAACCATCAACCAATCGCTAACGCTGCAATGGGTCGATAAAAAAGACGCGGCGGGTTTTATGGGTAAAGCACTGGCGTGGCGTTCGGCGGCCGCTTTAGTCGGTTATGCCAGCATTTGGCTAGTAATGACTTGGTTGAAGCTAGACTACCTGCATATGTATTTGATTATAGGCGTATTAGGTCTCATCATTGTGCTAACCATAACATGGTATTACCCCAAGTTTGAGACAACGGAAATACAACACAAAAAAATCATACTACGTAAACGCTATTGGCTCTATTACCTGCTCACCTTTTTTTCAGGTGCAAGGCGGCAAATCTTTATGGTATTTGCGGGCTTTATGATGGTTGAAAAGTTTGGTTATAGCGTCAGTGAAATCACTGCGCTGTTCTTAATCAACTATGCCGTTAATCTACTTTTTGCGCCTGCTATTGGTCGTTTGATTGGACGTATTGGTGAGCGTAATGCGCTTACTGTGGAATATATCGGACTCATCTTAGTCTTTATCAGCTATGCCCTAGTCGAACAAGCCAATATGGCGGCAGCACTCTACGTTATCGATCATTTACTGTTTGCGATGGCAATTGCGATGAAAACCTATTTTCAAAAAATCGCCGACAGCAAAGACATTGCCGCCACTATGTCAGTCAGTTTCACCATAAACCACATAGCCGCAGTGATTATTCCTGTGCTTTTGGGCTTATTATGGTTAACCGATCCCGCCTTTGTATTTTACATAGGGGCGGGCTTTGCCGTATGTTCGTTACTGCTAGCGCTGAATGTTCCGCGCCATCCTGAACCGGGTAATGAAACCTTATGGTCTTGGCCAACTAAAAGTGCGAAATCAATCGCTAAAGTCGTTAAATAAAACGGCATAATAACGAACCAAAGAATTGGCTTAACGAGATGCTCAAACTAAAGAGATGATCATCTAAAGTAAGCTACAACCGAATGTAAGAGTTCACTAAGCCCACACCTCAACCACAGTGCAGGCTCAAGGATTAATAACGCGATGAAGGATTCAGATATTTTACTGTTGGCAGAAGAAGGCGAGTCAGCATCCGAGGTATCCGCTCGCAAGAAAGCCCTGCTACTTGGTCGCCAATTAGGGCTCGCCAGTGAGCAAGAATATCGCCCTGCGAACGCCTCAATAGCCGAGCGAGCTCAACATAGAGCACGCAAGTTATCGAGCGAATATCAGGCCAATGTGGAAACCATTTTTGCCTTAGCCCTCAGTTATACCCACTCAGATGTCACTGGGGTCGATCTTGATCCCGATTGGAGCCATCAATTTTTCTTGATGGCGGAACAAATCCATAACCGTAAGATGCAAGATTTGTGGGCTCGGATATTGTCGAGCGAGATAGTGAATCCGGGAAACTTCAGTCTACGTACCCTAGCGCTGCTCAAGCAACTGACTCACAGGGAAGCACAAATTCTAGAAAAAGCCCTTGGCATGGCGGCTAAGGTGAATAACGAGCAGCGCCTAAAACTCATCAGTGGCTACCGCTTGTCAGGTGGGATTGGCCAGTATTTCCGTAAAACCACCTCAGTCAATTTAGGCTTATCCCAGTTTGGGCTACCCTATTCCAGTATTCTGACCTTAGTCGATGCAGGAATACTTCACAGCAGTGAGTTCGAAACCGGTTTACTCAATAACAAAACACCGATTCAATTTGCCCTGCAAGGCATACAAATGAAGCTTACGCCCAAGAGCGGTAATCTGCTTTTTAGTTATTATCGCTTAACACCGATTGGCGATGAACTCGCCCAACTAGTACAGCCTAAGCCAGATCAAGAATACTTGAAGGCTCTACAGCTCTTATTTGCTAAAGACTTTAAAATAGAATAATTATCGCACTATAAAAATAAATTATGAATCAATGGTATAAGCAATAAAACCCAGAAATAATAAAGGAGCCTAAAGGCTCCTTTTAAGCAAGATAAGGGCTAAATGTTAAGCTAGCGCTTTTGCCTTATCGGCATTAATGACATTGATCGCCGTTAAATAATCGATTAATGCACGCACTTGAGTCACTAAATCGCCTTTGCTGGTATCTATGGTTAATTCGGCGGCTAATGGCGCTTCATAAGGTGATGAAATACCAGTGAAATTGCTAATTTCGCCACTGCGCGCTTTCACATACAACCCCTTAGGATCACGCTGCTCGCACACACTCAAAGGCGTAGCTACATGCACTTCAATAAACTGCCCTGCAGGAAAACGGGCACGAATACCATCACGTTCTTCACGGGTCGGGGAAATAAAGGCTGATAACACCACAAGCCCCGCATCCACCATCAATTTAGCCACTTCGCCCACACGACGCAGGTTCTCATCACGGTCTTCAACCGTAAACCCTAAATCTTTACACAGGCCATGGCGCACATTATCACCATCGAGCAAATAAGTGTGGAATCCCGCCTCAAATAACGCCCGCTCTAATGCACCCGCTAGTGTTGACTTGCCCGCGCCAGAAAGTCCGGTAAACCAAAGTAGTACTGGGTTTTGGCCTTTCTGCTCGGCTCTGGCCGCTTGGTCTACAGGATGTTGATGCCACACGATATTTGTCATAAAAACTCCTCAATCCCCATGTTGACTAACCGCTAACATAAGGGCAATAAACTCAAGCTAATCACTAAAATGGAAAGATGATCGGCACCATAAATATCACTATCAGGGAATACAGCACAGATAACGGCAATCCAAGGCGGACAAAGTCACTGAAGCGATAATTACCCGCATTAAATACCATCAAATTGGTCTGATAGCCGTAGGGTGAAATAAAGCTCGCGCTGGCACCAAAGACAACGGCCATAATAAAGGGCCTTGCATCGACACCGTAATTAAGCGCAATCGCGTAAGCGATAGGGAACGCCAGCGCCGCCGCTGCGTTATTGGTCACCAGTTCAGTCAGCAATAAGGTCATTAAATACACGCCGATAAAAGCGCCAAATACCCCATAACCGTTAATAACTGAGAGTAATCCTTGGGCTAAACTGTTCGCAAGGCCTGTACTCATCATCAAGTTGGCAAGCCCTAATGCACTCCCCACGATCACCACTAATTCCAATGGGAAACGGCGTTTAAGCTCAGCCAGCGTGACTGCGCCTATGGCAAAATAACTAAGCAGCAATATCACTAAACCTTTAGCCAAGGGTAATATGCCAGTGACACTCAGGATGATCGTTGCCGCAAAGCCCAGCAATACCCAACGACCACGACGACTGTCTAGACGCACATTCAAATCTAAGCCGCTAATCGCCGCAAACTCTGAACTCAGCTTTGCGCTATTGCTAAAACCATCACCTGGCGTCAATAACAACACATCACCGGGTTGCAGAATAATGTCACCGAGTCCGCCCTTCAGCGGATGATTTCCGCGGCGAATGGCCATCACAGCCGCATCAAACTGTTCACGAAAACGCGATGCTTTCAACGAACTGCCCACTAAACTGGATGACGGTGCGAGTACGGCTTCAACTAAATTTTGTCCTTTGGCTTGATGTTTACCAAACCAATCTAAACCATCGAATTGGTGCAATAACTCAACCGATTCCACCGCGCCACTAAAGCGCAGCACGTCGTCCGCTTGCAACACTAACTGGGGCGGCACAGGGCAAATACAAATGCCACTGCGTTCTAATTCAACCAGATATAACTTTTTCAGCGCCCTAAGTTTATTATCCACCACACTGCGACCGACCAAGGACGAACCTTTCGCCACATGGGCTTCGAGCAAATATGGCAGCGCTTCTTCACCTGATTCTTCCCGTCTGTCGGGCAGAATGTTCGCCAGTAGGGTCAGTAACAAGATGCCTGCGACAACGATCACCACTGCAACTGGCGTAAACTCGAAGAACCCTAAGGCGGGTAAGCCGGCGTTTTCTACAAAGGAGTTCACAATCAAGTTAGTCGAGGTACCAATCAGGGTCAGTGTGCCACCTAAAATTGCCGCATAATTTAACGGCAATAATAACTTAGCCGGCGCGTGAGCCTGATTGCGGCGCACAACACCAATCAGTGATGCCACGACCGCAGTGTTATTGGTAAATGACGACAGCAAAGCCGTCGAAAAACCGAGCTTTGCCATTGTCATAGGCAAAGAATTATTACCTATGACTTGACTCAACTTTCCCAGCAGGGACGTTTTTTCTAACGCTGTCGCGGCCAACACCAGCAGGACCAGCGTGACTAAGCCAATATTGGTAAAGCTTGTTAATGCGGTATCGAGCGCAACCATGCCAAGCAAATAACAGAGCAAAAATGCAAATAAAAACAATACCGCTGGATTGATACGGCCGCTAATTAAGCCAGCCACAAGCCCTATCAAAATAATCGCTAATAGCCACAAGTCACTCACAAATTAAGCTCCAAGCTTAGTGATATCTATCGCTTGCCAATGGGGGAAGTGTTTACGCACTAAGGCATTAAACTCGACTTCAAAGGCACTAAATTGTGACGCTGTTTGCTTGTTAACATGTTGACCCGACACCACCATAACCGCAGCAACCGTCGCATTACTCAGGCGGTCGATTAAGATCATTCCGCCGGTATCGCGTACTAACGAATATGCATCAAACACTATGTCTTCGGTCAGTTCTAAGGTCACACGCGCAATCGCGTTTAGCCCAAGCGTGTCCGTCGCACTGCGTGCTAAGGTGTTAACGTCAACCACATAATCGATAGCAGTCACAGAGGCTTGCGTCTTCTTACCGGCCACTTTGATGTCGTATAACTGACCGAGTTGTAATGGCTTTTCATCCATCCACACTATATCAGCGCTGATCACGTTAGCGACGGCTGGCGCAGAATCGGGTTTTGCCAGTAAATCGCCACGGGAAATATCAATTTCATCTTCCAGCGTGATAGTCACAGCTTGGCCAGCAACCGCTTCTTGTATGTCGCCATCGAAGGTCACAATACGTTCAACCTTGCTGCGTTTGCCCGATGGCAAAGCGACTAACTCGTCGCCGACATTAATGATGCCAGAGGCTAACGTGCCTGCAAAACCGCGAAAATCTAAGTGAGGGCGCGACACATATTGTACCGGAAAACGCACTGGCAATGAGCTGAGTTCACGTTGAGTATCAATGGTTTCTAGCAGTTCAAGCAGAGTACCGCCTTGATACCAAGGGCTTTGGGTGCTGCGCTCAACCACGTTGTCACCATTAAGCGCCGATAACGGCACAAAGTGGATATCGAGATTACCGAAATCTTTAACAAAATCCGTAAAATCGGCACGAATACGGTTGAATACTTGCTCGTCAAACCCGAGCAAATCCATCTTATTCACAGCAACAACAAAGTGACGAATACCGAGTAATGACGCGATAAACGCATGGCGCTTAGTCTGAGTCTGCACGCCGTAGCGGGCATCGACTAAAATCACTGCTAAATCACAGGTTGATGCACCCGTTGCCATGTTGCGAGTGTACTGCTCATGCCCTGGCGTATCGGCGATGATGAACTTGCGCTTATCACTTGAAAAATAACGATAAGCCACATCGATAGTGATGCCCTGCTCGCGCTCAGCTTGCAGGCCATCCACCAGCAAGGCTAAGTCAATGGCTTCACCTGTGGTGCCCATCTTGGCACTGTCGCTCTTGAGGCTCGCTAATTGATCTTCATAGATCTGGGCGCTGTCGTGTAACAGACGGCCGATTAAGGTACTTTTACCATCGTCGACACTGCCACAGGTTAAAAAGCGCAGTAAGCCTTTGTGCTGCTGCAGGGCTAGATATTCTTTCACACCATGGAGGGTAATTTCTGCCGCCATGAGATTGGTTTTATTGACCGCTTTGTCCATCTTATTCTCACTCTTGATCTGCTTGGCTGAAGGTCGCGCTTTACTTGCGCCACTTTCGCGAAATAGGGTTAACCCTGTAGAGATTAGAAGTAGCCTTGACGCTTCTTCTGCTCCATAGAGGCACTTTGATCTGAATCGATCAATCGGCCCTGACGTTCGCTCGAACGGGTTAACAGCATTTCTTCAATAATCTTTTCTAGACTGTCGGCCTCAGAATACATGGCGGCCGTGAGTGGGTAGCAACCTAAGGTTCTAAAACGCACCACTTCTTCTTTAATCTGCTCGCCCTCGGCTAACTTCATCCGCTCGTCATCGGCCATGATTAACTGACCACCGCGCTCAACCACTTTACGTTTAGCGGCAAAATACAAAGGCACTAACTCAATGTTTTCTTGATAAATATATTGCCAAATATCCAGTTCAGTCCAGTTAGATAGTGGGAACACGCGAATACTTTCGCCCTTGTTCACTGCGCCGTTATAGGTACGCCATAATTCTGGACGTTGGTTTTTAGGGTCCCATCTGTGGTGACGGTCGCGGAAGGAATACACGCGCTCTTTGGCGCGAGATTTTTCTTCATCGCGGCGAGCCCCACCGAAAGCCGCATCAAAACCGTATTGGTTAAGTGCTTGCTTTAAACCTTGGGTTTTCATTATGTCAGTGTGTTTTGCACTGCCATGGTCGAAGGGGTTAATTCCCTGCGCCAAACCTTCTGGGTTGATGTGCGTCAGTAACTCGAAGCCAAATTTCTTTGCCTGCGCATCACGGAACGCGATCATCTCTTTGAATTTCCACCCCGTGTCGACATGCAGCAACGGGAATGGGATCTTGCCCGGATAAAAGGCTTTACGCGCTAAGTGCAACATAACGGAAGAATCTTTCCCGATGGAATACAACATCACAGGATTATCGAATTCGGCTGCAACTTCACGAATGATCTGGATGCTCTCAGCTTCCAGTTGTTGTAAGTGGCTTAGTTCACGCCCGGCCATACTATTCTCCGTTACCTTAAATTCGCCGTGTTACCACAGCATGGATTAGCTTAATTTGTTTAACTGCTTAATAGCTTTAACTGTTTGCGGCTTAGCTTATCGACGCGACGGCCGAGACTCTAACCGATTGAGTCTGTTCATCGCTGACCGGAGTCGATTCAATCGCTTCAGGTTTGAACCAATGCAAGGTGTCACTCAGCGTGACGACTTCACCTATGATCATCAAAGCTGGCATTTGTAATTCTGGATCGGCGGCAAGCTGTTCAAGCTCACCTAAACGGCCGATAAAACGACGTTGCTCTTTAGTGGTCGCCTTTGACACTATCGCCACGGGTGTTTCAGGGCTTCGGCCCGCATCGACTAGACCTTGGCGAATAATGCCTGCGTTCAGAATCCCCATATACACGACTAAAGTATTGTTAGGATTAGCATAACCTTGCCAATCCATAGGGCGACTCTCTAACTGACAATGGCCAGTGATAAAAGTGACGCCTTGGGCATGGTCTCTGTGGGTTAGGGGAATTCCCGCATAGGCTGACGTGCCGCTGGCAGCGGTAATGCCGGGAACGACTTCAAACTCAACCCCAGCTTCGACTAAAGTTTGTAACTCTTCGCCCCCGCGGCCGAAAATAAAAGGATCGCCACCTTTAAGGCGCACCACATTTTTACGAGTGTAGGCTTTAGTGACAAGTAACTGATTAATCTCGTCCTGTGCGGCGCTATGCTTGCCCGCACGTTTACCTACGGCAATCTTCTCAGCGTCTTTGGGAATAAGATCGAGGATATCTTGGCTGACTAAAGCGTCGTATAGCACTGCATCAGCAGTTTTAAGGATGCGCCATGCCTTTAACGTCAATAGCTCAACGTCGCCGGGACCTGCACCCACCAGCCAGACTTTGCCTTTGGCCGCTTGGCCCGGTAAAGAGAAAATTTCCATCAGAATCCCCAAGATCACTTTAGTCTGTAGAAATATAGCGCGTCTTATATTCCATAATAAATAGATAATTATTAGTTTTTATATCATTTAGATATAAAAGAATAAGTGACCACTCACTTAAAGTGGGGAAAACCTTAGGTTTCAAAATCAAAAATGCCCTAAATCCAAGTTAACCCATTGAAATGAAAATGACTTAATAAGATTAAGCGAATTGCATCAAAATAATTTCTGTCCGCTAAGTGCATGATTTTGGCACTATGTTATTGCCAAAAATTCTACCTAAACATGTCTCTATGGGACTAAAAATGGCTGACTACAAGATTTGTCATTAAGTGACACAGGATTTTTCCATAACCATAAATTCACTTTCTAATGTTAAGCTGGAAATAACTATCTTTGTTGAGTACGACTGACAAATAAATAAACACATCAAGGAGGGCAGATGAAACCACTTTACTCAGGTATTGCATTGGCAGGGCTATTAGCCTGTACGGACATAAATGCCGAAGAATCATTAGTCAAAGGAAGAGTAAAAGATGAACTTGCCACGGCGGATCTACCTTTTGTGATTACGCCACATAAAGTGAATTACCTTTTACCAGTCACCTACAGCCCAGATCCCAACATGGCACCTTTCACCGAAGATGCAATACTCAACCCCTATTCTTTAGATGAGTTTGAGGCTAAGTTCCAAATCAGTTTTAAATTTCCTATTTGGTACAATGTGTTTGGTGATAATGGCCATTTATTTTTTGCTTACACCAATCAATCCTATTGGCAAGTTTATAACAAAGACACTTCGTCGCCTTTTAGGGAAACCAATCACGAACCTGAAGTCTTTATGCTGTTTAATAACGATTGGAAAATTGGCAGTGTGACCAATTCCTTTTGGGGGTTTGGTGCCGTACATCAATCGAATGGTAAAGCAGGGCCACTTTCCCGCAGTTGGAATCGCCTCTATGCCACTATGATTTTTGATGCAGGCCCACTCGCCTTCTCCACCAAAGTGTGGTGGCGTATTCCTGAAGATGAAAAAACAGATCCATATAAAGCCAGCGGCGACGATAACCCTAATATTGATGACTATATAGGTAAAGCAGAGTTTATTGGCGTTTATGGTATCGATGAACATAGATTCACTTTAACCGTTAAAACGAATCTAGAAGATATCGACAGAGGCTCAGCAGAACTGACTTGGAGTCATCCTATCGTCGGCAACTTACGCTTTTATACTCAATACTTTAATGGTTATGGCGAAAGCCTAATCGATTACAACTATCACAATCAACGTATTGGTATCGGAATTTCACTCAACGATATTCTTTAAGAAAGATATACCCACTTGATCCCGCGATTTAAGATTGTTTGGGTATATAAAGTGACTAAGTACAAAAATCGACCATAATTTGCTGCTAATCTACCAAGCCTGCTGCTAAATTGCTCAGATGGACCTGAGTTTAGGGCAGAGCAGGACGATTTACATTGATCCGAATGGCATTTAAGCCGATAGTCGCACACCTTTTTGTGCCCTGAAGCAGCGCCTTAACATCATGGAGGAATATGAGTTTTAGCTACCGCAGCATAGTCATGCTACTCAGTGTCATTATTTTCGCGAGCTTACTTAAGCTCGCGTTTTTCGCTGTGCCAAAAGATAGCGCTGCACCAGTGCTGAATGCACAAGAGGTACGCCAAGATCTCTATGCCTTATTGGATCAAATCGAGCAACACTCAGCGTTTTATGCCTTAACGGCCGACAAAGCCAACCCGCAGCTTAAATTTATGGCTAGCCTTATTGTTGAACAGTATCAAGATATTACTCCCAATGATCGCTTTGCTGCTGAAGTCACTAAATTACTCAATACCCTCAAAGATCCAGGCGCTCAAGTGCATAACTTCGACGATCAAAGCGGCGATCTCCCGTTAACGCTAAGGCCAGTCAACGACCAATGGTTAGCCTTGGATAACGGTAATAATCCAGTCAACAACGACTTCCCCTTTATCACTCATATCGATGGTTTACCTATGAGCAAATGGGTAGCGACCAGTCAAGCCTACTTACCTGAGCCGGCAAAACAAAGTCAAGAAATGCAGTTACCTTGGCTGAAAAAACTTAACCTACTGCGCGAAGACTTAGGACTCAGCATAAAGCCCTATGTAGTCATTACGCTAATTAATGATGATCTGCAAAGCCAGCAGGTGACTCTCGCCCTGCCAAGCCATAAACCGCAAGTTCAATTAGCAACTATCAGTGAAAAAGACGAGACTCAAGATATTAATGTGCTCGAGTTTATTAACCAATTATCTCAATTTGAGCGCACCGAATTTCAAGACATGCCAAATCAATTAGAGACGGTCAACAATACGACGGTCAAACTTAAGATCAGCGATCTCTACGCCTTTGAATTAGATAAAGAACAACAGCAAGAACTGCTCAAAGGCATGACACATCCCTTACTAATCATTGATTTACGTGATACCAGTGGCTTTAGTCCGAAATTATTGACTATGCTGTCGCGATATCAAGATGCGGATTTAAATAACACTTTAACACCTAACGTGATGGGATTTGCGCACTATCGCCGCTCACCAGAGCTGAGAAATGATTATCTACAGCCGCTCAATTTTATGCCGCTGGATGCGTTAGAGTACAGTCCTCCTAGGCTCAAATCTCTCACCCGTAACTTACCCTCTGTCGATAAAGAGAAATTCAGCCCTTGGTATGTTCGCACTAAGCCTGCGGTGGCTCCTGAAGGGCGAAATCGCTTAGCGCTACTCGTGAGTCCCCATTGTCGCCAAGAATGCGAGTGGATTGCCTATCGTACTAAATCTTGGTCTAGGGCAAATTTGATTGGTGAAAAAACCTCAGGCGACTTTGCACGTCAGTATCATTTCAAACTGCCAAACAGTGGATTAAACATAAGATTCAGCAGTTCGTTAACCTATGATGCACAGGGGAGACTCCTGTCCGGTATCGGGACTGAACCGGATATTTTGCTCCCTCAGAACAGTGATATTCAATGGCAAGGGCTCGTTAGTTTAATGCGCTCCGCCAAGCCCAAAGCGCAACTTGTTCTGCCAGCACAGCACACTAAGTTGGCTCAAGCTAAGCTAAATTAAGCCAAAAAAAGAGCCAGCAATCTGCTGGCTCATTTCAAACAAATATGAGTTTACTAACGCATTACTTCTTTTCAGTCGCTTTAGAATTGGCGACTGAACCTATGACCAAGCCTTGCTTATTCACATCAAAGCTCATTTGAACTCGCATGTTGTAATCTTTAAGCATTTGCATTTCTTCAGGGATCGGCTCACCGCTCATTTCTAACAGTGTAAGCACTGGCGTAAACATCTTGCCGTAATCAGCAGATAAGCTGTACATGCCATTCGCTGACAGTTTCTCGCCTGCTAATTTGTTGGCTAAAGCTAAGCCTTTATCACCGCTATACACCACTAAATGTTGACCTTTAATCGCCAGCATTGGCTTAACACCTAACTCTGGAGGCAACATCAATATTGGAGATAAATCAGTAGCATCACCGTTATCGGCTAATTGCACTTCAGCCAGCATAGGGGCGAAAGGTTTGACCATATTGAACAACATGGATGGGTTTTCGGCGCTAAGGCTGACTAAAGCATCTAAGCTTTCTAACTTAGGCTCTTGATCTTGTGTGCTCATTTTAAAATCGAGCAATGAAACGCTCATGCCTTTCACACCGTTAGCCATGCCAGTAAACATGCCTAGCATAGCAGGGCTCTGTTGGCTCAACTCAGCCTGCAACTCTGCCAATGGTGCACAGGTCAGTTGTGGCTTTTGCAGATCATCCCAAATAGCCGTTAATGAAGGGGTAATTTCATTGATATCTAGACCTATTCCCATGGAGAAGATAGTGCTGTCGATATCCGCCAGATGCGATGGAATAAAACCACGCATCTTTTGCATTGCCGCAAGAATAGGTTGATTCTTCGTTTCGACAACAAATGAAGCCGCCATATGGCTTTCTTTTTCAGTCACAGAAAACGCCGTTAAACCAGCAACGGTACGCGGCCAGTTAGCGGCAATCGCAGTCAGTTCGGTACGACATTCTGGTGTTCTGATTTGAGCTAATGGATCTTCACCCTCACTTTCATCAGCAAAAAATTGAGTCAGTTGCTTAGCTAGCATATTGCTATCTGCAGAGGTCAATGCCTTTACAATTTCCACATGGTTAATAAAGCTAATGCTGTCATCTTTAAAACCATGGGTCTTAATAATATCTTCTAATATGCCAGAAGCGGCTAATGACTGCGGCGCCTTCTTAATACCAAATGCCATTTCTAATAACTCAGGCTCGGTAATAGAGGTGCTGAAAGTCATCGTTAATATGCCATCTTTCTGGGCAAATAACAGTTCAGCTTTCTCTGCTGAGCTTTCATCCGATAGTGCATAAGCGCGATAATCAACATCGCCCACTTTACGCATTTCGTGGGTTACACCACTGTCTTTTTCGGCTTTATCTAATACAGCCCAAAATGCTTCAGCCTGATTAACATCAATCTTTAATACTGGCAAAGCACCTAAAGTATAAATATAAGGTTTAACTTCATCGGGGAAACCGAAGGTTTTTAACAGTAAGGCAGGATCTTTCATCCCATCCATATACTGCTGATAAATGCTAACGAAGAACTTGCCCATAGGGCTATCCTGCACACCGAGTTCATCAAGCGTATTACTTGGATATTGCTGATAATTTCCAGAAATAGACTGTAAATACGCTTTTAACGGGAAGGGTTTTAACTGGCCCGAAAATATCGGCGTATCGGCAGGCACATAGTCGAGCAAAGGATTGGCAGAGGCACTAGAACCCGCGCCATTCTGCATATACCAATAACCACCAGCACCTGCTGCAATAATTGCCGCGGCAATCACAATCTTTTTCATTTAAGAAACTCCATTTAATGACATTCAATTTTATGAAAACAATACCTAAAGAACTCACCTTAGGTATTTAAATATTTATCCGCTCTTACATATCCCTTACGCAGATAATGCAAAATCAGAAAACGCAACGACTCAGCCCTAGGCAATACAAACCCAGTTTAAAATGCTTAGGCTAAGCGAAACTAAGGTATAAAATTTTCCCGATAATTTAACATTAAACCGACACAGAAGCGAACAGGATAGGAGTTTGCAGCATTAAAAACGCATTAGAATTAACGTTTACTAAACATAACTCCAATCTTATTTCAATTCGGTAATAAAACATCTCAAAGTCATCGACGATTAAGCAAAGAACTCAATGACAAATTAAGCTCATCTCACTCAAACTACCTCACCAGAGCGTCATCGTGCTTCGTGGACTTTTTTAAGCGTGACGTCACCTAGCTGACGCATTTGCTTACGGATCCAAGCTGAGCGCTGCTGCACATAGGATGACGGTGGAGACACCTTATAGCGCCAAGGATTGGGTAAAATGGCTGCGAGTAATGAGGCCTCGTATTGGGTAAGTTTTGCCGCTGACTTTCCAAAATAATGCTTTGAAGCCGCTTCGGCGCCATAAATGCCTGGGCCAAATTCTACAATATTTAAATACACTTCAAGAATACGCGACTTATCCCAAGTCAACTCCATCAATAACGTAAACCAAGCTTCCAATCCCTTACGAAAGAAACTGCGACTCGACCACATAAAAAGGTTTTTCGCCGCCTGCTGACTTAAGGTACTTGCCCCGCGGACTTTGGTGCCTTTTTGGTTGTATTTCAGTGCCGAACTTATCGCGGCTAAATCGAATCCAGTATGCTCAACAAAACGTTGATCTTCCGCAGCAATCACAGCCAATTGTAATTCGGGAGAAATTTGCGCTAAATCGCGCCATTGATGCCTGATCTCACCGATAGGAGCAGGTGGAAATAAGGCACGTTCGATACGCCAAGTCCACATAGGAGGATCGACAAATCGTAGTAGGATCACTAATAAAATTGAGCAAATAAATGCCCAAACTAATCCCTTAAATAACCAAGACAATAAACGACGAAAACCACGCTTTCGTCTCTGAGGTGCTGGGTCACTCGACTTATTGACACTTGGACGCCTGACATGATCTCGCATCGCATATAAAGGGGCCGTCATTTATACCATCTCATCCACACACTCTCATTTCTTGTTTCTCATCTATCCAGTCAAGCCATCCCATTGCAAGGATTCTTTGGGGCAACCTAGGCTTACAGAAAATATTCTAAAGCTTTACGCGAGTTGCAAGCTGATCATGCTACGAGAGTAAAGGAAACACCAAGGATATCTTACTCGATAATCAAAGATAGGTTGAGAAATAACCATAACAAGAACAAATCACTATTGGAGATTGACTGGGGTCGACTTAACTTGACCTCGGCAGCTTTGACGACAGCTGACCGAGGTAATGATGGCTGATTAACGAGAGCTAGCAAGTCAATCAAACTGCTTGATACTCGCAGGTGCGAGTCAGGTTTTCAACGCTTTCACTGCATCCAATTAAGCCATATCGATACACAGCAAACCCAGCCCATAAATACCGATATACAACAACTTAACCTCATAAAAGACATGAATCATGTCAATTAACGCAGTAAAACGCTTCAAAACCATCTACGGGAACTTCAAAATATAGCGCAGGCTTAACCAATGTGCATAACTCTGTGAGTAAAAATGTACAACATTTTTAGCATTTAAAAATGAATGCAAACTAACTCTATGAATATCAATCTATCTTAGTTAAATGACGCTTAAATGACATCACTTAGCTTCCTCGACAGTCCAGAGTATTAAATTCAATCCCACTTATCTTAAAATGATAAAAAAACGCCCCAAACTAAGTTGAGGCGTTTAATATTTAAAATCAATAAAATGACTAGATTTCGTAGTGCAGACCACACTCACGTTGTAGGCCATTAAAGCGAGTTTCTTCCTCTGTCATACCTAATTCGAGTGGTTTACTCGAATGGGTATCCCCCACAGAAACATAGCCTTGGTCCCAAAGTGGATGGTACGGCAAGTCAAATTGCGTCAGATAGAGGTGAACATCTTTATTCGACCACTCGATAATTGGCAGTAGCTTAAAGCGCGTGCCATGAATCGCCAGTATCGGCAACGCCTCACGGGTACTGGCTTGGCTGCGTCGAAGCCCTGCAAACCAAGTGCCGACCTCAAGCTCGGCTAAAGCGCGTTGCATAGGCTCAACTTTGTTTAACCGGTTGTATTGCTCTAGTCCGTTTACCCCTTGCTCCCATAACTGGCCAAAGCGCGCCTCTTGCCATGCCGATGTCATCACTGCTTGGTACACTTTTAAATTCAGTGATAAACGCTCTGTCAGCTCGTCGATAAACTGATAAGTCTCAGAGAATAAATAACCCGTATCCGTGAGAATAACCGGAATATTCGCCTGTGCCTGACTCATCATATGTAGCATTACAGCGGCTTGGATCCCAAAGCTTGAGGACAGCGCATGATTACCGGGCAAATAAGTTAAGCCCCATAGCACTCGCTCTTGTGCGCTTAATCCACCTAAGAACTGATTAATACGTTCAAGCTCTATCGCTTGCTCTGCCTTAGGCGCACTCAATAATGCCTTGAGTTCGGCAGCGCTGACCACAGTCGGCACTTTATCACTGGTTTTTTGCTCAATATCAGCCATGAAAATCCTTAGCGGCATCGATCACCGCCTTCACTACACCCACGCGGACGGTGAAGTTACCAAAGGTTTCGCCTGCATCACGCTCTACGGCGTAGCGGCCAAACAAGGCATCCAATTCGGCGAGAATGTCCGCCTCTTGGATATTTTCTCTGTGCATCTTGTTCAGACGAGTCCCTTCAAAGCTTGCACCTAAGTACAAGTTATAACGACCCGGCGCCTTACCCACAAGCCCAATTTCAGCGGCAAATGGGCGGGCACAGCCGTTAGGACAACCCGTCATCCGCACCACAATCGCTTGCTCGCTGATGCCGTGTTTTGCCTGTAGCGCATCGATATGATCGATAAACTCAGGGAAATAACGCTCGGCTTCTGCCATCGCTAATGGACACGTCGGCAACGCCACACAGGCAATCGAGTGACCGCGGGTTTGCGTCAACACTTGGCCCAGCAGACCATGTTTACGGGCTAAACCTTCAATGGTAGCTTTATCTTCCGCTGCGACGCCTGCGATGATCATGTTTTGATTCGAGGTCATGCGGAAATCGCCTTTGTGGATCTTAGCAATTTCACGCAACCCCGTTTGCAGGGTTTGGCCCGGTAAATCTTTAATACGCCCGCTTTCGATAAATAAGGTTAAATGCCACTTACCGTCAACGCCTTCGACCCAACCATAACGATCGCCGCGATCGCCAATCACGACCTCACGCTTAGGTTCAAATTTTACTCCTGCACGCAGTTCAACTTCGGCTTTGAACTTTTCATAGCCGTGGTCGACGATAGTGTACTTAAGGCGCGAGCGCTTACGATTAGAGCGATTGCCCCAGTCGCGTTGCACTGTCATGACAGCTTCAGCAAACTTCATCACGTCTTCAGTTTTGATAAAACCAAAGTCGTCAGCCAGGCGTGGAAAGGTTTCTACTTCGCCATGGGTCGAGCCCATGCCGCCGCCCGCCGTTAAGTTAAAGCCAACTAGCTCGCCGTTTTCGGCAACAGCAATAAAGCCTAAATCGTTGGTGTAAACGTCAACATCGTTATCAGGAGGAACCGCAACCGCCATTTTGAACTTACGTGGCAGATAGGTTTTGCCATACACAGGTTCGACGGTTTCATCTTCGGTAGAAAGTAACTTTTCTTCATCTAACCAGATTTCGGCGTAGGCGCGAGTGTGGGGTAATAGATGATCAGACAGTTGTTTCGCCACCGCATAGGCCTGCTCGTGCAGTTTAGATTCCACCGGATTGGGGTTACACATCACGTTACGGTTAACGTCACCACAGGCAGCAATCGAATCCAGCGCTTCGCGATCTAAGTCTTGAATAATGGTCTTCAAGTTACGCTTAGGAATACCGTGGTATTGGAAGGTTTGACGGGTCGTCAAACGAATGCTGTTCGAGCTGGTGAGCGTCGAAGCAATTTTGTCTACGCCTAACCATTGCTGCGGAGAACAAATACCACCGGGTACACGGGCGCGCAACATAAAACTATATAAAGGTTCGAGTTTTTGCTCTTTACGTTCGTTACGTAAATCGCGGTCATCCTGCTGATAGAAGCCATGAAATTTGATCAGCTGCTGATCGCCGTCACTGAAACTGCCAGTCACAGAAGAATCTAAACCTTCTTTGATGGTCCCGCGCAGGTAATCACTGTCGGTCTTTAGGTATTCGTTTAACGCTAATTTTTGCTCACTCATGGCAACTGCCTCTTAAAATTGGGTTCGCTGGCTGCACAGGTCATCACGTGTGCAGCTTTGGCTATTCTTATGCATTTCTTATCTGCGCAACGGTTGATATTAATACACGTCTTTTTGGTAACGTTTATCGCTGCGCAGGGTTTCAAAATAGGCTTCGGCAGCTTCGGTATTCAAACCACCGACTTCGACTGCCACCTCAATCAAGGCTTGGTGAACATCTTTCGCCATACGTTCAGCATCACCACAAATATAAAGATGCGCGCCATTTTGCAACCATTGCCACAGGGCTTGGCCTTGCTCTTTAATACGGTGCTGCACATAGATTTTATGGGCTTGATCCCGCGAGAATGCCACGTCGATACGGCTGAGATCGCCATTTTTCAAATACTGTTGCCACTCAGTTTGATACAAGAAATCCTGCTCAAAGTGAGGATTGCCGAAGAATAACCAGCTATCACCTTGGATCCCTTGTGCTACGCGCTCCTGCATAAAGGCACGGAAGGGCGCAACACCTGTGCCAGGACCCACCATGATCACCGGTGTTTCTGGATTTTCAGGCAAACGGAAATGCTTGTTCGACTCAACATAAACCTTAACTTGCGTGCCTTCCTGCGCAGACGCTAAGAAGTGTGACGCGCCGCCAAAACGTGCTGAGCCGTGGCGCTCATCTTCCACTAAGGCCACAGTTAAGTGGACTTCTGTTTCGACTTCGCTTTGACTTGAGGCGATAGAGTAAAGTCTTGGCGTTAATGGACGCAGTAGCTCAAGCAGTTTTGCTGCATTTAAGGTTACTGAGTTATTTGATAATGGATACTGAGTGACTAAATCGGCAAATTGATGCTTAAGGATAAAGTGGCGCACTTGTTCTTTATCTTCGCTCAATGCCAGCAGTTCTGCGCTGCCGCTCAGTTCGGCCCAGGCTTTGACTAATCCAGGGTATAACTGGGTTAATTCTTTCTTATCGACCAAAGCCTGCTTAAGAGATAGGGATTCAGTACCAAGGGTCACTAACTCATCGGCGGCTAATGACAAACCCGCTAAGACTTCATCGACTAAGACTTCGTTATTACTAAACCACACACCAAGGGCATCGCCCGCTTGATAGGTTAACCCTGAGTCGCCTAAGTCGATTTCAACATGGCGCACATCTCGGTCTGATCCACGGCCGGTAATTTTTTGGCTCACAAGCACTTCGGCGCTATAGGGGTTTTGCTTAGTAAATTCACTTTCGCCAATCGCTTTAGCGGTGCCGATGGATACCACACTGGCGGACGAGGTTTCAATTAGCGGCTTAACGGCCTCTAATACATCGGCGTGCCACTGGCCCGCGGCAGCTTCATAATCCACATCACATTCAATTAAAGGTAACAGTGATTTAGCACCGAGTGCTGCTAGGCGGGCATCGAAGTCTTTACCGGTTTGGCAGAAAAATTCATAGCTAGAATCCCCCAGCGCAAGCACAGAGTAATGTAGATTGTCTAACTTGGGGGCACGTTTCGATGCTAAAAACTTGTGTAATTCAATCGCATCATCCGGCGCTTCACCTTCACCATGGGTGCTGACCACCAATAAAAGCACAGCTTCTTGCTTTAATTGGCGAACATTGTATTCGCCCATTGAAGCCAGATTGACCGCATAACCTTGCGCCTGCGCCTTATCGGCGAGCGCTTTGGCGACACCACGGCCATTACCCGTTTGGCTGCCATAGAGGATAGTCACAGTTTGAGCCGTTTGCGCCTGTGCGGCAGGCGCTAATTGGCCCGCATTGGCTGTGGCGGCAAGATAGCCACTCACCCAGGCCAATTGCACAGCACTTAACTCAGAAGTGAGTTGTTTTAGCTTCTCGACTTGTCCTTGAGACAATGGCGAAGCCAGCGATGAAAGTTCTTTTAACAACATGAGACGGCCCTATGACAGTGTAATGTCCACAAGCTTATCGCGGTTTAAGAAAAGCAAAAAAGAATAAAATAGGATTTTTAATTCCATTTTGGAATATACAAAGTGCAAAATTTAAGCTACAAAAGTGTGCACTGGTTAAAAGTTTTTGATCCGACCAGTGCAGAAACGGCCTGCTTGAGAAATATGCACTTGTGCCAAGCTAAAGTATTGCCACAATGGTCATGAGCCTGTCGAACAATAATTTCTGTTGCCCACAGAATAGTTTGTTTTAAAAACAAAAAGTGTCCATCCTAGATTGAATGCCCTAACTGACTCGAATCACCCGCCGAATAAACGCTGGTGACGACAGATTTTGCAGTTGAGTACGATGAAGGAAGAACAGCAGGCGGAACGATTATATAAACCATCAGGGAGTAGTCATGCAGATTGGAATACCGAGAGAAAGTCTCGCCGGTGAAACTAGGGTCGCCGCGACCCCAGCCACCGTTGAGCAGCTTAAAAAACTCGGCTTTGAAGTTGTTATTGAGGCCAATGCGGGTCAACTGTCAAGTTTCGATGATGCAGCTTTTGAAGCTGCGGGCGCGAAGGTGACAACAAACGTTTGGCAAGCCGATCTGATCTTTAAGGTCAATGCGCCAAGCGACGCCGAAATTGAACAAATCAAAGACGGGGCGACTATCGTCAGCTTTATTTGGCCCGCACAAAACCCTGAGCTGGTTGCGAAGTTATCTAAACGTAAGATCAACGTGATGGCAATGGACATGGTGCCACGCATCTCCCGCGCCCAGTCACTTGATGCCCTCTCCTCTATGGCAAACATTGGTGGATATCGCGCCGTTGTTGAAGCCGCACATCAATTTGGCCGTTTCTTTACTGGCCAAATTACCGCTGCTGGTAAAGTACCGCCCGCCAAAGTGTTAGTCATTGGTGCTGGTGTAGCTGGCCTTGCCGCCATTGGTACTGCTGGTTCGCTTGGCGCCATAGTGCGCGCCTTCGATACCCGCTTAGAAGTGGCCGAGCAAATCGAATCTATGGGCGGCCAATTCCTTAAACTGGATTTTGGTAACGAGGAAGGTGGTTCATCGGACGGTTATGCTAAAACCATGTCGGATGAATTTATTGCCGCCGAAATGGCACTGTTTGCCGAACAAGCCAAAGAAGTCGATATCATCATCACCACAGCGCTAATCCCTGGTCGTCCAGCGCCTAAGCTCATCACCAAAGCCATGGTCGATAGCATGAAGAGCGGCTCAGTGATCGTCGATTTAGCCGCTGCGACGGGTGGTAACTGCGAATACACGCAATCGGGTGAGCTGTTTGTTACTCCTAACGGCGTAAAAGTGATTGGTTATACCGACCTTCCCGGTCGTCTACCGGCGCAATCCTCACAGCTTTACGGCACTAACTTAGTCAACCTGATGAAGTTAATGTGTAAAGAAAAGGACGGCACAGCCAGCATCAACTTTGATGATGTAGTCATGCGCAATATGACAGTGATTAAAGAAGGTGAAGTGACCTTCCCGCCACCACCGATTTCTGTTTCTGCGGCGCCAGCAAAACCAGCGGCGAAAATCGAGCCGAAAAATACCACTCCGAAGGCACCATCTAAGCTCAAATACGTGCTCGCCGCCTTAGGCGTTGCAGGATTTGCTGCCGTGGCATCGGTAGCACCACCAGAGTTCCTGTCGCATTTCACAGTATTCTTGCTGTCCTGCGTTGTTGGCTATTACGTGGTATGGAACGTATCCCACTCACTGCATACGCCTTTAATGTCAGTCACTAACGCGATTTCGGGCATTATCGTGGTCGGCGCCCTACTGCAAATCGGTCAGGGTTCAACTTTGGTCACTGTACTGGCGTTTATCGCCGTGCTGATCGCCAGTATTAACATCTTCGGTGGCTTTACCGTCACTCAGCGCATGCTGAAGATGTTCCGTAAGGATTAAGGGGGTTTAACGTGTCTCAAGGACTGGTAACAGCAGCTTACATTATTGCCGCCATTCTCTTCATCTTCAGTCTCGCGGGACTGTCGAAGCAAGAGACGGCAAAACACGGCAATTTATTCGGTATCTTAGGTATGGCAATCGCCCTACTGGCTACCATTTTCAACCCCGATACTAACGGAATTGCGTGGATCTTAATCGCTATGGTGATTGGCGGCGCGATTGGTATCCGTTTAGCACTAAAAGTCGAAATGACTGAAATGCCTGAACTGGTTGCTATATTGCACAGCTTTGTGGGTATGGCCGCGGTATTAGTGGGTTTCAACAGCTTTATCGACTTACACCCACAGGAAGTATCACAAGTCGTGGTGGCTGTCGGTGGTGATATCAATACGACCCTCGCCGCAGTACAAGATGCGCTAAGTGAAGCGGTGAAGACCGCCAGCAAAGAGCACCTCACTGGCGCTATGCTTAACATTCACTTAGTCGAAGTCTTCCTCGGGATCTTCATCGGTGCGGTGACCTTTACGGGTTCTATCGTTGCCTTTTGTAAGTTACGCGGACTGATTTCATCTAAACCTCTGATGCTGCCACATCGCCACAAGCTAAACCTAGTCGCAGTGCTAGTGTCTTTCGCCCTGTTGGTATACTTCGTACAGACAGGCGGCACTATGCCAGCACTGCTGTTGATGACCTTGATTGCCTTCGCCTTTGGCTGGCATTTAGTTGCATCCATTGGCGGCGCGGATATGCCAGTGGTTGTGTCTATGCTGAACTCCTACTCAGGTTGGGCAGCGGCAGCAGCAGGCTTTATGTTGTCGAACGACCTCTTGATTGTGGTCGGCGCGTTAGTGGGTTCATCGGGTGCTATTCTGTCTTACATCATGTGTAAGGCCATGAATCGCTCATTTATTTCAGTTATCGCGGGCGGCTTTGGCACAGATGGTGTGGCCTCGACTGCCGATGAAGAAATGGGTGAATACCGTGAAACCAACGCCGAAGATGTGGCGGATATGCTGAAAAATGCCACTTCAGTCATCATCACTCCGGGTTACGGTATGGCAGTGGCGCAGGCGCAATATCCTGTTGCGGAAATCACTCAAAAACTACGTGATCGCGGCGTGAAAGTCCGTTTTGGTATCCATCCAGTTGCTGGTCGATTACCAGGCCATATGAACGTACTGCTCGCTGAAGCGAAAGTCCCCTACGATATCGTGCTCGAAATGGACGAAATCAACGAAGACTTTAAAGACACAGATGTCGTGCTAGTGATCGGCGCCAACGACACGGTTAACCCCGCGGCAATGGAAGATCCAGGCAGTCCAATCGCAGGTATGCCAGTGCTGGAAGTATGGAAAGCGCAAAACGTGATTGGCTTTAAACGTTCGATGAACACAGGTTATGCCGGCGTGCAAAACCCACTGTTCTTCAAAGAAAATACCCAAATGCTGTTTGGGGATGCTAAGGCCAGTGTTGAAGCCATTTTAAAGGCACTTTGAGCTTGATTTAATATCAACAGAGTAAAAATCGTTTAGGCGATAAACACTATTCTAAAGAAATGAAGGGAGCCAATGGCTCCCTTTCTTTTCACATTTTTTTAAGCCTATTAAGCTAGTCTCTGCGCCAATATGATGCGAGGCTTATCTGCCCACAATGCTGATATGCTTAATGTAAGCTAAAACAGTAAGTTAAATCTAAAGCTGGTTTAAGGAAATAATAAATGTTGCTTGGGCTGTTTATCCTGTCTGCCGTATTAATCAAAACCTCATTACTCGGGCTTGGCTGGATATCGATTACCATCGGCCTGAGTGGGTACCTGTTTTGTCGATGGTTTAATATCAATTTAGATATCAAACTGATTGATAAATTTAAACGACTCTTTATCACTGGCGCGGCTCTGCATCTTCTCGTCTATATCGGCTTAATCACTAAGCTTTTCCTTATCGATAGCTTTGAAGACTTGCCCACATTCCTGATAAGTCACTTAGTCTTCCACCACGCAATCAGTGCCGTGATTGCTGCCGCATTAACCTTCTTGGCGATTCGCATCTATCTACAACAGCAAAAATTAACTCAAGCCTATCGACAGGAATTAAGCTAACTCAACAAGGTTGTGATGACAAATACAGGCGAATAAAAGCTAGGTAAATTCATCATTAGCTTAAGTGCCATAAAATAATGGGGGACTAAAGCAGATCATGCAGAAGTGTTGTCAGCAACACTGAATTCATCAATTGATTCAAACATCAGGGATAAGAATGACCCCTGATGTTTGGGGGGAGCTAAGCCAAGATACGTTAGTCGACGGCAATATCGTTATCTTTAAGCTCTTTTAACAAGGTTTCATAATTCGTTTTGAGTTTTGGCAAAGTATCTTCTTTGATTTTACTCAATACATTTTGCAACTGATCCTTACCGTAAGAAACGCTATAGTGACGGGTTTCAATATTGCTAATGATCTTCTCAGACTCTAAATACAAACGACGAATATCAGACAATATATCACTCGGTGTTTCTAGCGCATTGGCAGAATAGCGCATGTTATCCCAGACAAATAATCCCATCTGCGGATGCATTTTCACTAAACTATTACTACTCACAGTCTCAACTGTGTCAGCGTAATGACTCAAGATTTCAACATTGTCACTCACTTCGTCATATAGGGCATGACGCAGATGATAGTTATTCTGCATATTGCTCAGGGCATCAAATTTAATTGCCTGTGACAACCCTTCTTGCGCGGCTAAATACACGCCAACAACAGTCGCAATGATTATAAAAATCTGACTCACCCAAAAACTGGTTTTGATAAGCTCAGTGTTATCAAGCTTAATGGTGCGTTTAGGCATATCTGCCTCATTAGAGATGGGGGTCATATCCATATGTTTTATCCTGTCAAATCAAGAGTACAAGGCAATATCACTAACTTAAATCATTATTGAGTGGTCATCCTACACTATTGGGGTATGACTTACCTCAGTACAAATCACGATTTTTACCCACAAAAAAGGAGCCATCTGGCTCCATTTTTATATTTATTGGTCAGTCTATTATGCTGCTTTTGCCACATCAAAATTGGATAACAACATCACAGCAGTGCGGCCTAATAGGTGGTTGATCGTGCGATCGCCCGCTAAGCCTAACTCAGCAATCGCTTGCTGACGCGCTGTACTCACCGCTCTAAAGAGGGTAATTTCATTATTCGCACCACCGCAAAGACTAAAGAACAGTCTCAATACTGCACGGTAATGTTCTTCCTGCATTGCCTGCATCCAGGATGTTTCCAATGCCTCTTGGCTAGAAAAATCCAGCGCAGCAACAAATAGATTGCCGATACGACTATCTAAACGAACAAGAAAATCGCTTTTGCGTGGAAAATGGTGACTAATACCTGTGCGACTAATACCCGTTGCTTCAGATAACGTAGTATAAGACATAGTCTCAAAGCCGATAGTCAAAATTTGTCTTAACGCTTCATCCATAATTTGATTTATGGTTTGCTCAGTTTGTACTCGCGAGCGCTTAGCCATAGTAATGTCTCCCCTCTTATTTTTAGGGGGAAAGCTTACCAAAGCCGCTCAGGGATTACTGCTGTTCACTGGGCCGTAACCAGCGTATTTCACTTTTGTTCAGCTAGGGTTCAGTTTAAAACAGGCTTCACCACTGATTTAATTAACACATTCATAACATTGAATTTTGTACCAACCAGTTATGTGCTTTTTCTTCGCCCATGAGTAAAACGAACGTCGGTTGGAGATAGTGTCCAAGATCGGCTTTTCGCCAAAATAGATATTCAGGAAGGGGTTGCAATACACTCGCGCCAAAAGTGCGTTGCATTAAGCTCGAATACTCACCTAATAATCTCGGCTCTAATTGCTCGGCTTTAGGGTAAAAATTCGTTAAAAAGTCCCGATATTCGGCAAATTTAGCCACTTGAGCAACATCGTATCGATGCAACACTTGTATCAACATTGGCGAACTCCAATGCGACAAATATTGCGGGCTTGTTAATGCATCAAGGTTACGTCTGTGGTATTGCTGCCACGCCAAGGCAAAATCATTTTTCTCCCGTGCGATACGCCAAACCAAATAAATGTCAGCTAGCCATTCATGTTGATATGCACTCAAGTGAGTAGGTAACACAGAGCCTTGCAGAGCAAGGTTCTCCAAATGACCGAGCTCATGCCATAGGGTTAATTGCGGCTGTTCAAGCAAAGGTAATTGATAGGTCACCATATCGACACTGGCTAACTGTACTTGTGGTGTCAGCTGCTCATTCACTAAGACTAGGCCCGCAATTTTATTGTCATCGACGGGCATGACCATGGCACTTCTGCGGCCTAAATCAAGCCTAAATTGTTCGAGTGTTGCAGGAAGCTGCACCAACACTTGCTCTGGCAATAATGCCAAGCAAGTGCCAAGCTCTGGTAAAGGGCAAATCAAAGCCTGCTTATCGGCAATGGGCGTCCAAGTCAGGCTAGATGCGAATGCCAGAGCGACTAAGCTCACTGATTCGCCATGATATTTTGTATAATCGCCGTGGTTGAAATACCATCCTCAAAGCCCAGCACTTGCACTTGACCACCGGCGGCAATCACTTCAGCGCCACCAGCAATATCCTCAAGCTTATAATCACCACCTTTGACCAGCAGATTTGGCAGCAATCGAGTAATGATGCGCTGCGGCGTATCTTCACTAAAAGGCACAACCCAATCGACAGAAGCTAAGCCAGCGAGCACAGCCATACGACGATCAACCTGATTAACTGGACGGCCTTCACCCTTGAGGCGTTTAACCGAGGCATCATCGTTTACCGCGACGATCAAACGATCGCCCAAAGCTTTCGCCTGTTTAAGATAGCTCACGTGGCCCGCATGTAAAATATCAAAGCAACCATTAGTCATCACCACACGCTCACCGCGCAGTTTGGCTTGCTCTAAGGCGTAGGCCAGTTGATCTTCACTCACCACCCCAAAACCCGATTCTCCATGGTGCAAAGCTAAGGCTTCGATAAGCTCAATGCGGCTCACGGTAGAAGTGCCAAGTTTACCGACCACAACGCCTGCGGCGGTGTTCGCAATCGCACAAGCTTGCGGTAAATCGGCGCCCGCGGCTAATGAGGTTGCTAAGGCTGAAATCACAGTATCGCCAGCACCCGTCACATCATAGACTTCACGGGCAACGGTAGGAATGTGCAACTCAGGCGCATTAGCGGTCACTAAGGTCATGCCCTTTTCAGAGCGGGTCACTAAAATGGCATCAAAATGATGTTGCTTGAGTAAGCCACGGGCTTTTTCCAGCAGGTCGGCTTCAGAGGTCACAGTGCCAACAACAGCTTCAAACTCGCTCATATTTGGGGTAATGAGTGACGCGCCATGATAACGACCAAAGTCACTGCCCTTAGGATCGACTAATACCATCACACCTTTCGAACGCGCTAAGGCAATAAAATCTCGCGGCTGATCGATAGCGCCCTTTGCATAGTCAGATAGCACCACGACATCGACAGAATCGAGTAAGGCCTCGGATTGTTTCAATAAACGCACGCTATCGGCCTTGTCGAAGGCTTCTTCGAAATCAAGGCGGATAAGCTGCTGATTACGTGATAACACCCGCAACTTAGTGATGGTTGGTTTATCAGCAATACTTAACCATTGGGGTTCAACCCCTAAAGTTTGCACACCGAGCGTTAGGGCATGGGCAGTATCGTCTTGACCGACGAGCCCGGCAAGTTGGACTTGCCCCCCTAAGGTCGCGATATTGAGCGCCACGTTGGCCGCGCCGCCGGGTCTGTCTTCGACTTGATTAATCTTCACCACAGGTACGGGGGCTTCAGGGGAGATACGTCCCGTAGGGCCAACCCAATAGCGGTCTAACATCACATCGCCGACGACTAACACTCTGGCTTTTTCAAATGCTGGCAGAGAAACCTTCATAGTGCTCTTATCTTTATGCAGAAATTAAACCGTGATTGTACCTAATTTTCAGCAAAAATTGAGTTAGAATGAGCAGTAATTTTCAAAAGTAGTGAGTATTTTTGTGGTCGAGAAAGCCGAGTTTTCATCTTCTTTATATCATCCTAAGCATTGGCCCATGTGGTTTGGCGTATTTTTGATGCGTTTAACTCAGCTTCTACCGCTTCCTTGGCAGATGACGCTGGGTAAGGGATTGGGTCGCTTAGTGATGAAATTCGCAGCTGGCCGCACCCACACAGCGCGCCGTAACTTGACCCTCTGTTTCCCTGAAATGACGGAAGCACAGCGAGAAGATTTACTCACGCGTAATTTTGAAGAAACGGGCAAAGCCATTTTCGATACCATCAATGCATGGTGGTGGCCCGATGAAAAAGTGCAGCAGCACATGAGTATCAAAGGCGAAGAACACGTACAAGACACGTTAAATGCTGGCCACGGCGTGATCCTCTTTGCCGTGCATTGTTTGCCGCTGGAAATGGGCGCACGTATCTTCGGCCAATTCCAACCCGGCGTGGGGGTTTATCGCCCACACAATAATCCTGTGATGGAATACCTGCAGGTCAAAGGCCGTTTACGCTCCAATAAAGGTCTCGTTTCTAAACGCGACTTGCGCCAAATGATACGCTGCCTCCGCAATCCCGATGTGATTTGGTACACGGCCGATCAAGACTTTGGCCGTTCCAGTGCGGTATTTATCCCATTTTATGCCATGCCAGATGCGGCAACGATTACCGGTGCCACCACGTTAGCTAAACTCGGCAAAGCCAAAGTCCTGCCTTTTTTTGTGGAACGTACTACAGATGATAAAGGCTATAGAATTGAAGTGATGCCACCGCTGGATAATTTCCCCGGCGAAGATGAATTAGCCGATGCCATTCGCGGTAACAAGATTATTGAATCCATCATAGATAAAAACCGCGCCCAATATATGTGGTTACATCGCCGCTTTAAGACCCGTCCCGACCCAACGGATAAATCTTTATATCAATAAGCTCAATTAGCTTTGAATACAAAAATGCCAGCAAATAAGCTGGCATTTTTTATGGTGACTTTCGATAGTAAGGACCATCTAGCACATAGGATTAGAGCGCATTCTCAGTCGGTAAACGAATACCTACGTTAGTGACTTTGCCTTCATATAGCCCCGCCACCACCCAATGCAACGATTGCCAGTGGAACTGATCCCCAAGTACAGGATTGGCGCCAAGCTGAGATACCACAAGGTCTGCGACTGTCATATCATCAGCGAGATTATCTAAACTCAAACCATAAATAGGCGCGAGATCCGCAAGCTTAACGTCTGTTTCAATAAAGAAATCACCGAAGAATCGTTGTACTTCTTTATTTTCTGGCGCTTGGCTAAAGAGGTTACTCAAGGCTTCTAAACTTTTCTCCTGACCCAGCACACAGAGTATATCGCCCGCCTCGAGACGAGTGCTACCCGATGGATGCAGCAAAGTGTCATCCCTAAATACCGCCGCAATCCGTGTCCCATCTGGCATAGCCAAGCGCTTTAGCGGCTCACCAATACACCACTTACTTTCACTCAAACGATAGACAAACACTTCCCATTCGCTGCTCGGGTAAATTTCAACTCCCGAGCGCGAAACGGGTAACGGCTTTGGGGGCAGTTCCACCTTAGCTAAACGCGCCGCAGTGGTCAAAGACGCACCTTGAACCAGTAACGACACTAATACGACGAAGAAGGCTAAGTTGAAGTACAACTGAGCACCCGGTAAGCCCGCCATCATAGGGAATACAGCTAAGATGATAGGCACAGCGCCGCGTAACCCCACCCAAGAAATAAACCAGCGGTCGCGACTGCTAAAGCTCTTAAACGGCAATAGACTGATCCATACGGCGACAGGGCGAGCAAATAAAATCATTCCGAATGCCAGAGCAAAACCTGGGATCATGATATCGACTAAATCTGAAGGGGTAAGCAATAACCCTAATACGAGGAACATGCCGATTTGACTGACCCAAGTCATACCATCCAGTACGTTCAAAATCGCATGACGGCCACGGGTTGGCTTATTGCCGAGGAACAGACCCACTAAGTAAATCGACAGAATACCACTACCACCCAGTTTGTTGGACGCAGCATAAATAATCAGACCACCGCTTAAAACTAAAATAGAGTACAGACCATCAGCTAACTTGCTTAAATTGACGAGCTTCCACAGCATCCAGCCGCCGCCTAAACCTAAACAGATCCCCAGACCAAATTGCTTAATAAAGCTAATAAGCATAAAGCTGAAGGACAACTCACTGTCGACATTGGCAAGAATGGCAATCAAGGTTACGGTTAAGAATACCGCCATGGGATCGTTACTGCCGGACTCAATTTCTAAGGTCGCACCAACCCGCTCGTTAAGGCTACGCCCTTTAAGCAGGGAAAATACCGCAGCGGCATCGGTCGAGCCCACAATCGCGCCCACCAGCAAACCTTGCAACCAATGCAAGTCGAACAACCATGCGGCCATCATGCCGGTGATACTGGTCGTAATGGCAACACCAAAGGTCGCCAACGATAATGCAGGCCATAGCGCCACCCTAAAACTGGCAACGCGGGTGCGCATACCGCCATCGAGTAAAATAATCGCTAAGGCTAAGTTACTGACTAAATAGGAAGTTGAATAATCATCAAACTGGATTCCACCAAGGCCATCTTCGCCAGCCAAAATACCCACAGCGAGGAAAATCAATAAAATAGGGATGCCCAAACGGGAAGACATAGGACTAAGTAAAACACTCACTGCTGTAAGCAAGGCGCCAATCAGAAAAAAACTATTGATGGAATCTGCATCCACAAACGCCTCCTTAATACAGGTTGTTTAGTTAAACGATAGACAAATCACCGAGGTTAAAAATGACTCAACTCACAATTTTATGATTTTATATTAGCACAAAAATATCGAATTATTGGAGCGTTAAATATTAAATTTCAATCATCTACATAAAAAATGTCATAAAACCAACTTTCTATTAACCTTTAGATAAAAGCTAACGTAAAACCTAAAGGATAGCAGAACATCACCACACGACTTAATAAGCATTAAAATAAATGAATATCAAATAGTTAAAAATAACAAACTGAACGTAAACTCAAATCATTCAAGCAAAACTCAGCTCACAAACCTGTATAAACTAACGGTATCATAGCCAATTTAGTGCCAGATAAAATAATGTCGTGTAAAGGGTGAATATTTGAACATTATCCTTAAGCTAATTGTTTTAACTCCATTTATTTGCCAATGAGATGATTTAAATTCACTTTATCCGATGAGCAATAGCCTTGTGAGAAAAGGACCACACACTGATTTCCAAAATAAATCAATTCAGTTCCAGTAACGCCATACATGCTCGCCATTCAAACAGACACGTTTTAAATTGGTTAACACTGCAAATATTTTTCATCAAGCAGGAAGGCATACACAAGACAATTGAGTACAGCAGGTTTTAACGACAAGACTAAATACTGACAATTGACGCCGCCAAGGAAAACCGTTAAAACAAAAAATTAAGCGATAAATACGCCGTACTGATCATATTTCAGTTGAAATAATGTCCAAAATAAGGAAGGATGCGAGCTTCGCGCGCCAGTGCATTTTGCTCGACAAATTGCCGCTCTCGTTTTAAGAGAGAAAGCTGCGTTAAACACGCTTTTTTATTAACAGGAATCGTAGTATCCGCTTATGAGTATGCTTCGCACCACAGCTTTATTATTGACTTTGGTTTTCCCTAGTCTGTCCGCTTTAGCAACGGAATATCCTTTACCAGCCGCCCAAAGCAGGCTAATTGGCGAGAACCAGTATTATACGGTTCCAGAGGGTAAACACACTCTCGAAGATATCGCAGCCAAATACCAGCTTGGTCTCAGTAACTTACTCGAAGCTAACCCAGGTGTGGATCCATTTCTGCCAAAACCAGGTAGCCAACTGATCATTCCATTGCAATTGATCCTGCCAAACGCTCCCCGTGAAGGCATAGTGATCAACGTGGCTGAAATGCGTTTGTATTACTATCCAAAAGGCAAAAAGACTGTTGAAGTGTTGCCTATTGGTATTGGCCAAATTGGTAAAGACACACCAGAAAACTGGGTGACCACTGTACAACGTAAGCGTGCGAATCCAACTTGGACACCCACACCGCGCATTCGTAAAGAATATGCTGCTAAAGGTGAAATCCTGCCTGCGGTATGGCCAGCCGGTCCAGATAACCCTATGGGACTGTATGCGCTGTATATCGGCAACTTGTATGCGATTCACGGTACTAACGCGAGTTTCGGTATTGGTTTGCGTGTCAGTCAAGGTTGTGTGCGTTTACGCCATGAAGATATCGAGCATCTATTCAAGACTGTACCAGTGGGAACTCGGGTACAATTTGTGAACCAGCCGATTAAAGCAACCGAAGAGCCAGACGGTAAACGCTACTTAGCCGTGCATCAACCATTGTCTCGCACTGTGGCGGAGTTTGAATCAAATGAGCCCGTTGCGATATCACTGCCAAAAGAGATCGCTAAGTTTATCGCTAAAGCTGACACTGATTCTTCTGTGATCAAGAAGCTACTCGATGAACGTACTGGTGTGCCAATGCGAATTAATCAATAATTCACTGGCGAATACCACCTAAAAAAATACCCGCAATCTGCGGGTATTTTTTTGTCATGTCAGGCTATTCACTAACGTAATAGACTAATATATCAATCACATAAAGGTGCACACAAGGCCAAGAAGTGAGTCATAGCAGCACTGTTTGCTAATACGCGTTGATCGAAGTTTTGCAACGCAGGCGTTTCAGTACAAGCACCGACACGAGCACCACTTCGTACTAAACAAGCTTCAAAAGACGTATCAAAATGATTGAAGATCAAACCATCCTTAACAGGACACCCATCAATCTCACCGTCTACCGCAATTGGGAAATAACCACCTAAAGTATCGCGCAGATCGAGACTAAAACGTCCTGGCACTTGGCTTGGCTCAAAAGAATACACATAGGCTTCACGACTCAAGACATCTTCATGGCAAGTTAAAATACCGTCTCGGCTCGCAGCAAGCAGTAACTGTGCGTGCTCTAACAATAGCTTACCTTCAACCGATGTATGTTCATTCGCTTTAGGTTTACCGTTCTCAAATACAAAACCACGATTTGGATTTTCGCCGTATTTATTAAATCTATGACCACGACTGAATCCAGTAGGATTGACGAGAGGCAATAAACTCAAGTTCACCCGTTCAAATAGGTCTGCTGAAGCTTCACTCAAAAAATGCAACAAACCCCATGGGCCTGCAGATTCTTCGCCATGAAATCCTGTGCTGATCAATAAAGAAGGTAAGCCTGACTTAGCGGCCGGTGACTGATACAAGCTAACATCGTATTTACCCACTTCACCCAATGTTTTCTCAACCATGCCCAAACGGGTCATTTCCTGCTCAAGCAGCAGATAGAAATTATCAATATCAGTGCTTTCACAGTTAAAAATATCGCTTTTCCACTGAAAGGATTCGAACGGAGATCTGCTTACCATATCTTGTACTTATGCCAGAAAAAGAACTGTGCCATCATAGCAGTTCTTTTCAAAAACTGAATGCTATTCAACTGATTTCGATGAAATCCGAGCAGTCGTCGACAGTGGTGCAATCTGTATCGATACCTGCGAATGTATCAATTGCCTGTCGTTAATGGTATCCAGCTTGAGTAAGACATTTAACGAATTAAAAAATAAGCTCGGCAGGACGCACTTATGAACACTCAAATCACCTTTTTTATCGCCATTTCGGCCAGTGTTTTCAGTCATACGCTACAGGCCCAATGCCGCGCCGAGCAAGATGCGCAAGCCTTATATGCGCTCGAAGCGAATATAGAGACCTATACGCTACAAAATGGCCTAACAGTGCGATTACTGCCCATGGCAGATAAACAGACAGTCACAGTCGCCAGCCAATTTAATTTAGGCGCCCGCAACGAAGCCCAAGGTCAGAGCGGTTACGCCCATCTGTTTGAGCACATGTTGTTTAAAGGGAGTGAAAATGCCCCCGGCGATACCTATGCTCAGCAGTTCAGTGCTTTAGGTGCACGTTTTAATGCCAGCACGCATTTTGACTACACCAACTACTATGTGACGCTGCCAAACCAAGCATTAGAACTGGGCTTATATCTCGAAGCCGAGCGCTTTATCCGCCCTAGCCTTAACGCCACTACGGTTAAAAATCAGCAGGAAACCGTACTGCAGGAAATGGCACAAACCATAGATAATCAGCCCTATATCCGCAGCGCGATGACGTTTTTACTCGAGCAAGTAAAAGGTACTCCTTACGGTCACGGTATTATTGGCAATCGCGAAGATATCTTGCAAGCCACACCAGAAAACCTAACGGCCTTTCACCGTGCTTATTATCGTCCCGATGCGATGCAGCTTTCCCTTGTCGGCAAACTGAGCCCACAAACCCGACAATGGATTGAGCAAAATTTTGCGGCTTGGTCTAGGCCAGCGATTGCTGAACCTGAATTTTCTGAGTTAACAATCCAGCCTAAACAAGTACATGCTGAGTTAGTTGATGAGCGCGGACCTTGGCCCGGATTACTGCTCGCTTGGCATACAGTAGGTAAAGATCACCCCGATGCTGCAGCAATTCGGCTGCTAGAAGGCTATTTATTTCAAAACACCACCAGTGCACTCGCTAAACTCAGTCTGCATAATCCCGAACAAATGCTCAGCTACTCCCTGCCCTTTGAGTTAGAAAATCATGGCATAGCGAATATCGTCTTGGTTCCACGGGCACGGACCTCACTCGATGCCTTAGTGCAAAAAGTGTTGGGACTTGTGGCACAAACGCAGCAAGATGCTCTGGATGAAGCAAGTCTTTGCACACTTAAACAAGTGTGGTTAAACAATCAATTACAACAACTGGATGACACGCAGGCCTTAGCCATCAAGCTTTCCGCAACGTCGGCTCAAGATAAAGACCATCCCTTTACCGCGCAGTGGCAACGGATCAACGCAGTCACGGCCGACGATATCCAAAGCGTCGCAAAACGGTATTTTAACCAAGATTATGTCCGAGTCGACCTACTGCCACCTTGGTATATTCGCTGGGGTAAAACGCTACTGGAATGGCTGCCTAACGATATGAGTGACAGTTTAGAGGATGCGGTATTATGACGACTCAGACAATGTCAAAGCAGCTACAAGGCTTAATGTTCTGCGCTGTGGCTTTATCACTAAACGCCTGCCAGCAGACGCAAATCGTCTTCACGCCGAGCGAACCGCCGAGTTTGGCCCATTTTGAAACGCCAAACTCTTTAGCCCATTCTTTGCCTAGCTCTTTGAACAATCATTTACCCAAAAGCAGCGTCATTATCCCCGTAACGGATGAAATTTTTACCGATGAAGTCCATACCGAATTGGATTTACCCTATCAGTTACATCACCTTGCCTCAGTTCAAATGAATAGCAGTGTGAGCAACAGGGTCAGTTTAGCGGCTGTGAACCCGCAAGTTCCCTTCAATAATCCTGATATTTTACAGATTACCTTTCAAGAAAAGGCCCGCGCACTTGCCATTAGCCGCGCAGATCCCTGTCTTGAGACTTTCAATATGCGTGTCAGCTTGCACAGCATTAATTTAAGCCTCACTTGCCCCGACGATGTTAACCATATCTACGGCTTACTACTGCAATTTTGGCAGCCAGATGCCTTTGTTGATGCGACAACCGCCCCCGTCGATGTCGACAATATTCGCCGTCAACTCAAGCTCAATAAACACTTAAACGCCTTTAGTGGCGCCGAGATAGATAAAGTGTGGCGCGATAAACTGCTCGGCCCTGAACATCCCTACAATAGAGTGATCAATAATAATGCATTGTTCGATTCACTCAGCCTAAGGCAACTACAACAAATCCAACAGCAGGCGGTAACACAAGCACAGTGGCATCTTTTTCTACCCAACTCTTTGGCAAATAAAGCTAAATTTGACCTTCAAGCTAGCCTTAAACTGTGGCCAATATTGCCTAATTCAGTGTGGAAAGCGGATAAAGCAGAGACAGTAAAGCCTCAGCAAATCAAGAGGATTTACCTTATTGATGCGCCGGGCAGCGTGCAAACCCAAGTCCGCCTAGGTTATGCCATAGATCATGTCCTAAGTGATGCATCAACTCAGCAGCAACTGAACCCACAGGAAGTCGCCTTAAGCTGTCGCAGTTTATCCGCACTCATGGGCCGCAGTTTTTCGGGCAGACTCTACTATGATTTACGGGAAAAACGCGGCCTCACCTATGGCATCTACGGCCAGTGCGCCAATGCACCGCTCTCCAGCAGCATCAAGTTTTATGGCAGTACAGCCATAGAACATACGGGCGCGTTTGTGGTGGGCATACTCGATCACCTCGCACTCGTTAAGACGCAAGGTGCTAGCCAAGGTGAAATCGATGCACTTAAAACCTATTTGATCGGTGAAGATTTGCTCAGCCAAGACAACAGCATTCAACGTGAAAATCAATATATCCACCAAGTCGCGACAGGATTAACTCGAATTGATGTGCAAAAGCTGAATGCAGAGTTGCAGGCTCTAACGCCCGAAAGGCTGCAGCAGTTAGCCAACGCGGCGTTTAGCGGTGAGCCATTGATTATCTTGCGGGGCGATGTTACTCGAATTCTTCCTGACTTAAAAACTAAGCTACCAGAGTGGCAGTTTGAAAGGGTCAAGGTTGGCCGAACTGACAACTAAAGCCAAATTATCCTTCTAAAAGATTCAAATGCGCGATCGACAGATTAAAGCTTATTGGTCGCATTGTCGCTGGCAGGCGGTGCGCCATTATCACCCTGCGTCATCTGTTCATGGCCTTGTTCCATTTGTTGTAAATCTTCCATCGCCGAATCCTGCTGCATGATCTGCGGATCAGGATCATCTGCCGGTAATACCGCCATATTGTCGGCATTCGCGCTATTTGGCGTAGCAGGTTGATCAGGAGCCATACCATTTACTGCCTTAAGCCCCTCGATTGCCGGAGACACCTCAGTTTTCAGCGGGCTGTCACTAAGATTCGGTAACCACTCACGCAATTGCTCGGGTCCAAAACTAAAACCTAACGCTATGACGACAGTTGCCACAGCAACATACAGCCAAGGGCGAATCGCCAGATGTTCACCTCTTAGTAAAGTGCTTTCACTGGCATATAAATGCGCATCCGAGCGTTGAGCTATTGGCGCGAGTGCTTGTAGTATGTCCGGCAAGGCATCAAGTTCAGGACCTTTAATACGCTGACCCATAAACTGCCCGCCTTCGTAAATCTCCATCTGATGACTGGCGACTTCACCGTCAACCACACCAGAACTGGTAATAATCAACTTATTACAACAGACTCTTCCGCGAAATACGCCACAAACCCGCAGCTCATAACAACTGACTTCACCAGAGATCTCGCCGCCAAGTTCGATCTTAATTTGTCCTGCCGATCTAATCTTGCCCTGCAATTTACCCGCAATGAATGCCGCGCTCTCTAACTGAATGTCGCCCTCAATCAAGGTTTGTGCACTGATAACCGTAATGCCATTGCCCTTACTCGCCATAGGATTCATTCCATATCATTATTTTTGTGACAAAGATGTTATGGTAAAAGTCCTCGAGAATAAAGCACTGGTTTCGCTTAGTATTTGACCTAAGCCCCAGAGCGGGACTTAAGTCACGTCAGCGACTATGTTACCCTGCGCATCTTGCCATATGGCTCCCGAGTACCTGAATATGAGTAACAGGATGCCTCAAAAAGGTGAGTACTGATATCGCGCTAAAACAAAGCTAAAGAACACACTAGCAGCAAACACCGAAAACAAACCGCCAACGAGACCCCGACATGGCACATTCAAACTCCGCTAGCTCGCAATCGATAGCCCCAATCGTGACACCACTTGAAGCGTATCGCGCCAAGGTGAGCATAGATCTCATTGACGATCCCGCGCAGCAACAGGCGGTGTTGGCGCTCGATGTGCTATTTAAGCAGTTGATGCTACAGCCACATTCAGCACACTTTCCCCTTATCAACAAACAAGCAATCAAAGGTCTGTATCTGTGGGGCGATGTGGGTCGGGGCAAAACGTTTCTGATGGATTTGTTTTTCGATTGTTTGCCGAGTGAAGGCAAGTTAAGACTACATTTTCACCGATTTATGGCGCGGATTCACCAAGCATTACGCGAACATTCGGGTAAACGAGATCCGTTAACTCTCATAGCTAAAAATCTCGCAAAAGAGTGCAAGGTGCTGTGTTTCGATGAGTTTTTTGTCTCGGACATTGGCGATGCCATGATACTCGCTGGGCTCTTTGAATGCCTATTCAAACAAGGTGTGGTGCTGGTCGCCACCTCAAATATTCCTATTGAGCGCTTATATGAGAACGGCCTAGCTAGGCACAGATTTTTACCTTGCATCCAACTGCTGCAAACACACACTCAAATGCTGCATCTCAATGGCAACCAAGACCATAGGATGCACGCCATCAATGCTTCATTAAACAACGAGATTGGCATTGATAGCGCTGAAGTGAACGCCTCGATTTCCCGCAATATCGGCATTACCGGAACACTCGATTTTGAGCAGATTTTTGATAAGCTAGTGAATAGGTTAACGCCAAATACACTCAGTATGAGCGCTATTGGCATTAGTGATAGCAGAATGAGTAATGCTAGCCTCACCATCTGCAACCGTGAAATTCCAGTGATCCGCGCCGCTATAGCACCAACAGGCAACTCAGTCGCTTGGTTCGACTTTCATGCCCTGTGTGACGGCCCGAGATCTCAACTCGATTATATCGAAATCGCCAGCCGATTTAAGATCTTAATGGTGAGCGGCGTTCCCAAATTAGGCGGCGAAGTAAAAAGCTGGATCCGTGCCCGCGGTACAGAGGACGGTACAGGTGATAACCAAGCTGCAGCCACGGGCGAGCGCAAACTCTCCTATGCGGCCAACGACGACCCAGCACGGCGCTTTATTAGCTTGATTGATGAGTTATACGATCAAAATGTCAGCTTATATCTCAGCTGCGACGTGCCACTGAGTGAACTCTATCAAGGTGGCGCACTCAGTTTTGAATTCCGCCGCACCTACAGTCGATTAATAGAAATGAGTCGAAGTGAATGGCCGTAAAACATTAGCGATTTATCGCTCTGTTGAGTTAGACCAAAAGACTAATATTGATAAGCGAGAAGTTAGCCATCACGATAAAAATTCGAGGAACAATTAGTGACAAGATAATTCATGCATTCAGAATATAACAAGCCAAATACGCTATTTGCAGATACAAGCCTAGAAAGATGAATAAGTACCTAAATTGAAAATCTGCAATCATAGACAAACTAGTACAGTAAAAACATTATAATAATTAAAAATCAAATACATAAAATAGAAAACCCATCTTCCATAATCGATTCAATCCACACAACTAAATGACTCATTACGTTCAATTTGCTTCTAGCTGTTGCTAACCTTGAGTTTTAAGGTACGGTGTAACTTAGTTTCAATTGTTCTAATTTACAGCCTATAGTTTTAAATCGATCAAATTTACAACCTGCAACATAAAAGCTCAAAAATATAATCTATAGTTTATGCAATCAACTAAAGACTCATGATTCTAACTAAGCGCCATGACACTTAGTTCGAAATATTCGCTAGAAAATATTAAGAACTGCCTTAAACGGAACTCTTTTAAATACAGGGACGATTAACTTATGTGGTTACGACAATTTAAGATTGGCTCACGATTAATTGCTGCGTTTGGATTACTTGCTCTTGTGTTGCTACTTCAAGGAATCATGTCATTACAGACAATGTCATCCATGCGATCCACTGCAGAAGAAATTGAAGATAATACCCTACCTACGCTAGTCAGTCTGTCGAGCATCAACCTCAATGTGATGCGCGCTAGGGTGTTTACATTTCGCCTGTTATTAGCAAATTCGACTGCTGAACTTAACAAAGGACTCGATACATTAAGGCAAATCCGCCAGAGTATTAAAACGGATCAAAAAAACTATGAGCCTTTAATTAGCCTGCCAGGTGAGCAGGAGCTCTATCAAGAATTTAGTGGCAGCCTTGATCTGTATTTAAAGCATCAAGATGAGATGATCAGCAAGCTACAGGCGAATGATGCAGCCGAAGCTAAACGGATCATGGATGATGTCATGATAGTGCAAGCCGAAAAAATGACAAAGACGCTCATTAGCATTGGCAGCTTGAATACTGAATATGCAAAGGAACAAGGTCAAATAACTGCACAAGCCTACGACGAGAGTAAATGGCTAAACAGCATTATGATAGTGGGCTCCTTAATCGCTGCATTTGTAGTGGCAATATTTTTAACTCGCAGTATCGTGCAGCCAATGAAGGAAGCTGTAGGCATTTCAGTGGCAGTCGCAAGGGGGGATTTAACGCAGAAGATCAGCACAGAGGGTAAAGATGAAACCAGTCAACTGATGCAATCATTAGCTGAAATGCAGCAAAACCTGCGCGACACTTTATCCCATATAGCAAACTCCTCTAGCCAGCTCGCCTCCGCCGCCGAAGAACTCAATTCCGTCACTGAAGATGCTTCCCGCGGCATACAGCAACAAAATGATGAAATACAGCAAGCGGCAACTGCGATTACCGAAATGAGTTCGGCAGTAGATGAAGTTGCCAATACGGCGGTGCTCGCTTCAGAAGCCTCTGAAGAAACCGCCCGCAGTACCGAATTAGGTAAAAAACAGGTAGATCAGACAGTCGCAGCCATTATCGACATGAATCAGGATGTGACGCAAAGTTCACAGGTTGTTCAAACCTTAGCGATTCAAGCGAGGGATATAGGTAAAGTTCTCGATGTGATCCGCGCCATTGCTGAGCAAACGAATTTACTGGCCCTAAACGCAGCCATTGAAGCGGCGCGAGCGGGCGATACAGGCCGTGGTTTTGCGGTTGTTGCTGATGAAGTTCGCGCCCTAGCCCATCGCACTCAGTCCTCGACCAGTGAAATTGAAGACATGATTAACAAAATCCAGCACGGTACCGAAACGGCTGTGCAATCAATGCAGCATAGCGGCCAAAAGGCTGAACAGGCACTCTCAGTCGCAAGATTGGCAGGGGATGCATTAAACACGATTAATCGCCAAATCAGTACGATGAATAACAGCAACATGGTCATCGCAAGCGCCGCCGAAGAGCAAGCGAAAGTCGCACGTGAGGTCGATAAAAACATTGTGAATATTAGTGATCTTGCCAGCCAAAGTGCTGCGGGGGCACAGCAAACCAGTGCCTCGGCACATGAACTCTCAAGACTCGCCGTTGAACTGAACAATCTACTGACGCGATTTAAAGTCTAGAGTATCGCTTTATAATGGAATCTGAGGGTAATGGCGCAAGATGTGTTCAACCGTTACCCTCAATGCATAACGCTATGATCTAGTTTAATAAAGCTTCCATAATACAAGCAAGACTCAAGAGTGCTAGGACCGAGTTTGCGGTGCATGATTAAAGTGCATAGCCAATTCACTGATATCAGTGGCAACCCATTCTGGCTCGATACACTCGACCAAATGCGCCGCCATAAAGTCCACCAGTTGCATGGCGGCATAGGGCAAACGGCGATCTTTACGGCCAACTAGATACCAGTTACTTTCGAGCGGAAACCCCGTAACAGTTAGAATTGCAGGTTTTTCGCGCCCTTCTTGCAAGGTATGCGCCGAAATCACCGACAAACCTAAGCCCGACGCGACGCTCAAGCGTATCGCCTCATTACTCTCGATTTGCATAGTATCACCGAGCGTGATGCCTTGTCCGCTGCACCAAGACTCGAACATTAAGCGGGTGGCTGACCCCGGTTCGCGCACGATAAAACGCTCATTCTTAAGCTCGTTAAAATTCACTTGTTCACGACCCACTGCCCAATGCTCCTTTGGTGCAATCAGTTGCAGCGGATTTTTAATGATGCGTGCAGATAACACGTTATCGCCACTTGGAGGATGACTGAACAGGTATAAATCATCTTCTTGACGTTCAAATCTGCCTAATACATGGGCACGGTTACCAATGTTTAAGGTCACTTTAACCTGTGGAAACTGCCGATAAAATGCCCCTAAAATCCGTGGTAACACGTATTTTGCGGTAGTGACAATACCGATATTAATGTGACCGACACTGCCACCTTTAGCCTGCTGCATAAAAGCATCGAAATCCTCAAAACGACTCAAGGTATCGCAGGCTGCGCGGTACAACTCATTACCAATCAAGGTCGGTAACATGCGGCCATCACGACTCTCGAGTAATGGCTCGCCCAACACATCGGCCAGTTTTTTAAGCTGTAATGACACTGTGGGTTGAGTTAAATGCAATGCCCTCGCCGCTGCGGAAATATTACCTAACCGCACCACTTGCACATACACCTGCAGTAACCGAAAACTCAAATGCCGCAATTTAAGCTGAGTCGATGACGAACGCTTATCCATAGATAATTATCTATACCTAGGTGGTAAACAATTTATTTTTCAATATAACTAATTAGGTCCAAAATCACCAGCCATCAGGATCACTCGACAAGCAAGCGCGTTTTGAACCGCTTAAAAGTCAAACTTAATGAGATACTTATGCCAGATATTGTCATTGCCTTTTTCGCCTTAGGCCTGTTAGCTGGCCTAGTGAAGTCAGATCTTAAAGTCCCACCCGCGATCTACGAAACCCTATCCATACTGTTAATGCTTACCTTAGGTTTAAAGGGCGGAATGGCGCTCCACGGTCACACTCAAAACTTAGTGTTCACTGAGCTGTTAACGGTTGTTGCCTTAGGTTTGATTATCCCCTTGGCCTTATACCCTGTACTAACCCGGCTGGTTCGCATTGGCCATACCGATGCCATTAGTATTGCCGCCCATTACGGCTCCGTCAGTGCGGGAACCTTTGCGGTGGTGATGGCTATGGTTGAAAAATCTGGGCTGATCTTAAGGCCAGAAACGACCCTGTATCTCGTTCTGCTGGAACTACCTGCTATTGTCGTAATGCTCTGGTTACACAGATACTTAAGTGCCAAAAAAGCAATTGAAACATCACCCAAAAATGAAACTCAATCAAGCGTGTTGCACGAAGCCTTAACCAGCCGCGGCGTTGTATTACTCCTTGGCGGTGTGGTGATAGGTTGGCTTTACGGCCCAACGGGACTTGCGCCACTCACACCTGTGTTATTAGGCGGATTCAAAACTTTACTGGCATTATTTTTACTGGAAATGGGCTTAGTAACGGCCAAAGTGTGTTTGCCGCTACCACTTAAGCAATGGCGCTTATTAGTGTTTGCCACCGTAGCACCCTTTGTATTGGCTTGGTGTGGTATTGGTGTAGGTGTTTGGCTGGACTTACCTTCAGGCAGCATTTTAGTGTTAGCGGCATTAAGTGCCAGCGCATCTTATATCGCAGCGCCAGCGGCCATTCGTGCCGCAATCCCCGAAGCCAATATAGGTCTGGCTATGCTAGCCTCACTCGGGATCACATTTCCGGTTAACGTGCTAATTGGCTTACCCTTATATCAACATTGGGTAACGCTCATTACAGCTTAGTACTTCTTCGCCGAATAAAGTCCAATGAAAAGGGAGACATTATTGTCTCCCTTTTCATTGGCATAAGCGTAAACAATTTAAGATGCATCACTGTGATGTGTGGCTTTATCCTGATACATGGCTTTATCGGCGGAATCTAACAGATCCTCTAAGCTCATATCTGAATCCGGTGTCCAATGGGCGATACCTATGCTGGTCGCCAATCTATGTTGCTTAGGATGCTGTTGATTATATTGCTCAAGTAACTGCTTAAAACGCTCGATGACCCGATTGACTGTATCTCTATGCACAAAACTTAGCAGCACCACAAACTCATCGCCGCCAAGCCTTGCGATCACATCCGACTCCCTAAAAGCGGTCATTAAGATATGGGCAAAATCATATAACACCTGATCGCCCTTTAGGTGACCAAAGCTGTCATTCACTTCCTTAAAAAAGTCGAGATCGAAGAATACTAAGGCCGCCTCAGATTCGGTACGTCGACAACTCGCCAGTGACTGATGGGCCAGTAATTCAAAACCACGTCGATTCGAAATAGCCGTCAAGGGATCTAAGGTATTTTGCGCGATAGAGAGTAATTCAGCCTCTACCATTTGTCCTAAATCCGTTAAGGTTTCAATGTCTTCAGCCGTAAAATCCCGCGGTTCAGTACCGATTAAACACAAAGTACCCACCCGATATTGCTCGTGAATGGTGAGGGGATAGCCGGCGTAAAAGCGAATATGCGGCTGCTCAGTCACCAGAGGATTGTCACTAAAACGGGGATCTTTGAGGGTGTCGTTCACGATGAAAATGCCGTCATGATTGATCGCATGTCCACAAAATGAAATTTCCCGAGGTGTTTCAGTCACCTCCAATCCTTGGCGTGATTTAAACCATTGCCGTTCGGCATCCACTAAAGTCACAACACAGATGGGCAAAGAGAAAATTCTGCGCGTAAGCCGAGTAATACGATCGAAACGTTCCTCGGCATCGGTATCGAGCACATTAAGTGCGCGTAACGTGGCCAAGCGTTGCAGCTCGTTTTCAGGAATTGTAGGTAATTGCATGGCACTCTCAGCTAACTGCTCTCATTAAACTCTAGCCTAAATGGTGTATTCTTGCGGTGTTAAGGCTGAAATTCGTATCAGCCTTAATCCCCTTAAAGACTGCACTATTCGAGCACAGCACGATAAATGTTTAACACCCGCTCAGCATGGTCTTCTACCTCTGACACTGGTAACTGCCCCGCCTTTTGTTGCAGAGTCAGTCGATGATTTTCATCCCGTAGTAAGCAATATGTCTGAGTTAAATGCTGGGCACTCATCATTGGCAAAAGTTCAAGCTCAGCTAACACACCAAAAATCCGCACATTGTCAGACCAAATCGTTAGCTCTGGATACTCGTGAGCATTAGCCAGCACTAAGTACTGGGCAATAAACTCAATATCGGCAATCCCGCCTGGACTCTGCTTTAAATCAAACATGCCATCACTGACTTTAAGCAAGTGATCGCGCATCTTCTGACGCATCTCACGTACCGCTTTTTGCAGCTCAGCTTTATCACGGGGCTTTTCCAATACTGAAGCGCGAATATGACTGAATTTAACCGCTAAGCTATTGTCACCAAAAACAAAACGCGAGCGAACTAAAGCTTGATGTTCCCAAGTCCACGCCTCATTAGCTTGGTATTCGCCAAAACGCTCAATCTCACTGACCATCAAACCCGAGGAGCCAGAAGGACGCAGGCGCATATCCACTTCATACAACTCCCCCGAAGTGGTGCGAGTCGAGAATAAATGCAGAATGCGCTGGGCGAGTTTGAGGTAAAAATGACCAACTTCAATCGGGCGATCACCATTGGTCAGGCCGTTTTCTGTTTTATTTTCACACAAGAAAACTAAATCGAGATCGGAGCCGTAACCCAATTCAATCCCGCCGAGCTTGCCATAACCGACAACGGCAAAGCCTGTGTCACTGCCCTCAAGGTATGCTGGCACGCCATGGCGCACTGAAACCTGTTGCCACGCCTGCATCACCACTTGTTCGATAATAGCTTCGGCTAAAAAAGTTAAGTGATCGCTCACTTGCATCACGGGTAAAACACCCGTGACATCGGCTGCGGCGATTTTAAGTTGTTGTGAAAGCTTAAATTGTCGCAGCGCTTCCATTTGCTGCTCCATATCATCCTCGGGCACGCGCATCATGTACTGACGCAGCTCGCTCGGATAATCGTCGATGGAGGTAGTGTCATAAAGCTGCGACGGATCGATAAGCTCATCGAGCAACATGGGAAATTTAGCCAACTGCGCGGCAATCCAAGGACTGGCGCAGCACAAGCTCACCAACTGCTGCCGCGCGCCGGGGTTTTCACACAAAAGCTCAAGGTAAGTGGTGCGAGTTAAAATCTGCTCCAGCACCTTAGACACGGGTTCAAAGGCTGACGATGGACTCTGTTGATTAATCAGTTCTTCCAATAATCTCGGCATTAATTTATCTAAGGTTTCCCGCCCGCGTGGACCAATGGAACGCTTAGTCACTGTTTCGCGCCAGCTGCTAAGCATAGGGCACAGCTTGTCATCATCAATTTGCTGTTCGGCCAACAACGCTATGCCATCATCAAGGTCTTGCATGTTCCACAGCTGCGCCGTCCAATGTTCGGCTTTTTCTTCGCCTTCTTCGCCCCCCACAGTGGCTTTAAAATGACGATGGATTTTGCTCATTGCCGCTTCAATATGAGTGCGTAAATCAACCTCATTGGCCATATCGAGCACATGGCACAATCGCGCCCAATCCAGTGGATTATTCGGTAAGGTTTGGGTTTGTTTATCGTCAATGGCTTGCAGCAGATTCTCAACCCGGCGCAGCAATAAATAGCTGTGTTTAAGCTCATCCACCGCCAAATATTCAAACTGCCCTAAGCTGTAAAGCGTATCGATAGCACCGAATAAACTCTGCTGACGCAACGCAGGCTCACGGCCGCCACGGATCAATTGAAAACTTTGCACCACGAACTCGACCTCACGAATACCGCCTGCACCGAGTTTAATATTGTCGGTCAAATGACGGCGCCGCACTTCTTGCGCGATGAGTTGCTTCATTTTTCGCAGGGATTCAATTGCCGAAAAGTCGATATAACGGCGATACACAAAGGGTCTGAGCAGGCTGTGTAATTCATCGGAGAAATGGTTCCAAGGCCCGAGCGCACGCGCCTTGACCATGGCATAACGCTCCCAGTCTCGCCCTTGTTCTTGGTAATAATCCTCAAGACCACTAAAACTCACCACCAAGGGGCCACTTTCACCGTAGGGGCGCAAACGCATATCCACGCGGAACACGAAACCATCGACTGTGACTTGATCGAGCAAGTTCACTAGCCTTTGCCCCATGCGGATAAAGAATTGTTGATTATCTAAACTGCGACGACCGCCGACGGTTTCGCCATGCTCAGGAAACGTGAAAATCAAATCGATATCGGAGGAGAAATTAAGCTCGCGGCCGCCTAACTTGCCCATGCCTAAAATCAGTAGCGGTTGCGGATTCCCTTCTTTGTCCATCGGCGTGCCATATTGAGCGCACATATCTTTATAGAGCCAATCGCGGGCGCAGATCACTAACGCTTCGGCGAGCACCGACAGATCAAGCAAGGATTCCTCTAAACTGGCATAGTCTAAAAAGTCACGCCAAGCTAAACGCACCATTTGATAGTTACGAAACCGTCGCAGGGTGGTTTTAGCCATCTCCTCAGTGGTCGTGCTAGCAAGTTCTTCATGTAAATCAACATCAAAGTTTTTACGATCAATCAGGCTTAACTCGCCCGCAAACAGCATAGCGATCCACTCGGGATGTCGGCATAGTTGAGCCGCCACATAATCACTGAGTCCCAAAACCGTTTTGAGTTCTTGCTGCTGAGCAGGCGTTAATTGCGCAAGTCCTTCGGACCATGCTTCCTCTAATCGCAGCCAATTGCGTTCAGCGGTTTGATTAATAAGAATAGACAATGACTTATTACTGTCTTTTTGCATGGTCATAATAATCCCTAACAAATTTAGCTATCGACATATTATGTCGTAAATGATATAGATTGACGCCACATCATGTTATGTTCGACGAGACTTGCAGCTACCTGATGTAACACACAAATAAAGGTTTACACTTTTATCTGTGGCATTTAAGGGTACTATAACCTGCGCGGCAGGCATATTGGGCAAGCGGATTATTATTGCCTGCAAGTATTTGAGTTTTATTTCATTACCTTTTGGAGAAAACATGGCAGGAATGCTAACCCGTGTTCTCACATCGATACTTTTTTTAGCCGTTTCGCTATCGCTGACGGGTTGTGGCGATGACAGACCGGATAAAATCGCGAAGTATCAACAACTCACACAGCAACGTCTCGCTACGCTCACGACGATGATCGATGACGGCCAGTTGCGTAACGCTAATCTCTTAAAACAATACACGACACTGCTAAAGCAACAGAAACCCGATTTAGCACCCTTACTCGATGAATTAGCAAAGGATTCTGGTACCCAAGGTCCCATGTATACCTCGCTAAAACGTCGTTTAGATGAATCGAAAGTGGCGAGTAACTTTGCTGATCTCGATCAACAGCTGGCCGAAGCAGAAAATCTTTATCAAGCCGCAGATCCCAGTCTGTTTAACGATATGTTGTCTGATCCCGTCAACGTGGTCGCCGATATGTCCGACGGCAAACTGGCTCGCGTAAATGCGATTAGCCGTGAGGCCGCAACATTAGCCAATGGCGGTGAAGATTTTGGTCCAGGCAGTCAATTAGTTGGTAATCCCTCTTACGGCAACTGGCAAACCGACTCAAGCGGCACTTCGTTTTGGGCTTGGTATGGCATGTATTCGATGTTTTCGAATGTCTTCAATCGCCCAGTTTCCTACGATCGTTGGTCGGGTAACCGAGGTTATAGCTATTACAATGACGTAGGTCGTTATCGCTATACCTCACCCAAACAAGCGGATGCGCAAAATAAGACTTTCGAACAAACGAAAAAACGTTTCGACTCACAAGGCAAGCGCTTTGACAGCCCTTATGCTAAGCCGCGAACTGGTGGCACGGCGTTATCCCGTGAAAGTACCAGCGCACCTAAGGCCAGCACGACAAGTGCGAGCAAGAGTTCGAACAGTAAGTTTCGATCTAACTATGCTAAAGACAGCAGTTTCCGCAATTCCAGCAATCGCACGACCCGCAGTGTGCGCCGGGGCAAGTAACTAAGGATTTCCAATGACATTATTTCAGGATTTCGGTATCACACCAGAGCTAGCCATCATTCTGGCTATCGATCTCACCATAGCCGTGATTTTGCTAACGCTAATGCGTTATTTGCAAGGTTGGAGTGTAAAGGTCAATAGCAGTAAGGAGCTGGCAGAGCGGGATAACTTTGCCTTTGGCATAAGTACCGCTGGCGCAGTTGCCGCCCTAGGCATAGTACTTACAGGCGCTATCACAGGCGCTGCGGCACACTCTTATCTTACCGAAGCGATTGGCATGAGCTGCTATGGTTTATTCGGTTTAGTACTGATTAAACTCGGCCGTTTTCTCCACGATAAAATAGCGCTAAATGAGTTTGATAAGAACGAGCAAATCATCAAAGGTAATGTGTCCGTCGCTATCGTCGATGCCAGCGTTGCTATTGCTACCGCCATTATCATTCGCTCCGTCTTGCTGTGGGCAGAAGATTTAACGGTCGATACCTTCATTGCCATCTTCAGCGCCTTTGCGATTTCTCAGTTGATGTTAGTGCTACTCACGCGCTGGCGTGAAAACCGTTTCGCAAGCCGCAACCAAGACTCGTCTATGCAGCAAGCCTTAGCCCAAGGTCATACAGCGTTAGCGCTACGCCATGCGGGTTACATGATTGCTATGGCACTGAGCTTTAATGCCGCCAGTCACTTTATTATTTATAATCCAACGGCTTATGTGACTAACGTGATCGGTTGGTTAGTGTTCTCAGTCATTATGCTGATCGCGCTCTCCTTACTGCTGTTCGTCGTGAAGAAACTGGTATTGGCCCGTATCGATTTAGCCGATGAAGTGGAAAGACAACACAATATCGGTATCGCCGCAGTAGAAATGGCGATCAGTATCGCTATCGCACTTATTCTTACGGCACTGATGGCTTAATCGAATGCAAGAAATTAGCTTAACTCCCTCGGCGGCTAAACCTAGCCGCCTAGGTTGGTTCGACGATGTTCTCTTATTGGGCATTATGGCCGTATTAGCAGGTTGCGGCCTGATCTACGAATATCTTTTATCCCACTATGCGGGCCGCATTTTAGGCGCATTAGAAGCCGCCATTTACACCATGATAGGCTTAATGATTGTCTCCATGGGGCTAGGTGCCTTCGCCGCGCGTAAGATCCGTGATGCCTTTACCGGTTTTGTGATTTTAGAACTTACAGTTGCACTCTGTGGCTCACTCGCCATTTTAATCACAGCAGCGGTGATTGGTTTTGGTCAACAACTGCCATTAATCATTGCTAATACCTTAGGTTTACCGCCAGATCAACTGCCCGAAGGTGGCATGATAAGCTCGCTGCAAAAACTCAGCGAATACTTACCCTATGTGTGGGGTGTGTTATTGGGCCTGATGATTGGTATGGAAATCCCGCTGATTGCTAGGGTTCGCCAATCCCTTTCCGACGAGCATTTACTGCATAACGCGGGCACCATTTACGGAGCTGATTACATAGGCGCAGGCATAGGTGCCGCCATTTGGGTTGGCTTTATGCTCGCCATCGATATCCAACTCGCCGCCGCCTTAACCGCCAGTTTCAATCTATTGGCAGGTTTTGTGTTTATCTGGCGATTCTGGCCTAAAATCCGCCGCGCTAAACTGCTTTTGAGTGGGCATTTTATCGTGACTGGCGTCTTACTCGTATTAGCAATCCACGGCCCACGCTGGGAGCAAGAATTCAATAATTTGCTCTATAAAGACAAAGTGGTTTACGCCAAGGCGACACGTTTCCAACAGCTGACCTTCACCGAGCGGTTGCGCGGTAACGGTCTGCCGCCCGTTTATGCTTTATACATCAATGGTCGCTTACAATTTTCTAGCATAGACGAGCACATCTACCATACGTTTCTCGTTCATCCTACGCTCGCGGCCAGTGCCCGTCACAACAAAGTGCTGATCATTGGCGGCGGTGATGGACTCGGTCTCAAACAAGTACTGCGCTGGGAGCCTGAACAAGTCACGCTGCTCGATCTCGATGTGGGCCTAGTGCAATTATTTAAATCGCCCGATACAGATATGCCCGATAGTCTCAGTCGCGCTATGTTGGCGCTCAATGGCAATGCACTGAACGATCCCCGTGTCACAGTGATCAACGACGATGCATTTAATGGTGTCGATAAACTGATTGCCACAGGCGTGAAATACGATGCGATTATCGTAGACTTGCCCGATCCGAGCCATCCCGATCTTAATAAGCTCTATTCGGACTATTTCTACCGTAAATTAAAGGAACTTATGAGCAGTGATGGCGCTCTGACTGTACAGTCAACATCGCCTTACCATGCCCCTAAGGCCTTTATTTCGGTAGCAAAAACCTTGGCATTGGCGGGATTTGACGTCAAGCAGTACCATCATAATGTGCCCAGTTTTGGCGAATGGGGCTGGAGTATTGCAACCTTAGGCGGGCTCGATGCACAACACAGATTAGCGAAGTTAACTGAGTTGCCCATCAAAGATGACTGGCTCACTTTAGGTTTAGTGGATGGCGCCTTTGAGTTTCCAGCCAATTTTTATCAAGATGCCGCCAACATAAAACCCAATGAATTGGGTTCATTGCAGCTGTATCACTACCATTTGCAAGATTGGTCCGAGAATCAAGGACTGGATCTTTTTTAATAGGATGAGATAGTACTTGACATATTATGTCTCGGTGCTATCTTTGAACACAGACATAATATGTCAATAAGGACAAATATGAATATCCATACCATTGCCAATCACCTCAACAGTCTTGGCAACAACAGCCAAACTGGCTTTCAATTTGATTGTTATCCAATCGATGGTGAAGTCGAAGTGTTGCAAGTGAATGTGGTCGGCCGTGAAGAAATCCCGGTATTTGTATCGGTAACGGACAACCAAGTACTTTGCATCAGCTACCTGTGGGGCGAGAACGAAGTAAATCAAGAACGTCGCAGTGAAATGTTTGAAACCATGCTAGAGCTCAACATTCCAATGCCCTTGTCAGCTTTTGCAAAAATTGATGACAAATACGTGGTTTACGGTGCGCTATCACTACAATCTAGCATGCTCGAAATCGAGCAAGAATTAGCAGTTTTATCTGATAACTGTTTAGAAGTTATTGATGAATTGGTCGACTATCTGAAATAAGGAGCCACAAAATGGGCATTCTGAATAAAATTTTAACAGCGTTTCGCGGTGGTGCCACCGAAGTTGGCCAAAGCATCGTTGACGCAAACTCAACCCGTATTTTCGAACAGGAAATCCGTGATGCAGAAAAGCATTTAACCAATGCTAAACGTGAACTGACCGATGTCATGGCAAAAGAAATGCAAGCCAGCCGTGAAATCGACCGTCTGAAACGTTCGATTGCAGAACACGAAGGTTATGCAACTCAAGCATTGGACAAAGGTAATGAAGCCTTAGCGATTGAAATTGCTGAAAAGATTGCTCAGTTAGACCAAGAGTTGTCTGAGCAACAAAGCGCCAACGACAGCTTTAGCGCCCATGCTGCACGCTTGAAAGACTTAGTGAAGAAAACCGAACGCCAACTGTCTGATTATCAACGTCAGTTGAGCATGGTTAAAACCACTGAAAGCGTGCAAAAAGCGACGGCAACCATTACTGACTCGTTCGCGTCTAGCAACTCTAAGCTGCTGAACGCTAAAGATTCACTAGAACGTATCAAGGCACGTCAGCAACAATTTGACGACCGTTTAAAAGCGGCTGAAACCTTAGCCGATGAAAACAGTGATAAGTCGTTGCAAGCCAAACTAGCCGAAGCGGGTATTGGTGAGCAAAAGTCAAACGCAAATGCAGTGCTAGATCGAATCAAAGCACGTAAAAGCTAAGCAATGATTGACCGAATGCCGAGTCTCAGTGGGATCATCACCCCCTACTGACCTCGGCATTTTTTGTTTCATCCTCATTAAATAAAAATGACCACTATTGCCCGTGAATATCCGCAGCCAATCAATATGAGGCCGCACGCGAGCATAGTCAGCAGGAGTCACTATGGGATTTTTCAATAGTATTTTTGGTAAGAAAGCCCCGCCACAGCGCGAGCTCAATCACCCGTCCCAGCTCAATGTCGGCGACATGATCTCAATCGATGATAGTTTTGCCCTGCCACCACAACTCCGTGGTCAACAATTAAGAGTCGAAGCCGTACATACTTACGAGTCTGAACGTAAACAACACTCCGAGTGGTTACTCAAGGGACATGGTAGTGATACTCTCTTTTTGAGCATTGAAGAAGACGACGAAACCTATCTCGCCTTTTCGATTAAGGTTTCCCGCGCCCAAGTGGAGCAATTATTCGATCTCGAGCAATTCAGCGCCCTGTTCGAGGAACCGGGTCATGCCGAGTTAACTACGCAAGTATTACCGGCCGACTTAGCTGAACAACTTGAACAATGGCTTGGAAAACAATACCACCAAGTGACTTTTGCCGCTTTTGGCTATTTCCATCGTCAGGATTATCGTGGCCAAAAGCCGCCACAGGATGCCAATGGCGCCACAGGTGAGCCCTTTGAGTACTATTTATTACTTGATGACAATGAAAGCTGCGCCGTCGAAGTGGAAGTCTACGAAGGGGGTGATACCGATGTTGTCTTGACCCTATATCGCCCGCTAACGGATATTCGGGAATACTGGCCGGCGAAATAACACGAAAATAAGATAAAGTGCGTGCTCGCACTTTATCAATAATCCCAATACAATCTCACAGATAAGCGCTAGAAACGGTTGATAGCAATAGGTAATACGCCATGAGTAAAACCAAACACCCTCTGCCCGAGCAATGGTTAAAGAACCAACAAGCCGCTAAGGCGACACAGGTTGCCTTCGATCTCGATGAAAAATTTCAATACTCTATTCGTAAAGCCGCGTTAGATGCAGGCGTTAGCCCTTCTGATCAAATTCGCACTATTTTAGGTCTTAGCGTATCGAAACGGCCAACGCGTCCGCGTCTTACCGTGTCACTCAATGCAGATGACTATGTGCAACTGGCAGAGAAATATGGTTTAAGTGCCGATTCACAGCTAGAAATTAAACGCCGCGTACTCGACGATTTAGTCCACTTTGTTGATGAAACCTAAAGCAACGCTGAACTCAAGCGCCAACCCTTCTTACCATTGGCTGGCGCGATTAATCGATATATAGCCCTTTTATTTACTCAGTCAATTTACTCACAGCCTAAAGTCTTTTACTTTAGTAGTGATATTCGCCGCACTTAACAGGGATCATGTTTGGCATGACAGATAAAACCCCATGGTCGCTTCGCACCCTTGGCACTCCTTCTCCATTCGAAATGGCGATGATGCTATTGTCCTTGCTGTCGGTGATCATAGTACTTGTCATGACCTTCGGCCGCCTAGATAGCGAAACCTACCGCTTGCTCTTCTTTGTCGATACCAGTATTTGTATGATTTTTATGATTAACTTTTTTGTTGGGTTGATCCGTGCTCGCGATAAACGCTTTTTCATTAAACACCATTGGATTGATTTTATTGCCAGTATTCCGGCGATTGAAGCCCTACGTATGGCACGGCTTTTTCAAATCCTACGGGTAATACGCCTGATCCGCATGAGTCGCTCACTGCTGCTCCCACTGGTAAAACAACGTAAACAAGCCACCTTAGCCAGTTTACTGGTTGCTATGGTGACGATTCTGACATTAGCTTCCGTCATTATGCTCATCGTCGAAAGCGGCACCGAAGGCGCCAATATCCAGACCGCTGAGCAAGCGATTTGGTGGGCATTAGTCACTATCTCTACCGTCGGCTACGGCGATTATTATCCTGTAAGCACAGCAGGCCACATCATAGGTGGCGTGGTCATTGTCAGCGGTGTGAGTTTTTTTGGTGTGATTTCAGGTTATATGGCATCGGTATTTGTCGCGCCGGATGAATCTGAACGCCAAGAACGCCAAGATGCGCATAAAGCCGAAATCAAATCAGAGCTTGAATTAGCCTTAGCGAGAATGGAAGAGAACCAACAAAAAATAGAACAAAATCAAGCGCAAATGCTGGCTCAAATTGCGGAACTTAAGCAGGCTATCGAAACAAAAAATAGCTGACTTTGTTGCGAAAACGGACTAATGAAAAGGCTCAATCTATATTAGATTGAGCCTTTTCCGTTTATCAGCGATAAAAAGTAATACTACCAGTAGACCTGCTGTTGCATCGCGTTACGGCGTGTCGATTCCATAGCAAACAACAAACTCTGCTGCTTGTCTTCCAGCCACTCAGCTAAATTGATATCTAACTCCCGACTCGCATCCTGTAAGGCGCGATAACAAGCCAAAGTTTTAATCCCAAGCGCGAGATCTTGCCAAGGTGCACGAAATGCGTCCCGTGATTTCGCCTCATATAAACTGCCGTAGGCATGACCCACAAGAATGCTCGCATCCAACACTGTGGCCACTTGTAGATAATTCGCCGCTGTCATGACGCTATTGAGTGGCATGACCTCAATTATCGCCACCCAAGAAGCTTGCTGAGCACGATCGGCATGCTGGCGTAAGCTAGGCTGATGGGTGATGTCCACTTCACCAGCACTGATCTTTAGCAACAGTTCAACAATAGCCAGCTGTAATTGACCATATTCGGTCTGTTGCCATAGGGAGAGTAAGCGTTCCGTCAGATTAATCTCTGTCAGTTGCGCCAGAAGTCGCGCCTTAACTTGGGCATGTTGGCCAAGTTTAGCAAATAAGCCTCTTTGGCTACCAAGCAAAGCGGTCAACACCTGTGCCTGCTCAATAAAATCGAGCTGCTTTTCAATCAGCATAAATTGGCTAGACAGTGTCACATTCAATAATTCGAACTGATTTAAGGTCATCCGCAGCAAACGAATACAGGCGCGCATCCGCCACCATAGTGCCACACAGGCTTCAGGGTCGCTTTCCTCTGCGATCATGCTCTCTAATAATTGCCAGCGCTCAAGGGCGGTTTCAAGCAGGATTTGGCAGTTTGCACTTAAATCCAGTAAAGAAGAATCGTGTGACTCGGCCAGTGGCAGAAATTCCAATGCTTTTAAATCGAGCGGCTTAGCCTTACCCGCCAATCGATAGCCCCGCTGCGCTTTACTGGCCTTACCTAAACGCACGGGCACAACGCTCGCCACTTGCATCGCCAGCTTAAGTAGCGCCTCAGTATCGCCACTGAGGAGTTCAAACTCGAGCTCACACAGGGCTTCTTGCTGGCCATTAGCGGTGATTTCACCTATGTCTAACGCAACTTCTACCACGCTGTTATCAATCTGAACATGCCAAGCGCGACGATGAAAATCGGTGTGAAATATACAAGTTAACTGAGCTTGAGTTGCCGCTAAATCGGCATCAGTGGGCCAAATGCTGGTAGGAAATAGACTTAAATCTGGGCTATCGGATTGGATAGTCACATTGTATTCGGGCCGCGAATGAATGCCGCCCACGACTTGTCCTGCGGTTTTTATGGTCTGCTCTCGGTGCGCATCGTAACCGCGCACCCGCAATCCCATGTCCCACTGACGTAATTGCAAGTCAGGGGTGTCGAAGTAACCATTCGCCAAACGACGTTGACCTTGAGGTACGGCATTATCGAGACTATCTAACTTATTTATCAGGGATTCTTGATATATCGGCAGGAAAAACAGTTTTAATTCAATCTCAGCATTCATTGCGTAACCGCTCACTTTGTCATCAAATATTCATCGATGCGTCATCTTTAGTTCATAATGTCACAAATGTGTCATAAAAATCCCGTAGGATTTGGTTTTGCAGTTGGTATATAACCCGTTAGAATAAACCTGTCGTTTTTTCTGAAAAAACACAGTTTCAATACGCGGACGCATAGGTTAACATGCGCCCGCTTTTTCCAATAATGGAACAATCTAAATAGGTAAACGGCAATGCCAGTAAACTCTATTTTGGGCGTGTTTGCAAAATCGCCAATTAAGCCTCTTCAAGAGCACATGGACAAAGTACACGATTGCGCATCGTTACTCGTCCCCTTTTTCGAAGCCACTATCACAGGTAACTGGGACAGTGCAGTTCAATTACGTAAGCAAATTAGTTTAGCCGAGAAGCAAGCAGATTCACTGAAGCGTGAAATCCGCCTTACTCTGCCAAGCGGTTTATTTATGCCAGTAGAACGTACAGATTTATTGGAACTTTTAACTCAACAAGACAAGATAGCCAACAAAGCCAAAGATATTTCCGGTCGTGTTATCGGCCGTCAGCTGTTAATCCCTCAGGTCATGCAAGTCCCATTTATTGCTTATCTACAACGCTGTATCGATGCGGTAGCACTAGCAAAACAAGTCATTAATGAACTCGAAGATCTGTTAGAAACAGGTTTCCGTGGCCGTGAAGTCGACTTAGTGGCAAAAATGATCAACGAACTCGATATCATCGAAGAAGATACTGACGATCTACAAATTCAGTTACGCCGTCAGTTATTCGCTATGGAATCTGAATTGAATCCTGTCGATGTGATGTTCCTCTACAAAACGATTGAATGGGTCGGTGGTCTTGCAGATCTTGCCGAACGCGTCGGTTCGCGTCTTGAGCTTATGCTGGCTCGCGTTTAACAAATTAAGGTTATCAAGGTATCAATATGGTTGATGCAGGTATTGAGGTGGCTAACGTCTTAGTCACCAATGGCCCGTGGCTTATTGCCATTGCGGCTGCATTTGGTTTTCTCATGGCATGGGGTATTGGGGCGAATGACGTTGCCAATGCGATGGGAACCTCTGTAGGTTCAAACGCAATTACAATTAAACAAGCGATTATTATCGCAATGATCTTTGAGTTTTCCGGTGCATTTTTAGCTGGGGGCGAAGTTACCAATACCATTCGTAGCGGTATTATTGATTCTAGCTATTTCACTGCGACTCCTGAATTGCTGGTTTACGGCATGATAGGATCATTGTTGGCAGCAGGTATTTGGCTTGTCGTCGCATCGGCCCTTGGCTGGCCGGTATCAACGACTCACTCCATCGTCGGTGCGATTATTGGTTTCGCCGCCGTGGGTGTTGGTGCAGATTCAGTCTCATGGGATAAAGTGGGCGGGATTGTAGGCTCTTGGATCGTAACCCCCGCTATTTCGGGCTTTATGGCATTCATCCTCTTCCAAAGCACTCAAAAACTCATTTTCAACACTGACGATCCATTGAGTAATGCTAAGCGTTTCGTACCTTTCTATATGGCATTTGCTGGTTTCATCATGTCATTAATGACGATTATGAAAGGCTTATCCCATGTTGGTCTGCATTTCTCAGTTACCGAGTCTTACCTACTCGCAGGTGCTATTGCTGCTGTAGTTGGTATCTTAGGTAAAATCGCCATTTCACGCTTACAAATGAGTGATAAAGCAGATCGTCAAACCCAGTTCAAAAACGTTGAAAAAGTGTTTGCGATCCTGATGGTTCTGACAGCTTGTTGTATGGCTTTTGCCCATGGTTCAAACGATGTAGCAAATGCGATTGGTCCATTAGCGGCGGTTGTTTCAGTCGTCAATAGCGGTGGTGAGATTGCAGCGAAATCACCTCTAGTCTGGTGGATTTTACCTTTGGGTGCCGTAGGTATTGTGATGGGTCTGGCGATTTTTGGTCAGCGCGTTATGCAAACTATCGGAAAAAACATCACTCACTTGACGCCAAGTCGTGGTTTTGCGGCAGAATTAGCCGCGGCAACAACTGTAGTTATTGCTTCTAGCACTGGTTTACCTATTTCTACCACACAAACCTTAGTGGGTGCGGTATTAGGTGTAGGTATGGCCCGTGGTATCGCAGCGATTAACATTGGTGTGGTACGTAATATCGTCGTATCTTGGGTTGTGACCCTACCAGCAGGTGCTGGCCTATCAATCATCTTCTTCTATATGATTAAAGGTATTTTTAATTAAGAAGTCTCGCTAAATGTGTTGCTGACATTAAGCAGTATTAGCGCCTAGGACTAGAAGGTCGTAGGAAAGATTGAATTAAATTGGAATGGTCATAGCATGGATGCCGTAAAGTTGAGGGAAGTCTATGACTTCCCTCTTGCATTACAGGCCTCAAATCCCTAGCATGTGCAGACTATTTCGTTGATGAGAATACAAAAGTGTTTAGACTCCTGACTCTGGTAGGAATGATCTTGCTGTCTTCCAACCTGCTGGCCGAAGGCCAATCCCGCTACATCTCGGATAACGTGTTTCTGTATCTTTTAGGTGGCCCTGGTACTGAGTTTCGAATTGTTGGATCAATTGAAGCGGGTCAACCTGTGACACTGCTCAACGAAACTCAAGGTGATTACTCCAAAATAATCGACCATAAAGGCCGTGAAGGTTGGGTACAAACCAACTTGATCAGTTCGACTCAAAGTTTCCGTGAGCAAGTCCCTGCGTTAACAACTGAACTCGCACAGGCCAAAGCTAAGTTAGCAGAAGTATCAAGTTCAACGGATAATCATGCCGGCGAACTGCTCGAATTAAAGGCTAAACTAAGCGAGTTAGAAACCAACCTAGCTAAAACGACTCAAGAACGTGATCAACTGAAAAATGCGGTAGATCGCACCGCTCAAGACGAGCGTTTTGAACTTTGGCGCCAAGGTGGATTGATCGCAGGCATGGGCTTAATCCTAGGCATTATTTTAGTGTATTTACCTAGACCACAACGTCGCAATAAAAAACGTTGGATGTGAGTCTGACACACAACAAGTCTTAATTTACCTTCCAAAAGCCAGTGTTTTCAAACACTGGCTTTTTTGTCAATCAAGCGTTACATCGACTTATTAACAAGCTAATCAAACAAGCTTCACAATCTTTCACGCTATAGTGTTGTCCGTCACATTTTGGTTGTATAATCTGCGCGCGCAAACCTTCATATTGTATACAAAATATCAAATGCGTTTGGCGCCTCCCAATTTGTTTCAACAATAGCGCCCCAATAACGGCCAAGATGGAAGCGATAACTATGTTCAAAGCGAGTGAAGTGCTGGCAGGCCGCTACGATTCTGCCAATCTCGACGAACTGTTCAAAGCAGTCAGCGACAACTACATTGTCGATGAAGAACAATACTTGTCAGAGCTGATCAAACTAGTTCCCTCAAGTGATGAAGCCATAGAGCGCGTCACTCGTCGTGCCCACGAACTGGTCAATAAGGTTCGTCAATTCGATAAAAAAGGCTTGATGGTCGGCATAGATGCCTTCCTGCAACAGTACAGCTTAGAAACACAGGAAGGCATTATCCTGATGTGTTTAGCCGAAGCTTTACTGCGAATTCCCGATGCGGCCACTGCCGATGCGCTAATTGAAGATAAGCTTTCAGGCGCTAAGTGGGATGAGCACATGAGCAAGAGTGACTCAGTGCTAGTTAACGCATCGACCTGGGGCTTAATGCTCACAGGTAAAATCGTTAAACTCGATAAAAAACTCGATGGCACCCCAAGCAACTTGCTGAGCCGCTTAGTGAATCGTCTGGGTGAGCCTGTGATCCGTCAAGCCATGATGGCAGCGATGAAGATCATGGGTAAGCAGTTCGTACTGGGCCGCAACATGAAAGAAGCCCTAAAGAACAGTGAAGACAAACGTAAGTTAGGTTATACCCATTCCTACGACATGCTGGGCGAAGCGGCGTTAACTCGCAAAGATGCCGAGAAATACTATACCGATTACGCCAATGCGATCACTGAGCTCGGTGCTCAAAGCTATAACGAAAATGAATCACCGCGCCCAACAATCTCCATCAAGCTGTCGGCATTGCACCCACGTTACGAAGTGGCCAATGAAGACCGCGTCTTGACTGAACTGTACGACACAGTGATTCGTCTGATTAAACTGGCACGTGGCTTAAATATCGGTATCTCTATCGATGCTGAAGAAGTCGATCGCCTCGAGTTATCACTAAAACTGTTCCAAAAACTGTTTAATGCTGAAGCAACTAAAGGCTGGGGATTACTCGGCATAGTCGTACAAGCCTACTCTAAGCGTGCCCTGCCCGTACTGGTTTGGTTAACGCGTCTAGCGAAAGATCAAGGGGATGAAATCCCAGTGCGTCTGGTAAAAGGTGCCTATTGGGATAGCGAACTTAAGTGGGCGCAACAAGCTGGCGAAGCCGCTTATCCACTCTACACTCGCAAAGCTGGTACTGACGTTTCTTACCTCGCCTGCGCCCGTTACTTATTATCGGATGCGACTCGCGGCGCTATCTACCCACAATTTGCTAGCCACAATGCGCAAACCGTTGCGGCAATTTCCGATATGGCGGGCGATCGTAACCATGAGTTCCAACGCTTACACGGCATGGGACAAGAGCTGTACGACACGATTCTGGCTGAAGCCGGTGCTAAAGCGGTACGTATTTATGCGCCCATCGGTGCCCATAAAGATCTACTGCCCTACTTAGTGCGTCGTCTGCTGGAAAACGGCGCGAATACTTCGTTCGTCCACAAACTGGTGGATCCTAAAACCCCCATCGAGTCATTAGTGGTACATCCGCTAACAACGCTGACGGGCTATAAAACCCTGGCTAACAACAGAATCGTTTTACCTGCCGATATTTTCGGTAGCGAGCGCAAAAATTCCAAGGGACTCAATATGAACATCATTTCCGAATCTGAGCCATTTTTCGCGGCACTAGAACAGTTTAAAAATACCCAATGGCAAGCGGGCCCTCTGGTTAACGGTAAAACCTTAACTGGCGAACATAAAACGATTGTTAGCCCATACGACACTACCCAAACCGTAGGTCAAGTCGCGTTCGCCGACAAAGCTGCAATCGAAGCAGCCGTCGCATCTGCTGAAGCAGCATTTGCCTCTTGGGCACGTACGCCAGTGGAAACCCGTGCCTCTGCACTGCAAAAGTTAGCCGATTTATTAGAAGAAAACCGCGAAGAATTGATCGCCCTGTGCACCCGTGAAGCGGGCAAGAGCATTCAAGACGGTATCGACGAAGTACGTGAAGCCGTTGATTTCTGTCGTTACTACGCAGTACAAGCCAAGAAGATGATGGCAAAACCTGAACTGCTCCCAGGCCCAACGGGTGAACTGAACGAACTCTTCCTCCAAGGCCGCGGCGTATTCGTGTGTATCAGCCCATGGAACTTCCCATTGGCGATTTTCTTAGGCCAAGTGTCTGCAGCATTAGCGGCGGGTAACACAGTTATTGCTAAACCTGCGGAGCAAACCTCGATTATTGGTTACCGCGCGGTGCAACTTGCTCACCAAGCAGGTATTCCAAGCGACGTGCTGCAATTCCTGCCCGGAACTGGCGCAACTGTCGGCGCTGCCATTACCGCCGATGAACGTATCGGTGGCGTGTGCTTTACCGGTTCGACTGGCACGGCAAAACTGATTAACCGCACGCTGGCCAACCGCGAAGGCGCGATTATTCCTTTGATTGCTGAAACCGGCGGTCAAAATGCCATGGTGGTGGACTCTACCTCGCAACCTGAGCAAGTCGTTAACGATGTGGTTTCATCGTCTTTCACCAGTGCGGGCCAGCGCTGCTCCGCACTGCGCGTACTCTTTCTCCAAGAAGATATCGCCGATCGCGTGATCGAAGTATTGCAAGGCGCTATGGATGAATTAGTCATTGGCAACCCGAGTTCAATCAAAACCGACGTAGGCCCAGTGATTGACGCCACCGCCAAAGCCAACTTAGATGCGCATATCGATCATATCAAGCAAGTCGGTAAGCTTATCAAGCAAATGCCGCTGCCTGCTGGCACTGAGAACGGTCACTTCGTGTCGCCAACTGCAGTGGAAATCGACTCAATCAAAGTGCTCGAAAAAGAACACTTTGGCCCAATCCTGCACGTGATCCGCTACAAGGCAGCCGAACTGAGCCAAGTGATCAACGAGATCAACAGCACAGGCTTTGGCTTAACCTTAGGTATCCACAGCCGTAACGAAGGCCATGCCCTTGAAGTTGCCGACAAAGTGAATGTGGGTAACGTCTACATTAACCGTAACCAAATCGGCGCTGTGGTGGGTGTACAGCCTTTCGGTGGTCAAGGCCTGTCAGGCACAGGTCCTAAAGCCGGTGGCCCACACTACTTAACCCGTTTTGTGACTGAAAAGACTCGCACCAACAACATCACCGCCATAGGTGGTAATGCGACATTGTTATCACTGGGTGATAGCGAAGAATAAGTACACTGAACTTGCTTTAGAATATCGCTATGCATCTTTAGCCATCGCGATAACAATAAAAAAGCCAGACTGAGTCTGGCTTTTTTATTAGAGTCTAAAACGGTACTTATCTATGACGTAACAATTTAATCAAAATCTCAGTCATTACATATCCGTCATTAATACGGGTTGGCCAAAACCTTTAAGTTCAGCATGGGAGGACTCAAAATACTGTTGCCAAAACTGTTTCAACGGCAACATTACTTGACCGCCTCTAAATCCTTTTGATGTAGCAGGAACCCAACCCGCACCTAATACGTAAATATCTGCCTGCTTAAAATCACTCAGCATGTTCGCTTTTTGTATTTTTAGCATTTCTTGCTCAGGTTCGATAACTTTTAAGGTATTTTTACTGTAAAAGCTGGTCACATCTGAATTTTCAACCATATCGGACACAAGTAACAATACTCGGCGTCCTTCGCTATCGGCAGCCACTTGCGGCGCAATAACCTGAGATAAATTACTGAGGATTTCAGTTTTAGGCAAATCCACATCATTAGGTTTAAAAGCATGTTTTATATGGGCATCAATTTTACTTCTAACGAACTGAGCTTGCTTGTTCATGCAATTATCAAAAGCCATTAGATTTTTCTTCGATACGTCATCCCTGTCAGCAATATCAGTATCCAGCCTGCCACTAAACAAAACATCGGTATAAAAATCTTTTACATAAGCACTAAAGCTAATGATAGTGATTTTATCTCCAGCTTGTAGGAAGAGATGCACTTTCTCATGAACTAACTGTTTAATATTTATGTCCGGAGAAAAAGTACCATCAATCGCCACAAATAAATGTCGGCCAGAAACTGTCTTTGCCGTTAGTGGATCAATTTTGGCAAACTCGTAGCAACTTTTAATATCATTTCTCTCAGCGGCCATCGCAGGCAAACACATAGAAATAGCTAAAGTGCAAAAAAAGCCAGTAACCACCAACTTAGCAAGCTTTGTCATTCCTGTCATGAACTTAACTCTCCAAGTATCTCTTTGCGTAAACGATCGCGCATCTGTTCTTCCGTTTCAACAACCTTTTTTTGCTGAGTTATTTCAGCAAGCAGCTCTTGTCGAATACGTTGTTCAGCTTGTTCTGGCGTTTCGGCCTCTACAGCCTTTTTAGCATTCGCTTCAGCAACAAACTCGGCTTTCAATCTTGCTTCCATCGCCTCTGGTGCTTCGGAAGTTTCTACCTCAACAACATGAGACGTTGCCACCACAGCGGCACTTTTCATCGCCTGATGGCTGGCTAATGTTTGATGCTCACGTAAACGTACCGATTGATCATATCGATTTTCGGCATTACCTAAATCTTCCATATACATCAGGAATGAACGCTCACCACAGGCCTCTAACACCTCTAGCACCTTAGGATCTTGGCAATTAGTTTCAGCTTTTTGATTCATTCTTTGCTGCAAGTTAGTTAGGCGCTTCTGGGCCACGCGCGCGACTTGCTGCTTTAAACGAGAATAATGCGTCTTAAACTCACGCTCACTTTTAAAGTTGCCAATTTCTTTGCGCGCATCTTTAGAATGTTTGCCAGCAAATCCGGTTTTAAAACCAATCAAAATACCGAAAATCTGTAATAGGATGAATAAGAAAGCAAGAAAAATAAAAGTTCCCCAACCGCCTTTCTGTTCACGATCCCACACGTCATCCTTTGCTTTATCACCTGCACTTTTAGACTCATCGAGTAAGAGTGCTGGAGGTGCTTCAGCATAGGGGTCTTGTTCTTGATACAATCCACTCGTTTGCTGAATATTGACTTCATCAATATGCATTTTTTCAAGCACTTGACCACGCACATAGGTTGCCAATACTGCAATCACTAGGATCGCAATAGCTGTAACCGTGGTGATAAAATAACGGGGCTTAACCTCTGCGTTAGTAGAGATCCGATTAATGAGTTGCTTATATTGAGGCTCATTATCATCCTCAAAGGTTTTATCTAAATTAATACGAGTATTAGGTGCCAGTTCTGGCGTCGATTTGTCGCGGTTTTTAGCATTTTTCCACCAGACCTTGGCCTTTTTAATGAGCGAGTTAGCATGCAGCTCATGTCCAGTAAAGTGAGTTAAACCTACCAGTAAAACCGAGATGATGAAGGCGATACCCACAGCACCTTGCTGCTGTAGTTTTTCCGATGCTCCGGGAATCGTGAAACCTGAAAGAACGTAACTAAATCCCATTGCTTCAACAAACACTAAGGCGGCAATCAATATCCACCCCAAAATATGTAAGTTGTTACGACCATTTTCAGTCACTTTACCTAAATAGTCTTGGCTTTTACTGAAAAGCTCCTCGTCCTTATTCACTTTCTCATAATGAGCCGCAAAATCAGTACATAGTGCGACTTCAGTATTCAACCAATCCTTATCGTAAATCTTAACTTGGGTTTCATAATCTTTCGCTAAGCGACTCTCCTTACCGATTACCGGAAAGGCATACCATGTATTAAGCCACCAGAAACTGACCTTATCCCACCAAACCGTAATAATGACCACTAATACCATCAACGAAAGTAACAGCGACACTAACGTGCGATACTCATTAAATAACATAGACACAAAATCCATTTACCGCTCCTAAGCACATTGCTTATAACAATTTGGGTTCAAAATCGGCTTCATAAACCGTTTTATTCTTCTCGTAGTACAACTTGCCAGCAATCGCGGTCGCTGAACGATCGATTGGCATCACCACATCTATACAGCGCACAGGAGAGTCTTTGTCCGTTGTAAAAACACGATATAACAAGCCTTTATCACCATAATAAGTCTCTACATGGCTCGTAAGCTGATAATTTGGATCATCTTTACTTGAACCTTTGTAATTCTTCCAAATATTCACTTTAGGCGCAGAAACAGCCGTGCCACTGTCCTTAATTACAGCAACAGGGGTCAAACCAATATAATGGCCATTCACTTTATAACCCCAAGCAGTACCATTCATACCCGGTAAATAATCTGCTGTGTTGTAATCCTTACGATTATAGCTCTCACCTGTGGCTAAACTCTTCACGTCCCCCGTGACTCTCGGTCCCTCAACAGCGCAATTTAGGCTAGAGACTTCAGATGCATACGCCTTGCTAAATAATGCAAAACCGCTCTCTTTTTTAGCACCCACTAACTGGGTAAAGTTTGTCGATGGGTCGAGCATTTTCTTACCGCCAAAATCTACCAAGGCTTTTTGCAGTTTCACTGGCTCAAGTAACTTGACGATTTCCGACTCCGTCATTTGTATTTGAGCTGGTGAAGTGCTCGGTTTATTTGGCTGAGTTGTAGGCTGCTTTTCCACTTGAGTCGTAGGCTTGGCTGCTGCCACTTTATCCTGCGATCGGCGGGATAAATAACTCAAATTTGCCTTCTGTTTGTATGAATAGGCCAGTAATTGATCCGGTTTACCGTCAATTTCAATAATTTCTACTCGACGATTTTTTGCTTTGCCAGCGTCATCACTATTAGCTGCAACAGGCTGTGACTCCCCTGCTCCTTGGAAGAATAATCGCTCAGTCGGAATGCCAGCTTGATTAAAGAGGGTTGCCACATAACGCGCTCTCGCTTCGCTAAGCTCTTGATTTAACGATTCAGCACCACTGGCATCTGTATGACCTGTAATCAAAATGTTTTGTTTAGAGTCTTTATAGATAGCGGCGAGTTTTTGAAATTTTTGTTTAGCTTGTGGCGTCGCCTCTGAAGCTCCAGAAGCAAACATCACTTCACTATTACTCGAAACTGTCGCAGCCATACCCACAACTTGATAATTAGCGTACTTTTCTGAATCTTCCTTCGACATGGTTTGTTCGGTTGAACTGATCAGTAAGCTACTTTGTTGTTCATCTGATGCTTTTGAAGCGCTGATTGAAGTAAATTGAATATCAAGATTTTCTGTTTTCGCTAACTGTTCTAATGCTTCGCGTTTTTGCTGAAAATCATAACCAACGGTACAACCAATCGCAGCACCAGCGGCACCGCCATAAAGCATACCTTCATTGCCACCTAAATAATTCCCAATCAATACACCTAAACCAGTACCAATAGCACAACCAATAACAGTTTCTTTATTATCTTCAACAGATTGAGTGATGGCACAACTGCTAAGCGCTAATACGCCAGCAACTGCGAGCGATATGGATTTCAAATTTGACTTCATAGTCATCCCTAACTTTTTAAAAATTCAAAATTGAATTTTAGATGCAATAAATTAAGTTAAGGATTAGAAGGAATTAGCCCTAAAAAGTCAATCTAAAGTTGATACTGATGTAACCAAAATATTAATTAAGGCTGAAATTTGTGAGCAACTTTATATCGAAGATATTTAAGCGACTGACACAGGAGTTGTCATAAAACAGTTTTATCCTAATGTGAAGTCACAATCACTATGCAAAAAAATCATTACTGGGAATCGTTTCTCAGTTGCACCAAATCTTTCATAGACCTCATAATCTGCACATGACTAATCTCTCTCTTTCTCCCCATATTACATTTTACTAAGGTGGCTATGACATTTTCGTTGTTAGATATTTCTGCATTGGTGTGGTTTATCGTTTCTTGGGCTGGCTACACCGCCTTTGCCCGTAGCAAGGCGAGAGATACAGACTGTATTGCCCGTGGTCTGCATAAGCATAGAATTTACTGGATGCTTGAGGTGATGACCCGCGGTGTGCGCGTGGGTGATGCGGCACTACTGGCCAACTTAGAACGCAATATTGCCTTTTTTGCATCGACCACGCTGTTTGTGCTTGCGGGTGTACTAACCTTATTTGCGCAAGTTGAACGACTAGAAAGTGTTATAGCAACCATTCCCTTCGCTACGCCACCGAATCATGCGCTGGTGCAAGTCAAGTTAGCTCTGCTAGTTGGCATTTTTGTGATGGCCTTCTTCCAGTTTACTTGGTCAATGCGCCAATACGGTTTTGTGAACGTGATGATAGGCGCGGGTCCTCTGGACACCGATGGCTCAAATGACAATCTCAAAGCCTATGCAAGACAAATGGCAACAGTGCAAGATCAAGCGGCACACTCCTATAACTATGGTTTACGCGCCTATTACTTTTCAATGGCGGTATTGTGCTGGTTTGTACACCCGATACTCTTTATCTCGGCCAGCTTATTTGTGGTCGCAACCTTATATCGCCGCGAATTCAAGTCCCGTGCCGTTCTGGCGATCACGGCAGCAAAAGGCCATCTCCAAATAGAGAGCCAAGTGCGGGAAACCGCCCGCAACCATAAAATAGAATCATAGCCTTGGCAGTTTAGGCCGCTGGCGTCATCTTGATTGGAATTATTGTTCTATACTCTTTGGGTTATGTTTCTATTGAATTACTGGGAGAGTGCCATGAGCGATAACTTATTAACCTTAGATGAAGTGTGCAAAATGCTAGATAAAACACCAGCGACCATTAAACGCTTCGCTCGGGAGAATTTACTCTCAAGTGTTCAAGATGGTGACGAATTAAAATTCCCTGAAGCGGAAGTTAAACGCTACCTCGCCTTTTCACAACGCTTAGGCTAAAACGCATCAAGTAACTCATGGCAAATAAAACTGAATAATCAGTATGTAAGCCGTTTGAATTTGAATTTGTAAAGGTGGCTTGAATTGAAATGTGATACTCGAATTTAAGTACACTGCTTAAGTTTAAGTCGTTGATAGCGAGTTCAAACAGACAGTGAATGCGATATGGACAGTGAAGCTCAAAGGGATTTGAACTGAGCCATAGCGGTTTGTTGCAGTGGATTGATTAGCCGAATTTAGCAGTGCAAACCATAAAACTTAAACTATGGAACTTTAAGCTATTAAGTCTCAACCTGCTAACCCAAAAGATTCAATCCATTACTTATTATTCAAAGCATGCTGCAAATGCCGATAAGATAACCACTCCCGCTGCGTTTCACTTAAACCCAAATCGGCGGCGAGTTGTTGCAATTGAACTTCATACTTAGGCAACAGGGTTTCATCATTGGTCATAATCGCGAGTTCAGCAAAATCCCCTAAACCTTCGATATGATCGATTGTTAGATGAAATTCACCCAGAAAATAGATACTGCGGCGCTTTTTAATTTCCAGTACGCACTCATAACCTAAGGTATGCAGCATACTTTTTGCTTTTGTTGCTTCAGTGATATTCACGGCTTCACAGCGGTCTTTTTCTGGCCCTTTCACTATCCACAGCATTATCCCCGATGGCTGCATCTCACGGATACACAAGCTCTTGTGCTCACCTTTAAGTGATTGTGATGGCAGATCAAAGTAACAGTCATGCTCAAGGTTATCTTCGAGCATGACCTCAGGATTTCTCATTTGTAAGGCAGCGAAAAAAGCGTGGCGATCCAATAAATGATATTTAAGCTCGACCTCAAACTTACCATTAAAATGAGCATTAATTTGTGGGGCTAATGCTTCTGGCATCGCAGGGTTCATAGATTCATATCCGCTTTTAATGGGTAAAATATATCGCTATTTATAATATTGAGCGCCAACGTCTTAATTCCAAAAGATTAAATCCAAAACCTTAAGCGAGTCTTTGGTACAAGGCCTGATACTCTACACTGTCTTCAATTAAGCTCTGATGAGTGCCAGACGCAATAATCTTCCCCTGACCGAGTAAATGAATTTGATCCATCTTCGCCATAGCGGTTAAACGATGGCTAATCATAAGTAAGGTTTTATCCTGAGCAAACTCAAACAGTAAACTTAAAATATCTCGCTCGGTGCGTTTATCTAGCCCTTCTGTTGGCTCATCAAGCAATAGCAGCGGCGCATCACGCAGCAGTGCTCTTGCTACACCAATACGGCGCTGCTCGCCACCCGAAAGCTGACGTCCACCTTCACCAATCCACATATCCAGCGGCTTATCACCCGTGAGTAAAGCGCCAAGTCCAACCAGCTGTAACACATCAATCAAGCGTCCGTCGTGGGCCGTGCGTTTCTCGCCTTCGATAACAGGTAGCGCTAATACTAAGTTTTCCCGCAAAGTACCTGCAAACAAATAGATGCGTTGACTAATCACAGTAATCGCATCCCTAAGACCACGCTCGCTGTACTCTGAAAGTGCATGACCATCGAGCTTGATGTGCCCTTGCTGCGCTTGCCATTCTCGGGTAATCAGCGTCAATAAGCTCGACTTACCGCAACCCGTTGGCCCAAGTAACGCGACTTTTTGCCCCGCTTTTATCTCAAGGGACAAACCTTGCAGCACGTTTTGATCGTCTCGATAACCAAAGTGGATATCTTCAATCTGTAATGCGCCAGACTTTGCCCTCAAGCCAGTATCGACAGCAAATTGAATATCGGCCTTTTGTTCAGTGATTTCATTAATTCGCGTTGCGGCCGATACGCAGCCTGACAAATGCTGAAACGCGCCCGCGATCGGCATCATCATCTCGACGCAGGCCATAGTCGCAAACACCATAAGTGCAAACATGGGCCCCGGCGGCACGGCATCACCCACACCTTGAGCGGCTAAATAAAGCATCATGATCAAGGCTGAGCCCGTGGAGAGGATCAACATGGCTTGGCTGAGAGCAGTGATATTGGCCATCGCGCTTTGGCTGCGAAAAAGTGCAATTTCAGCATCATTCAGTTTCTGCCTGAATCTGTCGTTCGCGCCAAATAGGCTAAGTTCGGCTTGGCCTTGCAACATATCGAGCAACTGCACCCGATAATGACGCTTGGTCTCGAGCATAGTTCGGCTTGGCGCGTGTCCAAGGCGATAAAATAGCAGTGGCATCACCAGCCAAACAGCGACTAAGAATAAGCAAAGACTGAGAGCAAGTTTGGCATCGAACCAAGCAAGAAACAGATACAAGAGCCCCGTCATCAGAAGGGATGCCGCCATAGGCGTGAGCAGTCGCAGATATAGATGATCTAGGGTATCGATATCGGCCACTAAGCGATTGAGCATGTCGCCACGGCGCAGCCCCTGCAGATTTTTAGCACTGAGCGGCAAGAGTTTACGCCACGCCCAAACACGAAGTTCAGTCAGCAACTTAAAGGTCGCCTCATGGGTCGCTAAACGCTCGCCATAACGACTAGCGGTTCGGGCAATTGATAAGAAACGCACGCCGCCCGCAGGAGTGAAAAAGTTAAAGGACTGCGCCGTAACTATCGTCAAACCCGCGACCGCGGTAGCGGAAAGAAACCAGCCCGAAAGTGACAGTAAACCTATGCCAGCCATCAAAGTAATAATGGTCAGCAGCAAGCCCACGGACATCATCAGCCATTGACGCGAGAACAATCGAATAAAGGGGATCAGCACTTTCATTGGGCATCTCCTTTAGTAGACTCGGCTGCACTGTCGAGTGGAGCGTCACTATCAAGCTGCGTCTCACTGGCGCTTGCCAATAACGGTACAAGTTCAATATCAGCCACGGACTCAACATTTTCACGCAGTAAAGTTTGGAATAAGCCGTTTGTGTCAGACAAAGTGGTGTAATCGCCCCGCTGCACTATCAAGCCTTTATCGAGCACAAGAATAGTATCCATTTGATCTAACTGATCTAATCTATGGGTCACCATAATGCACATCTTACCCGCCATGGCCCGATTCAGCGCAGAACTCACCGCCTGCTCACTCTGGCTATCTAAACTGGCCGTAGGCTCATCAAGGACAAACAAACTCGCCTTTTGCCCAAGCGCCCTTGCCAAAGCAATACGCTGGGCTTGGCCGACGGATAAACCGGAAGATTGCTCACCGACTGGCGCATCTAAGCCCAGTGGCTGCGCCTTAACGAAGTCGCTAATATTGGCCTCTGCCAGCAAGTGCCACAGCGTATCGTCGGGCATATTTGGGTCGGCTAAAGCTACGTTATCCCGCACTGTACCGTGGAATAACTGCGGTTCTTGGCCCAGCCAAGCTAAATGCTGTCGCCAATGGGCTAAATCTAATGCGGATAACTCATGGCCATTGATCAGCAAATGTCCCTTATAGGGTAAAAATCCCAATAAGGCATTGAGTAAACTGGTTTTCCCCGCACCGCTTGGGCCAACTAAGGCTAAACGTTGATTGTCTTTTAATTCAAAACTCAGCGGGCCGAGTAAACGCGTGCCATCAACACTGAACACTTCAAGATTATCGGCACTCAGGGTTTCTATGCTATTGATGTGCACTTGGCCGACAAACTCAGGTTCAGGATGTTCGAGCAAGGTAATCAAGGCTTCCGCGGCGCCGACGGCCTGCGCCTTAGCGTGGTAATGAGTGCCCATATCCCGCAGCGGTTGATAAAACTCAGGGGCTAAAATCAGAATAAACAGCCCAGTAAACAGGCTAAATGGAATACCGACTATTTGAGGATCTGTACTCGAGCTGATATTGGCATGGGCGCCATAATAGCCAAAATCCAAATGGCCTAAATAACTGAAACCAAAGTAAACCGCCAATACTGCAATCGATACCGCGGCAAAAAACTCTAAGACTGCTGAGCTTAAAAAGGCCATGCGTAGCACAGACATAGTGCGGCTACGAAACTCTTCTGAAGCACTCGCGATCACCTTAAGCTCGGCATCACCACGGTGAAAAAGTTTCAACGTGCTTAAGCCTTTTAATCTATCCATAAAATGGCCGCTCAATCTTGCAAGCGCACTGAAGTTTTTGCGATTAGCATCGGCAGCGCCCATGCCAACTAAGATCATAAACATAGGGATTAATGGCGCTGTGAGTAACAGGATTAAGCCTGCCGCCCAGTTAATCGGGAATACCGCCGCTAAAATGAGTACGGGAATAAAACCAGCAAGGCTGATTTGTGGGAGATATCTGGCATAAAAATCTTGTAAATCTTCGACTTGCTCTAAGACTATGCTGGCCCAACTCCCTGCGGGTTTACCTTTAATAAATGCCGGACCTAGCTTAGTCAGCTTGTCCATCACTGCCGCGCGAATATGGCCACGTAGACGCTTACCCGCCTCAAAACTGGCGCGCTCACGCCCATAAGCCAGCAAGGCACGCAGTAACATCAAGGCAATTAACGCAATAAAATGAGGAATATAGGTATCAATACTCACGTTGGAACTGATCGTTTGGGCATTGTCAGTTAGCGGTATAACTTGCCCTATGATCACGCCATCCAGAATCGTCGCGATAATATAAGCCTGCGCCACCATAGCGACGGCGCTTATCATCCCAAGCCATAACGACAATTTAAGGAACAGGCCACAGGCTTTTTTCTGGGCTTTAAGCCAAACAAGAAGGGATTTTTCTAACGACTTATCCATGGTGCTCCAACAAGAAAACAATTAAGCGACTCGTAGCGGGGATCGACTATCGATAACAACTCAGTTTAAGGGGCTTGCAACAGCTAAAAAGTTCCGATAGGGACGCAGTATCGCAGGCATCTACAACAGATGAAACCCTATCACAGACTTTTGCTAGCGGACTCACAAAAACGAGCTAAAGATAAATAAATCTAGGAGTTAACGGAACTTTACCTAGTACTAGCCTGATTTTAAAAACTTAGGTAGCATGAAGCTCTTTGTATTAAATGTCCTCTATCTATGCCAAATAAAAATGCTGGTTTCACCCTGATTGAACTCGTTGTGGTTATTATTATTCTTGGCGTATTAGCCGTAGTAGCTGCACCTAAATTCATTAATTTACAATCAGATGCCTATAAGAGTCAGCTCTCAGGTGCACTGGCTTCGATGAAATCCGCCGTCACTTTATTCAAATCAAAGTCGGAAATTGCTCACAGCGGCACCACGAATAGAGTCGTTTACGACGAAATCCGTGGCGAAAACTATCAGCCTTGGGCTGCCAGCACCAGCGGTATAACGCCAAGTACGGCTTACACGACTCCGCCAGAAATTTTTAAAGCGGCAGGGCTAAATGTGAATGAGTGGTCCTATCGAATTTACACCACCAACGGCACCTATGAAGTTATCGCCACACCAAAGCAAAAACTGAACCTTGCCACGCCCACAGAAGCGCAAGTCGAAGCGACAAATTGTTATATCGACTATAAATGGGAGACAACGGGCGTCCCCACTTATAAAAAAGTCGACACTGGTTGCTAGGCGACCTTAACGATAAAATATCTATAGAAAAACAGCGAGTTAACCTGATGTTATCTCGCTGTTTTATTTACGCCCTAAACTCATTTTGTTGTTAATGCTTACGTTTACAATTAAGCATTTTTAAAGAGTTCGCGCTTATTGCACTCCACCGTATTTCACTAGTACATGCCAGAGCAACTTAAGTTCATGGGCGACTTGCGCACGATTACCGCGCTCACGCCAATGCTGGGGGGAATGGTATAAATCCCGCGCCGCCACGCCTATGGCATGGGCATCAACTCTGTCTTCTATGGCAATCCGATTAGCCAGCGATGGCATAGTTGGCCCACGGAAATCACTGGGGATCTGCGCCGTATGCAGGCTAAAGCCACCATGATATTGCAGCTCAATATCATATTTATCGCAAATTTTACTTAAGCTTGCGCCAATATCAGTACCCTTAAAACTGGGATCCGCCACCAGCATGGCGATATCTTCATCGAGGGAAACATCGCCATGGATCTGCGCCTCTATATAATGGTCAAGATTATTCGATAGCGGCCGCTCGAAACGTGACAGCAAGGAAGCATTGAGCTGATGCCCCAAATAATGGATCACATTCAGCGGCTTAAAGTCGGATTTGCCTAAGGCATAGTGACGCTCAAAACTCTCAGTCAGCAGCGCCGCTAAAATATCATCGAAACATGACAGTGTGCCCTTCTCTTTCGGATTACGATACGAGTCGAGATAACTAAAGGTTGAGCGCGCCATCGCACTCGTATGAGTCAGAAAATAGCAGCTACCAAAGCGCGGGGCGGGACCGTCCTGCCACATCCCCAGATCGAGTGCACCGTATTTAGGCCGAGATTTAGTGCCCTTGTATACATCCCCAAAAAGCTGATTTTCCCAATGATCCCGTGGGCCACCTAACTCAGGTGACAACTGACCATTAGAAATATGGGTCTCAAACTGGCTGCGGTATTGACCATCGCGCAGTAAACCTTCGGCCACAGTCATACCACGGCTATCGATTCTATCGGGATGAAAATGCAGAGCAATTCGGCCACAGTTGAGCAATTGTTTAAGCGCGAGTTGCATCTCATGCATGGGGATATTTGACATCTGCTGCACATTTTTAATCACAGCGACGGCTTGTTCACTGCGTCCTCGTGCAAGGCGTTCAATATGCTGTATCGCTGTCATAATCCACCTATAAATGAGAGGCGTTTAACCGTTCCCACAATGCCTCATCCTAAAATAAACGTGAGATAAATCGCAAGCATGCAGAGAACTGCTCTTAAGCCACTCCATCTAAATAACTAAGTTAAACATGAATGACTCGGTTAAACATGAATGACTCAGTTAAACGTGACTGTGAAAACACTCAATAATTCTTTCGCTCGGTTCATTGTTAAAAATTCAGCAAATAACATCAATCACGAACTGAACAAATAGCTAAACCAATTGCGTCATTGATTAATTCTACTCCAATCGACTTTAGTTTATACCACTCTCATTATTGTAGCGTGATCTACCGCTAACTCATTCTAACTCTAGATAAAAAAATACCTATGACTTCAATTGATATGATGAAATAAGCCTAATAGTCATCTTGTTCCTTGAAATCAATTAACTTCCATAACCTCAAACTCTGCCATCTAAACTTGCGCCTAAAAGATAAGCGAGGCCGAGTGAAAGCCGCCGACAAGCGATTTATGTGCCAATATGAATGAAACCCAACCCAAAAACCTTTATTAGATGGCACTTAAAGCCCTGATCCTGTAAGCTGCACGCCCGCCAGCAGACCTGGCTATTGACCATAAATGCAGCACAGTGTTGCCACAAGAGACCAATCTATGAGTTTTACCTCCCTGGGCTTATCGGCCCCGATACTTAAAGCCGTTGCCGAACAAGGCTACGACACACCTTCGCCAATCCAAGCTCAAGCAATTCCCGCTGTGCTTCAAGGCAAAGATGTGATGGCGGCCGCCCAAACAGGAACAGGTAAAACAGCAGGTTTCACCCTACCTATGCTCGAACTCCTAAGTAAAGGTAACCGTGCCCAAGCAGGCCAAGTGCGCGCATTAGTGTTAACTCCGACACGCGAATTGGCAGCTCAGGTTGCAGAAAGTGTTGAAACCTATGGTAAGAATTTACCACTGCGCTCAGCGGTGATATTTGGTGGCGTGCCTATCAATCCACAAATCGCGAAATTGCGCCACGGTGTCGACGTATTAGTCGCGACGCCGGGTCGATTGATGGATCTATATAATCAAAAAGCGGTAAAATTCAGCCAGCTTGAGATCTTAGTGTTAGATGAAGCCGATCGCATGCTCGACATGGGCTTTATCCGCGACATCCGTAAGATCCTAGCCATTTTACCTAAGCAACGTCAAAACCTGATGTTCTCAGCCACCTTCTCCGATGAAATTCGTGAGCTGGCAAAAGGCCTAGTCAATGATCCAGTCGAAATTTCGGTCACGCCACGTAACGCGGCGGCGACCACAGTAAAACAATGGGTTTGCCCAGTTGATAAGAGCCAAAAATCGGCACTTTTGATCCAACTCATCAAGCAAAACGATTGGCAACAAGTGTTGGTATTCTCGCGCACTAAACATGGCGCTAACCGTCTGGCGAAAAGCCTTGAAGAGGCAGGTATCAAAGCCGCCGCTATCCACGGTAATAAGAGCCAAACCGCCCGTACTAAAGCCTTGGCCGACTTTAAAAATGGTCAAGCTCGCGTACTGGTTGCAACCGATATTGCTGCCCGCGGTTTAGACATAGACCAATTACCACAAGTGGTTAACTTCGACTTACCGAACGTGCCAGAAGATTATGTGCATCGTATCGGCCGTACTGGCCGCGCTGGCGCATCGGGTCAAGCCGTGTCACTGGTGAGCAACGAAGAAATCAAACTGCTGAACGATATCGAGCGTTTGATCAATCGCGTATTAGACCGAGAAATGGTTGAAGGCTTTAACCATGAATTGCCAGAATCACGTTTAGGTGGCGGCGGAAAAAGTAGCGGTAAATCAGTACCAAGCCGTAGAAATACCCGCAGCTCAAACCAACCTAGCTCACGCGATGGTGCTCCAAGAAGCGCCGAGCATAAAGACGGTCAACGCAGCGGTGACGTCGCGCGCGGCCACAAGCCAAACGACAAGAATCCAAGACACAGCGGTGAAGCCAGTAGCGCCCCCCGCAGTGATGCCAAACCTCGTCCACCACGTTCAAACGATGGCCGAGCCAATAGCGCAGGCGCTAGTCGTCCAACTGAAAGCCGTTCAGGTGCTGGCGAGAATCGTGGCCAAGCGGGTGAGAATCCTTACGCCAATGGCCCAAAGAAAAACACCCGTCGCCCAAATAATGGTGCGAGTCGTCCAAGACACTCACAGGATTAATGCAAAAGCTAAGCGAACTTGCTTAGCGATTTAGCCGTATTAAGTCCTAAACAGAAACGCCCAACTCCGTATGGAATTGGGCGTTTTTGTTTGTCTTAGTTTGTCTTAGTTTGTCTTAGTTTGTCTTTATCGATGCTTAGCTCGTTATCTACGCTTTGAACAATAATCGGCTTGAACAATCACTGCCTTAAAAACAGCCTAAAACGGCAACCTAAGTTAATTCGCCTTTGTATCTGGCAACTGCTGCAGGACTTCATCCGTAAAATAAGGTTCATCTTCAACCCAAAAAATGTAGTCTAAGCCTAGGTAATTTTGCGCAAAATCCAGCAGCTCAGGCACAGTATTCTTTTTACCCGTTTTAGGATTAATCTGCCGCAAATTACCGTCTTGCACCGCCATACCTTTCACCAGTGTCGCTGGGTACTCTTTAATAAAGGCATAACTTTGTGCCATATGACTTTTACGGTAAGGCATCAAATCTGGGCCACCCACACCCATGTTGAGCGATTTGGCTTGCGCAAATAAGCCTCGCATATAGCCTTTGTCATTCCATGGCAGCCATTCGTCTGGCAAAAAGTTCAAATACACCATAGCGGTTGAATGCTGAAATGACTCAGCTAATACCTGCATATTCTCGCCAATCGCATCGATATAGGCTTTAGGATTAAAATCACTGGGGAAGGTGGTCGTTCCATCGGCGTTTTCAGTCCCCACATCAATTGAGCTTTCACTAAAGTTAATGCCCGCAATTTTCCCATCAAACTCTTGGCCAAGCTGACACACCAATTGTTGATAACGCGCACGCACTGAGGGCTCCCACATTTTGGCTGACCAGCCATACTCATCATCCGTCACCGGTTTATTGGGATCACGCTCTGGCGCGCTCAACATGCTTTGCTTCAACACACCTCCTTGATAAATCGGATCATCGAGCAAATAACGCGGCACATTGACTCTGGGTGTAAAGGATTTCTCTTGCAGCTGGATCCACAATTTTTTGCCTATCGAATCGAGATACGCAATATCGGCCCTAATCGCACTGAAATCATATTCGCCCTGCTTAGGCTCTAAACTGCGCCAAGTATAAACAATCTGCGCACCGCCAAAACGGGGATCGTGCAGCGCCTTGTCGGCACGAATGTTTTCTCCGTTAGCCTCACGATGGTTAATGTAGATGAAATGCTGTAACGGTTGCGGCTCTGGCTTAGACTCTAATTGCCGCTCTGGTTGTGACTCTGGTTGCAACTCTGGTTGAATTGATGCAGCGCTCGCTGCGCTCAAAAAGATACTTAGTAAAATAGTCCTTCGAAACATAAATACTCCAAACCGATGCACGCCTTATCACCTGACAAAGCCGTTAATCTGCTCATTTATTTTTTACTCAGAATCACTTCTACCACAGGCAAGCTGAGGGGCATATTAATTAAGCAGGCGAATACAAAGTGTTACTTAACCTCCTGCCGGAATTAACATTTACAAAACAAAAAGACTCAGTCATTGCATTAATCACACCCAACAAAAAAGGGAATAAACCTGAGTTTATTCCCTTTAAAAGTGAAGTGAATTAAATCGAGGTACGATTAAACTCAAGCTAAGCCAAGCTTACTCCATTGGCCAAGCTTACTCCATTGGCCAAGCGCGGTAAGATTTACCTTTAATGCGGCCGCCAGTAATTTTGTTCAGCGCTTTCTTGGCAACCTTACGATTAACGGCCACATAGGCGCGGTAATCGGTCACTTGGATTTTACCCACCTGTGAGCCTTCGATACCGTTTTCGCCCGTCAGCGCGCCTAAGATATCCCCTGGACGCAGTTTCTCCTTCTTACCGCCATCGATCTGCAAAGTGATCATGGTTGGCGCTGCAGGCGTGTTGCCGAGCAGGCTTTCAGATGGCAGTGATTCGCTGGTAATTTCGCGCTCTAAATACTCTTCTAACAAGGCAATCTTGTAACCGTCTTGGTCGTTATAGAAGGTATAAGCGGCGCCTTTACTGCCCGCACGGCCAGTACGACCGATACGGTGAATGTGGACTTCGGTGTCGTAGGCAACGTGATAGTTAAACACGGCATCCAGCGCATCGATATCTAAACCACGGGCGGCAACGTCAGTCGCCACTAATACACAGGCACTCTTATTAGCAAATTGCAGCAGGGTTTCGTCCCTGTCTCTTTGCTCTAAATCACCGTGCAAAGCCAATACGCTAAAGCCTAAACCTTCGAGCTCATCGGCCACTTTTTGAGTTTCGCGTTTAGTGTTACAGAACACCACTGCGCTTTCAGGCTTATGTTCTAACAACAATAATTGCAGCGCTTGCATACGCGCCTTATCATCGTCTAAGTGATAAAAATGTTGGGCGATGCTCAAGCTGTCGTGATTACCTTCAACTTTAACCATGCTTGGGTCATACATGATTTGCTTAGCAATCGATTGAATTTGCTCAGGGAACGTCGCGCTGAATAGCAGCGTCTGACGCTCACGCGGGGCTTGTTCGATAATCGCATCGAGGGCGGGTTGGAAGCCCATTTCTAACATGCGATCGGCTTCATCGAGCACTAACATGTTGAGATTGCTTAAATCTAAGCGATTGCGATCTAAGTGATCGACGATACGGCCAGGCGTACCCACAATAATGTGCGCGCCGTGTTCCAGCGATCCAACCTGTGGCCCCATAGGCACACCGCCGCAAAGTGTCAGTACTTTAACGTTATGAATACCACGGGCAAGGGTGCGGATTTCCTGCGCCACTTGGTCGGCCAACTCGCGGGTTGGGCATAACACTAAGGTTTGAATGCGAAAGCGTTTAACGTCTAACTTGTTCAGTAATCCTAAGCCGAAGGCGGCCGTTTTACCCGAGCCAGTTTTACCCTGACCTATCACATCCTGCCCCGCTAAAATGGGTGGCAAACTTTGCGCCTGAATTGGCGTCATCTCGTTGTAGCCCATAGAAGAAAGGTTCTCAAGCAGTTCGGGTTTTAGCTTAAGAGTCGAAAAAGCCATTGATGGATTAGGCTTAGTATCAGAGTTGCTCAAGGTGAATATCCTGTGGTGGGTAACGAAGCGGCTGCTAGGTTACTGAAATTGCGTTACTTATCGATTTAACTGGTCTATCAAGATTCAGGTTAACTTTGGGCTAGCTTGAGTTTAGATTTAAGCGCTAGGCTCGCTCAACCCAAAAGCACGGCTATTGTAGCAACAAAGCGCGGCTTTTGCCTCAAGTCCTTAAGCAATAGACATAGCAGGCGTAAACAGCAACAAAAAAGCCCTGCAGGAATACAGGGCTTAAACTTAAATTGGCTTGGATTTAGAATTAGCTCAGCACGGCAGATTTAACAAATTACGCGATCTGGCCGAAACGCCCTTCTTGATAATCGCGAATCGCCTGCTGAATTTCCGCTTGGGTGTTCATTACAAATGGACCCATCTGGACGATTTTTTCACGGATAGGTTTACCCGCAAACAGTAACATCCCAGCGCCACGCTCATCGGCTTTAAGCTTAAGCACACTTTGGCTATCAAGCACTAAAAACTCGCCCTGATGATATGACCACTGTGAGTCTTCACCTTTACTTAAGTCACCTTGGTACAAGTACAAGGCGACAAACTCGTGTTGAGACAAATCAAACGTGGCCTCAGCATTTGGTGCTAGGCTCAGATCGGCAATGGCTGCTTCGCCCGCTAATCCTTGGATGGTCGCACTAATAAGCGGTTGATCTTTAAAGCCCCAATCACCCGCTAAGGCTTTTAAGCTAGCGCCAGTGTTATTGGTCACTTCAACGCTCGCACTACCCGCGGTATCTTGATACTTCGCTGGACGCAACTTGTCTTTGGCGGGCATATTGACCCAAATTTGGAATCCATGCAGACCATCGACAGCATCGGCAAGTGGCATTTCAGAATGCACTACCCCGAACCCGGTACTCATCCACTGCACATCGCCGGCACAAATCGCCTTCACATTACCCATTTGGTCACGGTGCTCAAAACCGCCCTTACGAATGTAAGTGAAGGTCTCCATCCCGCGATGGGGATGTGCGGGGAAGCCACCAATAAAATCTTGTTCATCATCGGATTTTATTTCGTCGATCATCAAGAAAGGATCAAATTTAGTCGTCACAAAATCGGCGACACGGCGAATATTGACCCCATCGCCATCCATCGCGGCTTTGGCGGAAAACTGACTTAATACTTTCATTGCTGCTCTCCTATCGGTTGAGCAAAGCGATACGTGAAACGCCAAGATCATACGGCTAACACAAGACGCAAACGCTTTGCTGATGGAGGCAGAATAACAAGGAAGTTTACAAAAGAATAACGCGAAATCACGACCTAAACATTCGAAAAAATAGAACAGTATGCAGGAAGGAGCGAGTAACCTAGTGTTATAACTGGATAATAAAATAGTGGTTTAGTTGCCAAATCTCGCACTTTGGATTTGAAATCGTGGCTATCAAAAATAGCGTTAACATAAAAACTTTAAATTATTATGGTACATAAAAATCAAACCTTAAATCTGAATGAAATAACTCCCATTCATTAAAAATGTATTTCCGCACACTGTATACGAATACAACCAACACAAAACATACTATAAAAATCTAATTTAGTTCATTCAGAAATAATGAGGATTTAACAATAATCACTCTTTACCAAGTAAAATATATAGCGAATTACTGAAGTCTAAGAAGAAATAATAAATTATTGCATTTGTCTCAATATAAACTTACTGACATCTGTCCACTTATCGGGAGACCATACGAAATAAATAAAAATCAAAACATTTACAATTAGCAACCAAATCTGTTACTTTTAGCGTTCATGGATTAATGTGATTACAGGAAGTACAATGAAACGCTTATTTATACTTTTAGCTTTACTCATTTCCACTACAGCATCTAGCGCAGACGAAACCCATGGTTTCTCTGCAGGCTTGGGTTTAGGCTCAACAGAAGACTATGGGGGGATTACCCATTATGACTTTGCCTATCGCTATCAATTCACCCCAGATTGGGGAGTAGAAGTAGGTTACACACCATTTCAAAGTGAGCCTTTTACCGCAGCAATACATGGTGTTTTTGACGATTACGTGTTGGAGAACTCTTATTCCTCTCGGCTTGCTGGCACATATACATACCAAATATCAGCAAGACATAATGCGATATTTAAGGCCGGATTATCTCAATCTAAAGCTAATTATCAATTGAATGACTACGGAAATAGTAGTGATGATGTTATAACTATAGAGGAGTATTCAGACGATGGCTATGGCTTATATGCCGCATTAGGTTGGCGTTGTCGTTTTTATAATGGCTTCGAAATTATGACAACATTAGCGTACCAGGATTCTGGAGTATTTGAAATGACGAGCTTCACTGTAGGAATAGGCTACAGCTTCTAAAACTATAAATTTAAAACCCATAATGCCAGTAAATGCTGGCATTATGTTGCGAAGCAAAAATTTAACTTAGAATTCTAGTAAAAATCCATTTTCATCATAATTAATTACGTTATTTCTATTAACGCTATATAAAATATATAGCAAATGCTGAAGAAAAATTTCCCATTCCACAGCTGATTAAACTATATCCCATAACTATATTTCCTAAGAATAGTCATCTTATATTCACTGAAGACACTATTTTAAGCAAATATCTATACATAAAAAACGCTATTGCAGATTGGCAATAGCGTTATATTTGAGATAATAAGTCTAAAGTCTCATCATTATTCTATGGGTCATCGAATTTATTTTTAGTAACTTACTCTGCCCATTTACCCATAGTGCATCTGTCATTACTGCCAAAGTCTCGCACTGTGGCGACATTCTCGTAGCCCAGTTCGATAAGCTTAGCCCTGAGTTTCACAGCCTGCTCAAAACCATGTTCGAGCAGGATATAGCCGTTAGGCTTTAAGTAATCTCGGGCAGTGTTGGCAATATAATAAAGATCGGCAAAGCCTTCCTCGGCGGCGGTTAACGCGCTTTGGGGCTCGAAACGCACGTCACCTTGGTGCAAGTGTTCGTCAGCTTCATCAATATAGGGCGGATTTGAGACGATTAAATCAAAGTCCCGCGACTTTACGGCACTGAACCAGTCACTCTGGAGAATTTCGACCTGTGGCAGCTTTAAGTTCTCGCGGTTCGCGATAGCCAAAGCCACGGCATCATCGACTTTATCGACCGCGGTGATTTGCCATGACTCACGCTCAGACGCCAACGCCAGCGCAATCGCCCCAGTGCCTGTGCCTAAATCGAGCACTTTGGCGTAGGTGGAAAGCGGCATGTTCAAGGCGGTTTCAACCAGAATTTCCGTATCAGGACGCGGGATCAAAGTGGTGTCGTTCACGATAAAAGGCAACGACCAAAATTCGCGCTCACCGACAATATGTGCCACAGGTACGCCTTTTTGGCGTTTCTGTACCATTTGCTGGAAGCGTTTCCACTGTTCAACCGTTAGGGATTTTTCAGGCCAAGTATACAAATAGCTGCGGCTTTTATTGAGGCAATATAACAACAAAACCTCTGCATCCAGATGAGCGGATTCAGAGGTTGATGCTAACTGCACATAAGCCCATTGCAGGGCTTCGGCTATGCTAGATTGATCTGACAAAATTACCCCTGCTCGTCAGCCAGTGCGGCTAACTGATCGGCTTGATGCTCTTGCATCAAAGGCAATAAAATCGCATCGAGATCGCCTTCCATCACTTCGTTCAAGCGATATAAGGTCAAGTTGATGCGGTGTTCGCTCACGCGGCCTTGCGGGAAGTTATAAGTACGTACACGTTCGGAGCGATCGCCACTGGCAACCAGACTACGACGGGTCGATTCTTCGGCGCTACGGCGTTTTTCGTCTTCAACAGCTTGAATACGTGCGGCCAGTACACTCATGGCTTGGGCACGGTTCTTGTGTTGCGAACGTTGATCTTGGCATTCCACCACGATCCCAGTAGGAATATGGGTGATTCGAATAGCTGAGTCAGTTTTGTTAACGTGCTGACCACCCGCGCCCGATGAACGGTAGGTATCAACTTTCAGATCGGCTGGATTGATTGAAATCGCTTCAGCTTCAGGTACTTCGTGGAGTACCACAACAGTAACCGCTGAAGTATGCACACGTCCTTGGGATTCGGTTTCTGGCACACGCTGTACACGGTGGCCGCCGGATTCAAACTTAAGTTTGCCGTATACGCCGTCACCGCTGACCTTCATGATCACTTCTTTAAAGCCACCATGTTCACCTTCGTTACAGCTCATGATTTCGATCTGCCAGCGATTCGCTTCAGCATAACGGCTGTACATGCGGAATAAATCACCGGCAAAAATAGCCGCTTCGTCACCGCCTGCACCAGCGCGGATCTCAACGAAGGCATTTTTATCGTCGTCAGGATCTTTTGGCAATAATAGAATTTGCAATTCGTCTTCGAGCTGCTCGAGTTTGGCCTTAGCGGCTTTCATCTCTTCCTGCGCCATTTCACGCATTTCAGCATCGTCTTCTTCCAGCATTTCTTTGGCAGAATCGAGATCGGCCTGCGCTTGCTGATAGGCTTTAAAGCCAGCAACAACGTCTTCTAACTGGGCGTATTCTTTCGATAACGCACGAAACCTGTCTTGATCCGAAATGACGCTAGCATCACCCAGCAAAGCCATGACTTCTTCATTGCGCTCGAGCAAGCCTTCCAGCTTGCGGATAACGGATTCCTTCATTTAACTCGCTAACCTTAGTGTTTATCTAATCCAAGCGCTGATCTTAACTGACCGAGAGTATTCAAATCGCCCTGACGACTCGCTGCCGTGAGGGCCTGTGTCGGTGCGTGGATAAGTTTATTGGTCAGGCGATTGGCTAGTTCAATCAATACCTGCTCAGTGTCTGAGCCCTGGGCTAATTTATTCAGGGCGCGTTCCACTAACTCATCTTTTACCGCCATGCTCTGGCTGCGATACTCGCGAATACTGTCGACCGACTCTAAAGAACGGATCCAATCCATAAATAGGAAAGATTGTTCTTCAGTAATTACTTCAGCTTGCTCGGCGGCTTCTTTTCGAGAAGCCATATTCTGTTCAATAATGCTATGCAGGTCGTCCACTGTATACAGAAACGCGTCATCCAAATCGGCGACTTCCGGCTCAATATCCCGGGGAACTGCTATATCAACCAATAACATAGGTTGATGGCGACGCTGCTTTAGCGCTTTTTCGACCATGCCTTTACCTAGGATAGGCAGAGGGCTGGCGGTAGAGGATATCACGATATCGGCTTTTGGGAGATAATCTGGTATCTGTGCCAGTGTAATTGCTGTTGCGCCAAACTCCTCACACATGCCTTGGGCGCGCTCTAACGTCCGGTTTGCTACGACCATAGACGCCACGCCGTTGTCTTTAAGATGTTTAGCAACCAACTCTATGGTTTCACCCGCGCCAATCAATAGCACTTTCGTGGTCGATATCGACGAGAAAATATGTTTCGCCATGCTAACCGCGGCAAATGCCACAGATACTGCGGCGGCGCCGATTTCAGTATCGGTACGGACTTTTTTGGCGACAGAAAAGGTATTTTGAAAGAGTCTGTCTATGGTTAAGGCAACCGTTCCAGCCTCTTTGGCCTTAACGAATGCTTGTTTTACTTGGCCGAGAATTTGCGGCTCACCCAAGATCAACGAATCGAGCCCAGAGGCCACACGCATCAAATGCCTGACGGCATCCTGACCGTGATAATTATAGAGACAAGGCGCGACGTCCTTATGATCAAGGCCGTGATATTCTTCAAGCCACGCAATAATGTCGGCCTCATCGCCGTTGTTGCAATACAACTCAGTGCGATTACAGGTCGAGACAATAACGGCTTCACCCGAGCGTGTACGACTGGCCAGACTCTTCATAGCGTCATGAATTTTGTCCGGAGAGAAGGCAACTTTCTCGCGCAGGTCTACCGTGGCTGTTTTATGGTTAATACCGATTGCTACAAGGCTCATCTGACTCTTTCTAGATTCTTGGCGACTCTCTTAATAAGGGCATTCTACTGAATCGGCCCAACTAAAAACAGAATACGCTTAACAAAACCGAATAAAGGTCTAACTTCTTACCTAAATTTTCTATCAATGATAGGTAAGGCTGGATTTGCCCCGAAGGAACAAATCTAAGTGACCGCCGATGGAAATTTTACGTTTGGCATTGGTATTCTTTCCAAGCCCTCGTATCATAAGGACTTTGGTATATCAGTCATAGATGAATAATTTGAAGCGCCTCACAAAAACCATTTTCTCTTGTTTTACCTTAAGCGCCCTACTCTTGCTGGCGGGGTGTGAAACCTTGCCGCCGATGACTGACCTAAGCCCAATCACAGTCACGGATGCGCGCCAAGCAACCGCTTGGGAATTACAGGGTAAACTGGCGATAAAAACTCCTGACGATAAGCTCAGCGCTAATATCTACTGGCGCCACAGTGAAGATCGCGACGAACTGACACTCACCACTATGCTAGGTACGACTGTGTTGACGCTTAACTCAACCCCGAACTCGGCCCATTTGCATATCGATGGCAAAGACTTTCGCGACGATAATGCCCAACGTTTACTCGAGCGTGTCAGCGGTTGGTCCATCCCCTTGGCCGATTTACCTTTGTGGATCACTGGCCAAGTTGGCCCCAATGATCAGGTCATCGCACGCGATAGCCAAGGCAAACCTAAACAGCTAACCAATACTCAAACTCCGCCACCTTGGCAGGTCGCATTTTTAAGTTGGCAATCCCAGAGCGGCGCCAGTGTGCCCCATCAATTAAAGCTTGAACGTGGTGATTTACAACTCAAACTACAACTGAATCAATGGCAAGCCCTCGGCAAGCCTGCAATCATACTCGAAGAGAAACCTTAGCATGCCCGCAGCAATTTCACGCCATTGGCCAGCACCAGCAAAGCTTAACTTATTCTTACACGTGAATGGTCGCCGCGCAGATGGTTATCATGAACTGCAAACCTTGTTTCAGTTTATTGATTACTGTGACATGCTCGATTTTAAGGTCACTGAAACCGCAGAACTGATTTTGCACTCCAATATCTCTAATGTTGTCGCCGATAGCGATAACTTAATTCTGCGAGCCGCAAAATCATTACAACAAACCACAGGCTTTAGTGGCGGCGCCGAAATCTGGTTGGATAAACGTCTACCCATGGGCGGAGGTTTAGGTGGCGGCTCGTCAGATGCTGCCACCACCTTAGTGGCACTGAACACATTATGGAACACCCAATTATCGACCGAAGAACTGGCTAAAATCGGCCTTAAACTTGGTGCCGATATTCCTGTTTTTATTCATGGTTTCGCCGCTTTTGCCGAAGGTGTAGGTGAACGCTTACAAGCGGTAAATCCGAGTGAGCCTTGGTACTTAATCATCGCACCCGATGCCCATGTATCCACCGCTGAAGTATTCCAAGATCCACTTTTACCACGTGATACCCCGAAACTGGCCATAGATACCTTAATGAACCAACCTTGGGCAAATGATTGTCAAAAACTAGTCGTTTCTAAATACCCTCAAGTTGCCAAGGCATTAGGCTGGCTGCTAGAATATGCGCCGTCGAGAATGACAGGAACAGGCGCATGCGTGTTCGGGGAATTCACACAAAAGCAACAAGCTCTCGCAGCCTTGGCGAAATTACCGTCTGAAATGCAAGGATTTGTTGCACAAGGGATGAATCTTTCGCCGCTCATCACGCGACTCAGTCACCCTTAAACTACTTTCTTCTAGAGTAACCACTTAACGATAACGCCTCGGGTTCCTCCCGTCCCTACATCGTCGTTACTCTAGCCACTAAAATATAAAGCAAACGCCTGAGGTTCATACAGTGCCCGACATCAAGCTCTTTGCTGGGAACGCCACCCCCAGTCTCGCTAAAAAGATAGCCGATCGTCTATTTTGCAAACTCGGAGACGCAGTGGTTGGTCGTTTCAGCGATGGTGAAATCAGTGTCCAAATTAACGAAAATGTACGTGGAGCCGATGTGTTCATCATCCAATCCACTTGTGCGCCGACAAACGACAACCTGATGGAACTCATCGTGATGGTTGACGCGCTGCGCCGTGCATCTGCTGGCCGTATCACAGCGGTTATTCCTTACTTTGGTTATGCTCGTCAAGACCGTCGCGTTCGTAGCGCCCGTGTACCTATTACTGCAAAAGTGGTTGCCGATTTCCTGTCTAGCGTGGGTGTTGACCGCGTTCTGACCTGTGACCTGCACGCTGAGCAAATCCAAGGTTTCTTCGACGTTCCTGTTGATAACGTATTTGGTAGCCCAGTGCTGCTAGAAGATATGTTAGCGAAGAACTTAGATAATCCAGTCGTTGTTTCTCCAGACATCGGTGGTGTTGTTCGCGCTCGCGCAGTAGCAAAACTGTTGGATGATTCTGATTTAGCGATCATTGATAAACGTCGCCCACAAGCGAACGTTGCGCAAGTTATGCACATCATTGGTGATGTTCAAGGTCGTGACTGCATTATCGTTGACGATATGATCGACACAGGCGGCACTCTGTGTAAAGCGGCTGAAGCCTTAAAAGAACATGGTGCGAACCGCGTATTTGCTTACGCAACTCACCCAGTCTTCTCTGGCAAAGCGGCTGAAAATATCGCTAACTCTGTGATTGATGAAGTGATTGTGACTGACACAGTTCCTTTAAGCCCAGAAATGTTGAAAGTGGCTAAAGTGACTCAGTTAACTATGTCTGCGGTACTGGCTGAGGCAATTCGTCGCGTAAGCAACGAAGAGTCTATTTCTGCCATGTTCCGTCACTAATAGTTCGGTCACTCATCATAGTCACTGAACGTTCTGACTAATCTGAGCGGTTCCAATGCACAGCTTACTGTTTTAACGAATCACTAAGCTTGCAGAGCTCATCACTCAGACATAAAAACGCACTCCTCGGAGTGCGTTTTTGTTAGTGTATTTTTTAAGCCAGCTTCTGATCATCAGATGTAAACTGGCTTCTACGCATTAGATTTTAAAATTACTCACCGCACGGAATAAGAATTCAGCCTGCGCTTTCAGCTCATCCGATGCCGACGCATTTGCATCTGCCGCATGGGATGACTCCTCAGCGATATCGCGGATCACCACCACGTTCTTGTTCACTTCAGCCGCCACCATACTTTGCTCTTCAATAGCCGCCGCAATTTGAGTGCTCATGTCCATAATATTACGCACGTCGTTATTGATAAGCTTCAATAAAGCGCCAGCACTTGCCGCTTGTTCAGCGCTTTCAACGCCTTGTTTTTGGCTAGATTCCATCAATTGCACAATCGATCGGGTACGCGTCTGCAGGGTTTGAATGATGTTAGCAATCTCTTGGGTTGACGATTGCGTCCGCATCGCTAAGTTACGTACTTCATCGGCAACCACAGCAAAACCACGGCCCTGCTCACCCGCACGCGCCGCTTCAATCGCGGCGTTCAAGGCTAAAAGATTGGTCTGCTCAGCAATGCCGCGGATCACATCTAACACGCTACCGATAGTCTCGCTGTCACGTTCCAATTCATTAACGACCGCTGCTGAGCTATTCAACTGCTCAGCAAGTGACTGGATTTTATGTATCGTTTGCTCAACCTCTAATTGACCACTTTGGGCATTATCGTGGGTCTGACCCGCTTTTGATGCCGCCAATTCGGTTGTTTTAGCGATTTCCTCAATCGTTGCGCCCATCTCAGTGATTGCTGTTGCGACCATGTCGGTCTCATTAAGTTGTTGGCCCACACCTTCGGAGGCGAGCATGGCATTTTCTGAAACACGTTTACAGGAAGTGTTAATCGTTGCGACCGACTCAATCACTTGCTCAATCAGCTGTTGGAAGCTACTCACCATGCTATTGAAATGCTGTGCAATTTCACCAAGTTCGTCTTGGGTGGAGGCATCGCACCTCAATGTCAGATCTTTACTCACCTCGATGCGAGAAATGATCTGCGTGATACGCTCAACAGGCGCGATAATACTGCGGATAATCAAGTAGGTAATGATTGATAGTAGTAACGCAATAAAGATAAACACAGTAATACCGACATTAACGCTACGACTCTCAGCATCATCAATCGCCTTAAGAGCCAAGTTTTTCAAGTCACTCGTACTGCTCTCAGTTTGCTGGTTTGCAGCTAAAACTCGCGCCATAGTGCCATCCTTCTCTGTCAAACCGAGTTGCTGCTCTTTATTAATTAAGCTTTTAAAATCTTTATGATACTGAGTAATAAGCTCTTCAATTTTTCGTTGAGTATCAATATCGATACTCGAGGCATGAAGCTTGTCATTAAACTTACCAATATTAATATCGAAGGTTTCGACATAACTTAGCTCACGACGCAGCATAAAATCCTTTTCGTTACGCCTAAGTTGCAGCATTGCGGCTTCGAGTGCGGGCTGATCAAATTCCTTGAGTAGCGTTTCAACGTTATGCACCGCAGCTCGTAACGTACCGTACAAACCTGTTTTAGGTGTTAAGCCAATCTCTTGTTGTAGCTGCACCACTTCAGAAAAAGCGGCTTGATACTGATTTAAATTACGGTCAAAACTTTCAAGTGAGGCAGTCGACACCCCATATTCTTTAAAGACTTTCTCTAACTCAGGGACAATACTGTCGATTGCCATGTGGCTTTGCTTATGCAGCTCGACATATTTCAAATCCTTGCGAGCGAAAAAGTCCTTTTCATTTTTACGCAAAATTAAGACGTCGCGCTCTAAATCAAGCACACTTTGAGCCGCGTTAGAAAGTTCCGATTTCACCGAATTTGAATAGAGTTGTAATCCAAACATGGCAATTAGTGCCGAAATAGACACTGCAGCACTGAGTAACAACTTTGAGCGGATAAACATAGAAAGTCCCCGAATATGTAATCTATCTTAAAAAGATAGCTGGAAATTAAGCCTTTAACAGCGCAAACATAGCAATACATTAAAAGTTCACATCAAATACTTTGATAGCTTGTCGATTTAAGCTCCCATACTGTGAGTAGCGCATTATTTTTAACTTAGTTCTTCAGGGTGATATCCTACCGTTACTACAAAGTATTTCGTTTTAATTACGTTAAATATACCGTCTCAAAGCAGATGTAAGTGTCATAATATCAATTGATATAAAATGAATTACTTCATTAGCTTAGCAGTACTTTTCCGGGCGGATTCTACTACAAATCACAAAAATGTTACGCTGGATAATTGATCTAAATAAAATATATTTTTTAAGGTTCCAAACCTTTTGTAGCGCCCACTGCGTCAAAACTACAACACTCAATCATTATGGCAGGAAATTACAGTGACAGCAGGGATCCTCCCACTCAATGGCTCAATGTCTGACTTTGAACTGGTCACCTTAGCGAGCCAAGGAGACAGAACTGCCTTCAAGTTGCTTTATCAAAGCCATTACAAACGTATTTACGCCCTATCACTGCGCCTTTGCGGCCATAGCGCTATGGCTGAAGAAATTACCCAAGAGTGTTTTATTTTAGTGTGGCAGAAGTTGCCACAATTTCGAGGTGAGAGTCAGTTTTCCACTTGGTTACACAGTATTTGTGTCAATCAGGCATTGAGCAGCATTCGTAAACAAAAGTCCTTTTGGTCACGATTTATTCCGCTGGAACATGAAACTGAACCCTTAAGCTCTGATAGCAGCTATAGCGGATTAGATAAGTTAATTTTCAAACTGCCAGAACGCGCTCGCATGGTTTTCGTACTCTGTGCAATCGAAGGTTATCAACATGATGAAATCGCTGACTTACTTGGCATTGCCGTCGGCACCAGTAAGACCCAATACCATAGAGCTAAGCAACTACTACAGGAGATGCTGTAATGACGTTAACGCCGCTTTCCCGTGAACAACAGCTTGAGCAATTGATTAATAGCGCGCCCAAAGAGATGTCGCCTACACATGATCTGTGGCAAGGCATTGAAAAACGCATGGATAAAACGCTGATACCCCAAACGTACAAATCCCAGAAGAGTCACGCTTGGGCGATAGCGGCTTCGTTTATTATTCTAGCGGCATTGGGATATACCCAATTGCCCTATTTCAACTCATTCATAATGCAGCAGACAGAGCTTGCCCAGAACCAAGCTATGCCAGAGCAACCAGAGGATGTGGCCTTACATTTATTACTCACCCAAATTGCAACATCACACCAAGCGCAAGTGGACAACCTAGAACAGGCGCCAAATGCGCTAATGTGGCAAACGAGCAGCTTCAGCGCACCCGTTGAGCAAGGTTTAACTGAGCTAAGGCTCGCGGCAACACAGATTTACCAAGCTTTACAAGCGAATCCAACCGATAAACAACTTTGGCAACTGTGGCTTTGGGTGCAGCAGCGTGAGCTCGACCTATTACAACAGGGCCAAAAATTACCCATTAGAAACTCGACACAAGGAAACACCCTATGAGTAACCTCAATCTCACTAAAGCTAGCCTATTGGTTTCGACACTCTGTTTAGGCTTAATGGGCAATGTGTTAGCAGCACAAAGCGTTGATAAACAGTTAAGTGTCAGCAGCGACACTCAACTGCAGATCAAAGTCCAACGCGGTGATGTGACCATTCAAACATGGGATAAGAGTGAAGTGAGTGTCACTGGCACATTAGATGAATTGAGCGAAGGCTTTGTGTTTGAGCAACAGGGAAATAGTCTCAATATCGAAGACAAAATGCCTCGCCACTATAATGGCAATAATGACAAAGGATCACAGCTCACCATTAAAGTCCCAAAAACGGTTAAACTCAGTGCAGATACCATATCTGCCAATCTGCAAGTTGCCGAAACTCAAGGTGAACTAGATTTGAATACGGTAAGCGGCAATATCAACGCCAACAACTTAAGTGGTAAACCTGAGTTACATACAGTCTCTGGTGATATCACGACCAAAGCTCTTGATGGAAAAATCAAATTAGAAACCGTATCCGGCACGATTCAGGACACTGACAGTAAAGGAGAAATGAATTATCGCCTCGTTAGCGGTGACTTAAAAAGCCACACTCAAGCAGAAAAAGTCACGATTGAACAAGTCTCAGGTGAAGTGAATGCTAACTTTAGTGTCACCAAGGAAATCGAGCTCAGAACCGTCAGCGGAGATTCACAAGTGTCACTCGCTAAAAACTTCAACAAAGCGAATTTAGAAAGTGTGAGTGGCGATATTACCGTGATCTTTAATGATGTTCCCGATGCAAGCTTCAACTTAGATGGTGGTCCTGGTGGAAAAATCAACAACGGTTTAACCCAAGATGTACCGCAAAAACAAAAATATGTACCAAGCACAGAGTTATCATTCCAAACAGGCTCTGGTGCAGCCAACGTGAAGATGAATACCATCAGCGGTAATCTGATTTTAAAGAAACAGTAATAATAAAAGCTATTTAGCACAAATAAAAATGCCGCCAAAGTAAAACTCGGGCGGCATTTTTTACATCAAACTCATCAGACTGAAGCTATCTCTTCAGCCGTCAAATATCGCCATTCACCCAGTGCTAAGGTGGGGTCTAATTCAATTTGCCCTACACTTTCACGATGCAACCCTTGCACATGATTGCCCACAGCGGCAAACATACGCTTCACTTGATGATACTTACCTTCGGTGATGGTTAATCGCACTAATTGTGGATCAATAATCTCCAGTAACGCCGGCTTAGTTAGACCATCTTCACCGCGCAATTCAACGCCAGCGGCAAATACCGCAATCAAACGATCATCCACAGGCTCAGCGAGTTTCACTAAATAGCGTTTGCCGCATTCTTTCTTCGGTGAGGTGATCTTATGCGACCATTGACCATCACTGGTAATCAACACGAGCCCTGTAGTATCGGCATCTAAACGACCAGCAATGTGCAAAGTTTCTGGCTTAGGCACATCCACTAAACTCAATACCGAAGGGTAGGTTTCATCTATCGTCGAGCAAATAGTGTCTACCGGTTTGTTAAGCATTAAATAACGCTCGCCCACTAAGACAATCGGCTCGCCTTCAAGGCAAACACACATACCTTCAGTCACTTTAAAACCCGAGTCTTTAACGACTAAGCCATCACAAGTAATATCACCGCGATGCAGGGCTTTTTTCGCTAATGAGCGAGTCAGTGAGGTACTCTCACAGATAAATTTGTCTAAACGCACGTTAATACTCAACTTCAATAAAGAAAACTGCCGTATTATGAAGCCGACCAGTTCAAAGGGCAAAGAATTGCTGCTCAATGCGAGCTGTGTTTCTATTTAGCCCTTACGCATTGACAGCAATCACCATAGGGAAAGATGCTATGACTGAATTCCAAAAGATGATCACAGGCCAAGAATATGATTGTCTTGACAGCGAACTCTTAAGTTTAAGAACACAACAGCAGCGACTGAATCGACAATTAAATCAAACGATTGCTCAAAATAGCACTGAGTACGCCCAACTCTGCCAACAACTTATGCCCCTTAAATCGCCAGCCGCAACTATCTCCACGCCGATTTTTATCAGTTATGGCATCAATCTCACTCTTGCTGACAGAGTGTTCATTAATGTGAATGTCACCTTGCAGGATAATGCGCCCATTTCTATTGGCGAGCAGACTATGATTGGCCCCAATGTACAGTTTTATACCTCAAGTCACCCACTTGATGCCGAGCTACGTTGCTCAGGTTTGGAAACCGCTAAAGCGATTCACATCGGTAAACGGGTATGGATTGGCGGCGGCGCAATCATAATGCCAGGAATCAATATTGGTGATGATGCCGTCATCGGTGCTGGTGCCGTAGTGACTAAAAATGTCGCGGCCAAAACAGTGGTTGCAGGCAACCCTGCAAAACTAATTAGGCAACTGAATTAATCCTATTTTAAAATCATAAATCGAAGCGTTCGCTTACCTGAAAAGGCCTGCATACGGTAACTTTGCAGCTACTGACTTAAATATACTCACTGGTAACCTTTAGTTACATATCACTCAAGATAAATCCACGATAAACAGTGTAATGACCTTGTTTCGATTCCTAGTAAGGCATTAACATAGTTCATTGCGCCTGAAGCAATCCCATTTTGCCAAAATAACAGCCCCAATAATGGGCACAATAATAAACTCGAAGGAAACAACATGAGAAAAGTACTCATTGGGGGACTGTGTGCCTCACTTATCGCAGGCCTGACTGCCTGTAATGACAAGGCTGCCGAAGTTAAAGCACCTGAAACTACTAAAACAGCCACCGCAGCGGCAGTGACTCAAGCACTAGGTTCTGGAATTGAATTTGCTAATTTTGATAAAGCGATTCGTCCACAAGACGATTTCTATAAATACGTTAACGGCACTTGGCTAAAAAACACTGAGATCCCATCCGATCGCACTAGCATTGGCGCTTTCTACGATTTACGTGAAAAATCACGTGACGACGTAAAAGCCATTATCGAAGAAGTGGCTGCAACGCCCAACCTCGCCGTTGGTACAGACGAGCAAAAAGTGGCCGATTTATATCGTTCATTTATGGATACTGAGACACTCAATAAACTGGGAGTCACACCAATCCAAGGCGAATTCGATGCTATTAATACCTTAAAAGATAAGAATGAATTAGTGAAGTACTTCGCCCACAGCCAAATCGCTGGCGCGGGTACCCCAATAGCATTTTATATCGATATCGATGCGAAAAACTCTAGCCGTTACGCAACACATCTCTATCAATATGGCCTAAGCCTGCCAGAAAAAGACTACTACTTTAACGAATCAGAACGCTTCGTTAATATCCGTAAGGCATATGTCGCCCATATCGAAAAAATGTTTACCCTTGCGGGTCTCGCTAACCCTAAAGCCAGTGCTGAAGCTATTTTAGCCTTAGAAACTGCGATTGCTGCCAAGCATTGGGATGTGGTTGAAAACCGCGACAGCACTAAGACCTACAATCTATATCAAGTCAAAGATCTGCCAACACTGGCACCGGATATCGATTGGGCAGGCTACTTAGCCGCTCTTGGCGCTGACAAGCAAACCGATATCATAGTTAACCAACCTAGCTATATCCAAGGGTTAAACGAAGTTTTAAAAACGACTGAGTTAGCCACTTGGAAAACCTATATGCAATGGCAAGTGCTGACGCACGCGGCGAGCAATCTGAGTGAAGCGTTAGACAATGAAAACTTCGCTTTCTTCTCTAAAACCTTGAATGGTCAAGAAGAACAAGAACCTCGTTGGAAGCGTGGCGTTGCAGCCGTCAATGGCGTTCTTGGTGAAGTTGTGGGTAAAGTGTATGTCAAACGTCACTTCACTCCAGAAGCCAAAGACCGTATGCAAGCACTGGTTGAAAACCTGCGTGGTGCTTACGGCGACAGCATCAAAGAATTAACTTGGATGAGCGACAGCACTAAAGTGGCTGCTGCGGATAAATTAGCAAAATTCAACCCGAAAATCGGTTACCCGAACAAATGGGAAGATTACAGTAAGCTGACCATCAAGGCAGACGACTTAGTCGGTAACGCTATGCGTGCCAGCGAAGTTGAACATGCTAAATCATTAGCCAAACTGGGCGCGCCAATCGATAAAGACGAATGGCACATGACGCCACAAACGGTTAACGCTTACTACAACCCAACCATGAATGAAATCGTGTTCCCTGCTGCCATTCTGCAACCACCCTTCTTCAATTTGGCGGCTGACGATGCAGTCAACTACGGTGGTATTGGTGCGGTAATCGGCCACGAAATGGGCCATGGTTTTGACGACCAAGGCGCTAAATTCGATGGCGAAGGCAACATGCGTGATTGGTGGACAGAGCAAGACTTGAAAGAGTTCTCTGCTCGCGGCAAAGCGCTAATCGCACAGTACGATGGTTACGCAGTGTTTGATGATCTGCATGTCAACGGCAGCTTAACCTTAGGCGAAAACATTGGTGACTTGTCAGGTGTGACTATCGCTTATCGTGCTTATAAGAAATCGCTTAACGGTAAAGATGCACCCGTTATCGATGGCTTAACGGGCGATCAACGTTTCTTCATCGGCTTCACGCAAATTTGGCGCGCAAAAGCCAAAGAAGAAGCCATGCGTAACCGCGTAGCGACCGATCCACACTCACCTGCGGAATTCCGCGCACTGGGTGCCCTATCTAACATGCCTGAGTTCTACACTACATATGATGTAAAACCTGGCGATGCTATGTATATCGCACCAGAGAAACGCGTAAAAATTTGGTAAGCCAAATTTAAATCACTGTTCAGCGGCATAAGCTGGCCAACAATGGCGCTCACTGTTACAGGTGGCGCCATTTTTATTTCCTTAAACCACTGAGCCCCATGCGCAAGATGAACAAGTCTTCATGGTTGGTTCAGCTTTAATTAAGCAATAGAAGCCTATGGTGGGTGCGTGACCTGAATAACTCACCCATAAGGAAGTAGGCCGCATGACTAAGTTATTTCGTACTTTTTTTATTTTTCTACTCTTATTATCGAGCCGCGCTGGTGTAGCAAATCCTCTCGACATCAGTGACAGTAAAGCAGAACGTGGTAATTACAGTGCAAGACAGGCATCAAGCCATGACCTACAAGGTCTATATGCACTCAGCAGTCAGACCTTCGATGCGCCTCATCAATCCTCGAATGACTTATCCGTGCTCCATCACCAAGCCTATGATGCACAAGCTGAGCTCGCTCAATTACTCACCAAGATTGCCCATTATTCACAGGCACAAGTGATTGTTCCGCCAGTAAAGAGTTACCAAAGAGCAGCCGATAAAGTGGCCACAAAATTTAACGGTGATGCCAGCCAAATTACCGACCTTGCAAGGGCAAGTATTGTGACCGACAGCATTCAAGATCTGATGCAGGCCTACCAAACTTTGAATGAGCACACCCAAGTTGTGAAACAAAAAAACCGCTTTGCTGAACCTAAAGCCTCCGGCTATCGCGATCTCAATCTACTGGTACGCTTACCCCAATCAGGCATGATTGCTGAAGTGCAATTACACCTACAGGATATCGCTGATATCAAAAATGGTCCTGAACACAAGGTATATGAAAAAGTACAGAGGATTGAGGCCAATGCTCGTAAACAACAACGTTCACTAAGTGAGTTTGAACTCGCGCAGATTGCCCAATTACGTCAAGAATCACATAAGTTGTACCACAAGGCATGGCTTAACTATAAACGGGTTGATGAAGCCAGTTTATTAAGAGCCTCAGTCGCTTAACTAAAAAGCTTCCACTCTTGCGCTGGTTATCTGTAAAGGTGCCAGCGCCTTTTTTTATATTTTACAGTGCCTGAAAAAACATATTAAAAATAAGCTGAAAAATGCACTCTCTCGCATCGAACGTCTTTTTAAGTATATAATCCCGCGCCATAGCCCTATCAGCAGGAAATGCCATGCACGACATTATTGAGCAACTCCAAGAACGCAGCGAAACTGTTCCTGTACCACTCGAATTACCCACATTTGAGCAGCTCGTCGAAGTCGAAGAGCAAATCCTGATTTCATTGCCAAGGGAGCTAAAAGAATACCTGTTGTATGCCAGTGATGTGATTTACGGCACGATAGAGCCAGTAACAGCATCGGATCCCTACTCGCACACCTACCTGCCCGAAGTGACTTGCTATGCGTGGTCCATCGGTATGCCAAGGGACATGATTGCCATTTGTCAGCAAGGTGATGCTTTTTACTGTATCGACCAAGATGGTCAAGTACATTTCTGGAAAAACGGCGACTTTACCGATATCTATTGGGAGTCGTTTTGGGAATGGGTTGAAGAAATCTGGTTAAAGATCAAATACTAATTTTACTTTTATTGCATTGAGAACACGATTATGTCTAAGAACATTGGCTTGAATGCCATCGAAATGAGCTACCTACGCCAGTCACTCAGCTTAAGCGCGGCTCAAGTTGGTGCTCTGACTAACCATAGCGAAGCCGATGTACTCGCCTGGGAAAGCGGTGAACAACTGGCACCTGAGCTGGCGCAAAAGAAACTGCTTGATATTGATGACATCATTGAGATGCAAGTGCTCAACACCTGCGATGGTATCGAAGAACTATTTAAGAAAGAACCTAAACGTCACTTAGCCTTCGTGGTCTACCCCACTCAAGCGGTTTACACACAATACAACCCCGAATTCTTAAGTTCACTGCCCTTTACTGAGCTGTACAACACGGCCGCTTGGCGCATCAAGAAAGAGTGCAAACTGGTCCTAGAAGTCGACGTCAGCCTAGTGGCTCTCGATGTGGAGGCCTACAAAGCCTTCCGTGAACCAACCAAAATGAGTGAAAGCCGCGAAAGTCGCGCAAAGTGGGCAGCGACTCAGTTATAAACTCAACCGTCACAAGTTTAACCCTATAAAAATAAAGGCCAATATCATTATTGGCCTTTTTTATTAGAGATCACGCCACCCATCATAAATGACGCGCCATTCCGAATGAAATGACGCTAAGCGGTAGTTAGAAGTTCATCGTGAATTTAGTGTAAATGTAGCGGCCCATAGGATTATGTACTGAAATAACATAGCCGTAGAGATCCGTATCACCGTCACCGATAGCAAATGGTGGCTCTTCATCAAATACGTTGTTCACGCCTAGTGTCAGCTTGAACATTTCATTGAAGCGATAAGTCCCAGACATGTCGACCAATAATTGAGAGTCGATCATACGAGACTTATTACTTTCAAAATCAAGTACACCATCGAAATTGATATCTGGAGTATCTTCAAATTCACCGATGTAACTCAAATTAATATTGGCGGCAAAATTATCCATAGTCCAGTTAGTGGTGAGTAACCAGCGATGTTGAGGGAACTTATACTCACCCGTGTAATCCAGACCATCTTTCTCAAAATTATGTAAGTAGCTGTACTCTAAGCCAAACTTCAAATCCCCATAGCTATCTAACTCAAAACCATAATGACTAGAGACATCCATCCCTTGTACATCTTGAGAGCTTAAGTTGATAAAGCTTGAATGGATAATACTGATCGGACCTAAAGTTTGACCTAGCTGTGGCGCTAAGCGCTCGCACACAGTGCTATTTTGATCGTTACAATTTGCAGTATAGATATCGCCTAATGGCTGTTTATCAATTTTGTTGTCTTGCGTGATGCTAAAGATATCAAAACCCACATCAAACGTCTGACTCGGCGCCCAGATCATACCGACGTTCCAAGTTTCGGATTCTTCAGCATCCAGCTCAGAGTTACCTTCAAATTCAGTGTTGTAATCTAAGGCTTCACAATCAACATTATCGGCAGCGCAACGGTAAGTATCGACAAAGAAACTACTTTCGCGAGATGGACCAAGACCTATCTGCGCTAACGAGGGGGCACGGAAGCCTGTTGACCAAGACGCTCGCGCCGTTAGCTCATCAGTCACTCCCCATTGAAAGGCGACTTTAGGGTTAGTCGTTGAACCAAAATCGCTGTAATGATCATATCGACCAGCGAGTTGCAACTCGAAGTTATCCGTGACTGGAATAGATAATTCCATATAAGCGGCATATTGCTCACGGGATGCCGCCGCAGAGACAGCTTCAGTACCAAAAATCAATCCACGTTGGAATTGCTCATCGGGCACATCACTGACATCTTCTTCGCGATATTCAGCTCCCGCCGCCATCATGATGTCGCGACCGGCCAAGGTAAATGCTTGACCAGATATGTTAGCCGCATAAGATGTCATGTTTGACAAACCTTGGCGTACTAAACTGGTGGTAATAGCGTCAATGACCTCTTGTGAGTTCATCGTGCCGCCGAAAGGATTGTAACGACCCGCATCAATTTCACGTTGTAAATAATCGGTTCTTACCCAGCCTTGGCTGCGATCACCCGTTTGAGTCGACTCACTGCGACCTTTTTGAACAGAAGCTTCCCAATCCCACTCTTTTACTACACCGCGTAAACCAGCAACTAAACGTAAACTATCGGATTCAATATCCCAACGTCGCGCCCCTGCATCAACCGTACGGAAGCGACCAATTTCAATATCTTTCCCCCAAGGATTATTCGGGTGAGATCCAGGTACAGTTAAACCAGCATCCTCGTCAAGTGGTGTCGGTGCTCCACCTGCGATTGAGGTATTGTGCTGCGCCGCTAACTCTAAAAATGCTGTTAAATCATCATTAAAATGATAGTCAAATTGGCCAATAGCCCCTACGCGCTCCGCAGCCGGCGCAACAAAATTGTATGAGCCGTACTCAAATAAACAACTTCCACTCGCGGTTGCACTATCAGCAGGACAAGCAGGGTCGATAGTTTTAACACCATCAACATAGAAATACCCAGGAAAACCACGGGAAGAACGAAAATCTTCACCACCATAAGGTGATTGATTTGAAACACCAAAACGTCCTAAATCAGTCGCAGCTAAAGTATCATTTTTGAAATAGTCGAGGATAACGGAAGCACTGCCCTTATCGGACTTCATCCCCCACACCATATTCGCTGTCGTTTCATCGTAGCCAGTGCCTGAAGCATCACCGTAGCCAAGATTGACCTCAATGCCTTCAATGTCTTTTTTCAGAACTATGTTAACCACACCCGCGATCGCATCAGAACCATAAATAGCCGATGCACCGTCCTTCAGTATGTCGATACGTTCAATAGCTGATACCGGAATATTATTGATATCAACAAAGGAATTAGTGATACCTTCGGCAAAAGCACTCGCCGCAACACGACGACCGTTAATTAACACTAAGGTCGCGTCTGGGCCTAAACCACGTAGGCTGATAGATGCGCCGCCGTTGGCGGTTGAATCTTGACTGTTTCCTCGGGTAGAAAACGCGCCAGCACCATTGGCAGGCATGCGTTCAAGTAATTGCTGCAGGTTATCAAATCCCATATTGGCAATATCGTCTTTACTGATCGATTGAATAGGGGAAGGGCCTTCAATATCGGTACGTTTAATACGGGAACCCGTTACTTCAATACGTTCAACTTTTTCTGCACCTTTATCGGCAGCATGGGCCACTGTTGGCGCATATGCCATAGCAATTGCGATTGCACAAGCACTGGGTAGAATCTGAGGTCTGTTCATACATTTCCCTTGTTTTATTTATCTAATTAAAATTATTTTAACAATAAGAAAACCATAAATTAACAACATATAAGGTAATGAGTTACAAACCAAAGTCAATGGCAGAGAAATAAAAGTTAAACTTTTGTTACATTTGAGGCAGTGTATTTTCCTCATACGAGAATCAAAGAACGTCTAGGCACTAAAAATTCAACCTACAAGACAAGTCGCAGTATTTGAATATCAGAATTTAAGGAAGAAAGATGGAAGACAAGATTATTTATCAAGCAGAGTTTGAAACCCATTTAGGTTGGTATTGGTTGCTTTCAGGCGCCGCCTATTTCAGCCTAAGCATAATAGGTATTCCCTTGTTATTACTTTGGTTTCCAATCGGGCTCTGGGGGACTCGCCGCTATATTCGCAATATGAGTGCCGAGCTCACCAGCAATAAACTTATTGTCAGGAGGGGCATATTAACTCGTACTGAAAACACAGTGCCTTTGGACAAGATTACCGATATGGCATTGATCCAAGGCCCAATTATGCGCCTATTTGGTCTGCATAAACTCACGGTAGAAACCGCAGGGCAATCGGGCGCAGGCGCATTGATAAGCTTAGTCGGCATAGTCGATGCGCCTCAATTTAGAACCCGCGTATTAGAACAAAAAGAACGGCTTACCCAACCCTTGCACCCAACAATCCCATCGGCACAGCCAGATAATACGCTATTACAAATCGTAGTCGAAATGGCTGCAAGCTTAAAACGCATTGAAACTTTACTCAGCCAAAAATTAAACAGATAAATTGAATAAAACGACTTTTAGTTCAATCACTTTACCTTTAATGTTGAGCCACTCACTTAGCGTTAGCGCAGCTTTAACATGAGCGCAGCCTTAGCATGAGGGAGTGTTCGATTCCCCAGATTAATTTTCAACAGGCATTTTTAATAACGACATGACAGAATCTTCAGTAACTTCTCCTTCATCCTCTTGGATGACACACCTAACTCTCGGCATTAAAGCCATGGGCCCAGGTGTTCTTATGGCCGCAGCGGCGATTGGCGCATCCCATTTAGTCGCCTCGACTCGGGCGGGCGCCGAATTTGGTTGGCAACTGGCTTGGGTTATTCTTGGGGTGAATTTACTTAAGTATCCCTTCTTTGCAGCTGGCGCACGCTACACAGCTGCCACAGGGGAGAGTCTACTGCACGGCTACCAAAAACAGGGCCGAGGTTACTTACTGCTGTTTACTGGGCTCAATGTTATCGCCGCCATTGCCAGTACAGCAGGGGTGTGCATGTTAACCGCCGCTATGTTGACCCAATTTATTCCGCTGCCCATCGATTGGTTAGCCCTGCTGGTATTGCTGAGTTCTTTGGCTTTACTGATTTTAGGCCATTATCAACTGCTTGATAGACTCACTAAGATCATCATGTTCGCCCTAACCTTAACCACCTTAATTGCCGTGGCCTTAGCTTGGGATCACGCTCAACCATTAGCGAGCAATTTTATCTCTCCTTCACCTTGGCAATGGGCCCATGTGGGATTTTTGGTCGCCATGATGGGTTGGATGCCAGCCCCGATTGAAGTCAGCGCTTGGAATTCTCTCTGGTTGCTCGAAAAACAAAAAAGCCAGACGGTCACGAAAGCGCAGGCACTGCTCGACTTTAACTTAGGCTACATCATCACTGCGATCCTCGCGATCGTGTTTTTGTCCTTGGGCGCTTTAGTGATGCACGGCAGTGGCGAACACTTTTCAGATTCCGGTGCGCAGTTTGCTAATCAATTGATTAATCTTTACAGCCAAGTGATGGGCGGCGAGAGTCGTTATCTTATTGGTATTGTGGCATTTCTGTGTATTTTCAGCACAACAGTAACAGTGATTGATGGCTATAGCCGTACCTTAGATATGGGCTGGCAGTTACTCACCTCAAAGGCCAGTTCAGATAAACGCCTCACAGGGATCATGCTCGCCATCAGTGCCTTTGGCTTATTACTGATCCTCTTCTTTAAAGGTGCACTCTTACCGTTACTCGAGTTTGTGATGATCTTGGCCTTCATGACCACAGTCATTTTTGCTTGGTTAAACTACCGCTTAATGACCAGCAAACAGCTCCCCGAGACAGACAGATATGGCGCTAAGATGAAACTACTCTCTTGGTTTGGCCTGATTTATCTACTGATTTTCGCAGCACTGTTTATCTATTGGTACAACATCATTAAAGGTTAATTACCCAGAATGTTTATGCCGGAGCAATAAATGGCCTTAACTAACTGCCATTAAATTCCCGCTGAATTCTGCAATTAAGGTGGTTTGGGTATATAATGCGGGCTCTTAAACCAGATAGCGCAGCCGCGCCAAGAGATGACCATGATTAATAATGATATTTTGCGCCGTTTGCGCTTCGTGTTTGATTTTAGCAATGCAAAAATGATTAAAATTTTTGCTAAAGCTGGAAGAGAAGTGCCTGTCGAAGAGATGATTGATCTTCTACGTAAAGAAGAGGAAGAAGGTTATAAAGCTTGTAACGACACGACCTTATGTCAGTTTTTAGATGGTCTTATCATAGAGAAGCGCGGTCTACGTGAAGGTGCAGAAATTCCAGCGCCCGTTTCACGTTTAAACAACAACCTCATCTTTAAAAAGCTGAGAGTTGCCCTCGAAATGCGTGAAGAAGACATAGTAGCAGCTTTGGCTTTAGCCGAAGTGCAAATGTCAAAATCAGAGCTAAGCGCCCTGTTCCGCAATCCAGACCACAAGAATTTTAAAGAGTGTGGCGATCAAATACTGCGTAACTTTATCCGCGGCTTATCACTTAAGTATCGCGGCGTATAACGCTAAACTTATGACATAAAACGCAGCTTAGGCTGCGTTTTTTTATATCCGTTTTTATCTACACCTGAGCTTGTTTGGATATAAACAAGACCTTAACAATTCCATCTCAACAACCTCAGAAATCCTGTTTAAAACAGCTGACTTTTTTACTGCTGCAAAAAAAACCACAAATACCTCGTTCCACGGACAACAAAGATCACATTTCATGATAACCTTACGTGACTTACAGCACGTATTGACCACTTAAACAATAACTCAAAAGGTTACCCATGGACGATAATAAACGCCCCCTCTATCTTCCGTTTGCAGGACCTGCCATTCTTGAAGCCCCACTGATTAACAAGGGCAGTGCATTTTCTGAAGAAGAGCGTATTTTCTTTAACCTCGAAGGCTTAGTCCCCTATGCCATTGAAACGATTGAGGAGCAGGCTTCTCGCGCCTACGATCAATTTAGAAGTTTCAATAACGACTTAGACAAGCATATTTACCTACGTAATATCCAAGACACAAACGAGACCTTATTTTATCGTTTAGTGCAAAATAACATCAGCGAGATGATGCCCATCATCTATACGCCGACGGTAGGTTTAGCTTGTGAACGTTTCTCGAAAAACTATCGCCGCAACCGTGGTTTGTTTATCTCCTATCCGAACAAAGATAGGATCGATGACATCCTCAATAACTCGACTCGTCAAAAAGTTAAAATTATCGTAGTCACTGATGGTGAACGTATTTTAGGCCTTGGCGATCAAGGTATTGGCGGCATGGGGATCCCTATCGGTAAGCTGTCACTCTACACTAGCTGTGGCGGTATCAGTCCGGCTTATACCCTGCCTATTACCTTAGATGTAGGCACAGATAATCCGCAGTTGTTAGAAGATCCTATGTATATGGGTTGGCGCCATCCACGCATCGGTGGCGAAGAATATGCCGAGTTTATCGAAGCCTTTATGCAAGCCGTCCACGTGCGTTGGCCGGATACTTTGATCCAGTTCGAAGACTTTGCCCAAAAGAATGCCATGCCGATCCTAGAGCGTTATAAGGATCGCTATTGCTGCTTTAACGATGATATTCAAGGCACTGCTGCGGTTGCTGTTGGTTGCTTGCTCGCCGCGTGTAAGGCTGCGGGCACTGAATTGAATCAACAGCGTATCGCCTTCCTCGGTGCTGGTAGTGCTGGTTGCGGTATTGCCGAAGCTATCGTGGCGCAAATGGTGTCAGAAGGGATCAGCGACGAGCAAGCTCGCACTCAAGTGTGTATGGTTGACCGTTGGGGCTTATTGCTGGACAACATGCCTAACCTGTTGCCATTCCAGCAAAAATTGGCGCAGAAATGCACCAACATCCAAAATTGGAGCAATTTCAGCGACAATATTTCACTGCTCGATGTGGTTAACAACGCCAAGCCGACAGTGCTGATTGGGGTATCTGGCGTTCCAGGACTCTTCACCGAAGAAATCATCCGTGCTATGCACAGCCATTGTGCTCGCCCGATTATTTTCCCTATGTCGAACCCCACCAGCCGCGTAGAAGCGACACCGAAGGACATTTTGCATTGGACCTCAGGTCAAGCACTCGTCGCTACGGGCAGCCCATTCGAGCCTGTGGTTGTCGATGGTGAAACCTATGAAATTGCCCAGTGCAACAACAGCTTTATCTTCCCAGGTATTGGCTTAGGCGTATTAGCTTCGGGCGCACGTCATGTATCCGATGCCATGCTGATGGCTTCAAGTCGCGCACTTGCCGAATGTTCGCCACTGGCAATCGATGGTACAGGTCCACTACTGCCTAAACTCGAAGATATCCATGCGGTGAGTAAGCATATTGCTTTCGCCGTAGGTAAAGTCGCAGTTGAACAAGGGTTAACGCTGCCAATGAGCGATGAGATCTTACAGCAGTCGATTGAAGGCAATTTCTGGAGTCCAGAATATCGCCGCTACAAACGCACTTCGTTCTAAGCATAGCGTTGCCGCGACCCAAGTCGCAGTAAAGCAGCTTAGTTGAGCGTTTGTGCTAGCCAGCAAAAAGCCCGTTACTTTGCAGTAACGGGCTTTTTAATTTTCTGACTCTGTGCTGCTTTCAATAAAAACTAAGGCGCCATCACCTGTTTAAAGCTATTAAGCAAAGCGCGATCAGTACGCGCTTTCTTCAACTTACGTAGGCTTTCTTTGAGCGATTCATCGGCTAAGCGCGTAAAAATGCCATTATATTCTTGCTCTTGGATTGCACTATCGGTATCGGCTTGCTCAGAAATTTCTTGGGCGACACGACTCAATTGCAACCAAGCATTCGCGATATAGAAACCGTGGAATGCGGGTTGTTCCATTAGATTACGTGCACTGGCAGGTAAAGATGTCCAAGCTTGGCTAAATTTACCTTCCCTGTCTTCCAACAGTTCGGCACACAAACCTTGGTACGCTGCTAATAAGTCACTCGGTAATTTAGCCATTGGTAACACTTTATTCGCAACATTGTAAGAAATCTGCTCGGCAGTTTCGCGGTAAACAGCTGATAATTCGCTCATAAAAATCTCGATTCGCATCCCAAAAATAGACTTAAAACTGGCCACTCACATATAAACCATAAACGCCGTTACCCGCAATCGGCGTAACTGTAATCCCCTCATAGGGTTGAGTAAAATACCACCCCGCCAGCGCTCCAATCGCCGCGCCAGCTAACACATCCTCGAGGTAATGCTGGTCGCTCGCCACTCGAGTGTAGCCCACATAAGATGCGGCAACATAGGCAGGTAAACCATATTGCCAACCATAGCGCTGCTGAATAAACGTCGCCGCCATAAAGCTGTCAGAGGTATGACCCGATGGAAACGAATCATCGCCACTATCGTCTGGCCTGTCTTTACTCACACCATACTTAAGACCTTCAACAATTAACCGACTCGACACCGCTGCCTGAATTAACTGCCAACTACCGTCATAACCCTCTTCATAAAACAAGGTCGCGCCCATCGCAGTAGCGGGTAATAATAAATGTAATACATCGCCAGAGGTTTCTAAATCTGAGCCTGCCCAACTAGTGCCACTCATCATGAATAATGCAGCACAGAGTAATTTCTTCAAGGGTGATTCCTTTGTGGGATAATAACCAAGGCGGAGTTTATACCTTGATCATTAACCGAATGCAAAATTGCTATACATCTATATTAAAAATGAGCAAACAAGTTATGCTAAGCTAATAATTAGCTATTGATTTTAATTCGAACAGGAATCTTTTTTGCTACATCAACTTAGGTATTTATCATTCTCCTTATTGCTGCTTCTACTGCCGCTCAGCAACGCTATGGCAGAAGAAAAGACTCAGGTTGATAAAATATTTGCAAGATTTGAAAGCGGCGTCCCTATGACCCGTGAAGAAATCGAAAGCAATCTAGTGTTATTAAGCAAACTAATTTCGACTGACGATGTCACCCGTCATGAAAAGCTGCAACTGCTTAAATGCTGGGATCAGAATACAGAAAACGACACCGCTATTGCACTGGCACTTAAAAATACTAACCAAGCACTGAGCAATATTCCGCCAACCGCCTCCCCCCATTTCATTACCGACCTCACGCTCTGCCGCTCTTGGTTTCTGCAATTAAGTGGTGATATGGATGGCGCGATGGAAGGCTATAATCTCAGTGTTAAACGTGCCTATGAGCATGAAGACCTTAAGCTAATCGCCGACTCGCGCAGCATTCGCGGCGCACTTTACTCTTATATTGGCGATTTTTCTGCGGCATTAGACGATCTCGTCACAGCGCAAGATCTCTATGAATCACTCAATTTAAGCGGTTGGGCTAACATTAACCTTGCCGATGTTGCGACCAGTTTTAGACGTTATGGCGATCCCCAAAGTGCAATCCGCTATTACACCAAACTCAAAGCTCTCTATCTAAAAAACAATAACCAAGAACAGGCAATGTATGTCAACTCGGACATTGGCCTTGCCTTAGATGAACTCGGTGAACATCAACAGGCCGTAGATAATTTCTTAGTAAGTTATCAATACTTCAAGGAACATCAGCAGGAAAAAGTGGCAGCAACTATGGCAACGAATATTGCCTACAGCTTAATCAAACTCAATCGTCTAAACGAAGCCGAAAAGTATTTAATCGAAGCCGATACTGTTATTAATGAAAAAGATCTGACCGATTACAGCTTCATGAAGCTATTTATGGCCGATATAAAGTTTCAACAAGCTCGCTATAAAGAGGCGCTTACCGAACTTGAGCAAGGGGAAAAAGCCTTTCGCACTCTGCAGAATAATCGGGGACTCACTCAACTGCTGCAGCTTAAAAGTAACATATATGTGGCGATGAATGATTTATCTGCCGCCTACGGAGCGCTGCAAGAATTTGTTACCCTAACAAAAAAAGTCGATGGCAATTCTCTCTCCCATCATACGACAGAATTAAAGGTCAAGTTTGATACCAGTCGGATTGAATCTGAAAATCAACGCTTGATTGAAAACCAAAACCTTAAAGAACAAGAGCTCGCGCTACTCGAAAAGAACAAATCACTGCAACACATTATCCTATTACTAGCGGGCTTTATCCTGACGATAGTGTCTATATTCGCTTATAAACAAGTACATAGAAATCGCCAACTGCAAGTTATTGCCCTCACGGATTATCTTACCAAACTCCCTAATCGTCGGCATATTTATGCCCAAGCCGCAAAATATTTTCAGCAAGCCTTAAAACATCAAAACCCTTTTTCAGTGATTATTTTTGATGCGGATCACTTCAAAAAAATCAATGATAACTTCGGCCATGAATTAGGCGATCACGCCCTTATGACCATTGCAAATGCAGGCCGAGCCTTATCAGGTAATAAAGACCTCGTTGGCCGCATCGGTGGTGAAGAGTTTTTAATCCTATTGCCTAACACTGATGCCACAGGTGCGTTAGCGCTGGCGCATCAATTGCAGAACCATATTAGCTGCCTTAGCGCACAGAATTTACCAGCAGAACTCAAATTGACCGTTAGCGCTGGTGTCGCCACTTTAGAACCACAAAATAATACTGAAGATGCATATCAAGATAAAGATTTTGCCACCTTGCTAAAGCGGGCCGACAATGCTCTTTATGAGGCTAAAAATGCGGGCAGAAATTGTGTGAAATCAGCCAAGAATGAGGCTTTAAGAGAGAATTAAACGGCCTTATGCCAAAACACTTGATGTTGTAATGGCGGTGGCAAAGTGCCAAACCATGTCTGATACAAACGACTAAATTCACCTGAGTCTTTCATTTTCTCAAGCTCTGTTTGCCAACTGATAACGGTTGCCGCCGATGTCCCTTTAGAAAAAGCTAAATAGAGATTAATCTCCGATACTACAAACACTTGGCGGATATCTGTCTCACTCGCACCCACTTCTTCGAGTATCTGCTTTACCGCAAGATCCGCCTGGCACCAAAAACGAATTCGAGAAAACAGCAACTGTTTCGCCGATTGCTGTGGAAAACTCGCCACCAGCAAATTATCCACGCCCGCTTGTTGTAGCAACTGCGCACCCGCCGATTCCCGATAAACCCCCACAATATCTGTCGATTGAAGTTCAGCAAGTTGATCGAGAGCAATTGGATCTGCCGCCCTTGCGTACAATGCAATTTTGCTGGTCGCAATAGGACCGATAAAATCAAACTGCTCAGCTCGTTCATCATTAATTGACGTAGCAAAAAGTAAAACGTTCGCTGAGGTATTGGCAATCGAATACGCCCGAGCCCAAGGTAACACATCGATTTTTTCACTCTGACCCAGTCTTGATTGCAAGGTATTGACTAAGTCCACCGCAAAACCTTGCGGCACACCATTTTGCTCGTAACTCATGGGAGGCCAAGCTTCGGTCACCAATTTCAACTTGTCAGGCGCCGCAAAAACAAGATTAGGCATCAGGCCTAATAAGCTCATCGCAAGAAAACACGCCCTAAGGGGAAACGCACTCAGCATACGAATACCAAACGATAAACATTAGACCTAATCATAGACTCAATCCCAACAGCAAATAAACAAATACCCCAAAGAAAATATCGCCTCATGCCCCCTTCTGAGTAAACTCGTCCTCAATAAGTGAAAACTGCTATCATATTGCCACCTAGCCAAGAGCCTCGCTGCAATCAATTCATGTCAACTTTAGCCAATCAAACCCCAAGCCAATCCTATGCCAGCATGCTGTCGCGGCTCGCTCTGCAAATTAAAACGTGGGGAAAAGCACTCGGATTTGCGCAGGTTGGCATTTGCGATACGGATTTAACCGCTGAAGAAGCCAAACTCCAAGCATGGCTAGACAAAGGTTTTCATGGCGAAATGGCCTATATGGCCACCCATGGCATGATGCGCGCTCGCCCGCAAGAACTGCATCCGGGCACAGTGCGGGTGATCTCCGTACGGATGGACTATTTGCCACCCGAAGCTGGCTTTGCAACGAATCTCACCGATCCCAACTTAGGTTATATTTCCCGTTATGCCGGAGGTCGCGACTATCACAAGTTGATCCGCGCTCGACTTAAAAAGCTCGGAGATCAAATCAGTGCAGAGTTAGTGTCTCTCGGTTTCGATGCCGCTGACTTTCGCCCCTTTGTTGACTCAGCCCCTGTACTTGAGCGCCCCTTAGCCGAAAAAGCCGGCATAGGCTGGACAGGTAAACACTCACTCATACTCAACCATGAGGCTGGCAGTTGGTTCTTTTTAGGTGAGCTACTGATCAATTTGCCTCTACCTGTGGATATTCCCATTCAAGAAGGCTGTAACACTTGTGTCGCCTGCATTACCTCCTGCCCAACGGGTGCAATCGTAGAACCTTATGTAGTCGATGGCAGACGCTGTATTTCCTATCTCACCATTGAACTGCAGGGCGCTATTCCCGAAGAATTTAGGCCACTCATGGGCAATCGCATCTATGGCTGCGATGATTGCCAACTCGCGTGTCCCATCAATCGCCAAGCGCCGCTGACTGAAGAAACTGACTTTCATATTCGTCCGCAGTTAAAGCAACCAGACCTTCTCAGCCTTTTTGCTTGGAGCGAGGCCGAGTTCCTTAAACAAACTGAAGGCAGCGCCATTCGCCGCATTGGACATAAACGTTGGCTACGTAATATTGCAGTAGCACTGGGTAACGCTCCCGCAAGCCCAAGCATTATTGTCGCACTTAACGCCCGCAATCACAGCGAAGATATCGATGAGATAGTGCGTGAGCATATTGAATGGGCGCTTAATGCCCAGCAATCGCGCCTTGCTGAAAGCACCGCAACTGAACAACAAAAAGCCCGCCGCAAAACTGAGCGCATGGTGCGCATTATCGAAAAAGGCTTACCGCGAGATGCTTAAGTTAGCCGGCAAGCAATAAACAACAACGGATGCATAAGCATCCGCTGTTACTAACTCAATAAACTCAGTAAAAAAATATTTCACTCAAGCATAATATTAACCAAGGCGGCGACGTAGTTCACGGGTAGCATCGACCATGTTTTTCAGTGCGGGTTCAACTTCATCCCAAGTACGGGTTTTTAGGCCACAATCTGGGTTGACCCACAGCTGACGTACGGGCACTTTTTGCGCCGCTTTCTCGATTAAGTGCACCATGGCCTCCACACTTGGGGTGTTTGGCGAATGAATGTCATACACTCCTGGGCCAATTTCATTTGGATATTCAAAATCTTCGAAGGCATTGAGTAACTCCATCCGTGAACGCGAAGTCTCGATAGTGATCACATCGGCATCCATGGCGGCAATCGCGGCAATCGTGTCGTTAAACTCGCTGTAACACATGTGAGTATGGATTTGAGTCTCATCAGCCACGCCAGCAGCGCTGAGTTTAAAGGCATTCACCGCCCAATCTAAATAGGTTTGCCACTCACTTTGTTTCAATGGCAGACCTTCACGGAAGGCGGGCTCATCAATTTGTATAATGCCAATACCTGCATTTTGTAAATCCACCACTTCATCACGGATCGCCAGCGCCAGCTGAGTCGCAATCACATCGCGGCCGATATCTTCACGGGCGAATGACCAATGCAGAATCGTCACTGGGCCAGTCAGCATGCCTTTTACAGGCTTGTCGGTGAGACTTTGGGCAAACTCGGCCCAATCGACCGTCATCGCCTTTGGACGACTGACATCACCATAGATCAACGGCGGCTTAACACAGCGTGAGCCATAACTTTGCACCCAACCATTTTTGGTAAAGCCAACGCCCGCAAGCTGCTCACCAAAGTATTCCACCATATCGTTGCGCTCGGCCTCACCATGAACCAGTACATCGATACCGAGTTTAAGCTGGCGGTCGATAGTATCGCGGGTGACTTGTTGTAATTGCTCTGTATATTGTGCATCACTCAGATCGCCCTTGCGCCAACGACTGCGTAGTCCACGGATTGCAGGTGTTTGTGGGAAGGAGCCAATGGTGGTGGTCGGCAACAGAGGTAAACGGTATTTCTGCTGCTGCACTGCTTGGCGTACGCTGAAATCACTGACGCGCTCATAATCGGCAGATGTCAACGCGGCAACGCGGGCAATCACTTGACTGTCGGCGGCCTGCGCTTTCGCCTCACGGCGTGCCAAACAGGTTTGCACAATCTCTTTTGCCGCGGCCGATTCAGGTGCCAGTAGCAATTGGCGCACATTGGCCAGTTCGAGTAATTTTTGCTTCGCAAACGCGAGTTGTTGACGCAGCGCGGGCTCAAGCGTGGCTTCCACCTCTAAATCCACAGGGCTATGCAGGAGTGAGCAAGAAGTACCGATCCACAAGCGATCTCCGAGATCACGGGCCACCGCGCCTATGCGTTCGGCAATCAAATCCGCCTCTGCCGCCCACACGTTGCGACCATTGACCACACCCGCCGACAGAATTTGATCTTGACCAAGCGCATTGGCAAAGACTGCCAATTGATCCGGCGCTGTGACTAAATCGACATGCAACCCCGCGACTGGCAAGGCCGATACCAGCGCTTGATGGTGTGCGATACCGCCGTAATAACTGGTAAGAAGGATCTTCACCTTCGCAGTGCTGAGGGCTTGATACGCCTCAGTGATCGCCGCTTGCCATTCGCCATCTAACTCCAATGCTAGAATGGGCTCATCGAGCTGTACCCATTGCACACCCTGAGCAGCAAAACGCGCCAAAATGTCAGCATAAGCAGTTAATAAATTGGGTAATAAGCTTAACTTATCAAACTCTTGGCCCACGGTTTTAGCTAGGTACAAGTAGCTAACAGGGCCGAGTAGCACAGGTTTTGCTTTATAACCTAAGGACTGCGCTTCGCTGACTTCATCAAAGAACTGCTCATAGGCAATCGAAAACTCTTGGTTTTGGCTGAGCTCAGGTACCAGGTAGTGATAGTTAGTATTGAAATACTTGGTCATTTCAGAGGCAGGCGCATCTTGGCCCGTTGGCGCTCTGCCGCGGGCAACACGGAATAAAGTATCGAGATCGATTGTCCCTTCACCACGATGACGCTCAGGAATGGCATTTAAAGTCGCGCTTAAGGTCAGCACTTGATCATAAAAGGCAAAATCACCTACGGGAACTTGCTCAATGCCCGCAGCAGCTTGCCACTGCCAATGGGTGCGGCGAAGTTCACTCGCCACTTCACGTAATTCCACCTGAGTGCTCTCACCACGCCAGTATTTTTCTAAGGCAAATTTCAATTCACGACGACGCCCAATACGGGGAAACCCAAGACTATTTAATTGCATACTCTATCTTCCTTTATTTGAGATAAGCCATATTCGGCACTTACACCCACCAGATTGTTTTCTCTTGGCACTTTTCAGCACTTCAGCCTGATAAATAACAATGGGCGTCTGGACGTCTAGAAGTTTATTGTGTTAGTCTCTATGCCAGCAACCGAATTGATTTCAAGCACAACATGAGCGAAATTCACTTGGAGTGAACATGATCGAACTAAGACACCTGCGAACCTTAATGGCCCTGAAAGAAAGCGGCAGTTTGGCGGGCGCAGCCAAAAAACGTTTTGTCACTCAATCCGCCCTCTCCCACCAGATTAAGGAGTTGGAGCAAAGGATTAACTCGCCCATTTTTGTGCGTAAGAGTAAGCCACTGTCATTCACCCAAGAAGGTGCACGCCTGTTGCATCTGGCCGAAGAGATTTTGCCTAAGGTGTTAGAAACCGAGACAGATTTGAAGAATGGGCTGGAAACCGAAACTAATCAGTTGCGAGTCGGCATTGAGTGCCATAGCTGTTTTCGCTGGTTAATGCCTGTAATGGAACAATTTAGGCAAGATCATCCAACTGCCGAGTTAGACTTGTCGAGCCGTCACCTGTTCGACTCGCTCAATGCCTTAGAAATGGGTGAACTGGATATTGTATTAACCTCAGATCCTGTGCCTGGGCATTCACTCGCCTACCAGCATTTGTTTGATTTTGAAGTGAAATTAGTGGTTGCAAAAGATCATCCCTTAGCAAAAGAAGCCTATGTCACCCCTAAGCAATTAGCACACTTGCCTATTATCAGTTATCCAGTGCCGTTGACGCGTTTAGATATTTATCGCCACTTTTTAGAGCCTGCGGGCATAGAGGCGGGCGAGCAAAAAACCTGTGATTTAACAATGATGTTATTGCAACGCATCGCCTGTAAAGACGGCATAGCCGCACTGCCAAGCTGGTCGATTAATGAAGGACATGGACTGAGTCTCGCTACGGTAAAACTCGGCCAAGAAGGTCTGAAACGACCGCTATTTGGTGCCTATCGCCGCCACAGTGCTAACTCTGCATTGATCCAAAATTGGTTACAACTGGTGGCGAGGGAAGGTTTATCCCGCCAGCAGAAGACGAATTAATGCGGGTGACATAGAGTAAAAAGCCTGCGAATGCAGGCTTGTTTATTGAGTCAAATGACTATTTCATAGCATCGACAAATTACAGCGGATTCATCAACAATCCACGCATAGACAAGACACGGCGCAGTATCAACCCTGATGAATTAGGATTACGGGTCTGACGCAAATTATGGGCGATCATAAATTCTTGACGCAGATCCTGATCGAGATCTAACGCCTCGAACGCTTCGATGGTTAAGGTCTGTTGTTGATTATCAATCAATGACTTAATCACACTTAAAGGAAATGACTGTTCGGCATTAGCATTTAAATAGGCAAATGCGGTCAGTGCGATAATTTGGCCGAACACACTGAACAGAGCTAAGGTTTGTACTTCGTCAGCATCAACCTCCACACCTTCCATATCCGCTAAGCTATCTACCGCATCCGTTGCAATATCTTCAGTCAGCTTCCAATAACCTTGGACCAACTTTTTATAGGGCTGTGGCAGTTCATCGAGGCGTTCTTTTAAATAGAACGTAAAGGCGTAGCGATAGATATTAACTTGACCTAAGCGGATCAAAGCTTCTTTCAACGAACGAGTTTTGTGATTTTCCACTACAGCAGCCTGTGCGGAATTACTGCGCATAAGCATGTGCGCTGCCAATGCGGGATCGCTCGAGATAATGTCAATCACATTACGAATGTCGCCTTCAGCAAGGATCGCTTTTTTGAGTGGAATTAGAATTCCTCGGCGGCCAATCACTTGCTCTTCGTTCGCTATGATAGCTCTAACTTGAGTAAAAACCTGTTGCTCAAGATCAGTCATAAGACACTTTACACCTGTTTATTAACAATAAGATGATTCGGTTACAGCTCACATCATACCTAAAATACTAAGAATTTCAGCCATAAACAGCAGAGTAAAATATAAATTACTCCTATTTAGTAATGACTGCCCGCTAACACTATAGATAACGACAATTAAACCACTCTACTAAAACGATATTCAAGACTATACCTATTTTAAGATTTATTCTTTGAACTCAGCGTAAAAAATAAAAAGCCAGACTGAGTCTGGCTTTGTTATTAAATAGCTCATTAATATTTAGAAGCGGTAGCCCACAGTGAAACGGATATCACGGCCTCGACCAGAATAGTAACTATCCCCCCAATCGCCACCGTAATAACCAGCACTGACATAATCTTTATCGAATACATTATCGATACGCAGACTGGCAAGCCAAGCATCACGATTATAATTCAAGGCTAAATTACCAAGCACGTAACTTGCTAGCTTATCACCTTGATTAGCGTTATCGCCTTCGATAAAACGATCACCCGTGTAGATAGCTTCGGCAAATACTTGGAAATGCTCAGCAAAATCCATGCTGACATAACCGCGTCCCGTGTGTTTTGCCACCCAAGACAGCTCTTTGCCATCGTTAGCACCATCGGTAAATTCGGCGTCGGTATAGTTATATTCCAGCCCTAGCTGCAGCGCTTTAGTGATCTGCCAATCCCAATCGGCACCCGCGCCATAACGACGAGAAGCGTCGGCATTGACGTTTGCACCGTTGAAATTACCACCTATGGGTTTAACTGCACTCGAGTCATAAACAATTTCATCCTCTAAATCGAGACGATATAGGCTGACTCGCAGGGTTTGACTAGCGACAGCCCAATCCCAACCCGCCTCATAGGAACGGCCAGTTTGCGGCTTTAAGCCAAATACGCCCGGCGATGTATAAGCTTGCTCATCCACTTTGGCAAAACGGAAGTTATCATCGGCGCGCACATAGAGTCTGTGCTCCGCAGTTGGGCGGTAATTTAAACCCAGTTCGAATGCGTGGGCATTTTCGTCTAAATCCATGCCATTAGGATAGACATTGCCATCGACTAACTCATCGGTCACCCGCGCATAACGGCCACCCACAACGTAACTTAAAGTATGGCTTAAAGGCACTGTAGCTTGTAGATAGGCGCTTTGCATTTGCTGCACATTACTGCGCGCCATAGTGTCAAAATCAGCCTTGCCACGGCTGATGTCTAAACCTGTGACTAGGTTTAGCTCGCCTTGACGCGTGCTGTAATTCGCTAACGCTTTAGGGCTAAACATTAACAGTGAGCGTGTGTTATGGCTGTTCGCCCCCCAATTAAGAGAAGACACTAAGGTATCGCTGTAATCTAAATCCGCCGCCAGCGCCCAGTTTTGATTAAGCTGATGCTGGTAACCCGTTCGCGCCGCAGTGGTCATCTCGTGGGCATACTCTACCTTATTTGATGAAGCACGAGGATCGTCTTTAAATTGCTTTTCAGTAAGCGAGCCCGGATTTTCACGATCGTTATCGTAGTAGCTGGTTTCAACAAAGAACGAGTCTGTGGCTGTTTTATATTGAATGCGGCCAAGAATAGAGCCGGTTTCGTTGGCATTATGCTGGCGATAGTTATCACCTTGGTTGTAACTACCGGTGAAAAAGTAACGCCAATCTTTGTTGATCGCGCCAGACACATCACCACGACCTTCATAAGTATCAAAGCTACCGCCAGATAACTGCACGCTGCCGCCAGTATTTTCAGGGGACTTAGTGACAATATTAATCACCCCGCCCACGGCTTGATCGCCATAAAGTACACCCGCACTACCCGATAAAATTTCAATACGATCCACTTGATTAAGCGGAATGGCATTAAGGCTAGGCGCGGCGATATCGATATTATTGAGACGACGACCATCAAGTAAAATCAGTGTGTTATTAACGGCAGTGCTGGCGCTAAAACCGCGCATCGCAAAGCTAGTTCCAATATTGTTATCCGAAATTTGAATACCGCTTTGACCACGTAAGATGTCGGTCAAATTAGTCGCGCCACTCATTTCAATAGCCGCAGCATCAATCACATTCACATTGGCAGCAATATTTAACGGGGTCTTATCAGAGCGGCCGATCACGACAAGATGCTCGTCGACTTTAGCTGTGCTGGTATCGTCAGCCGCCACAGCGGGCGCGATAATTGAAAAACTGCAAAGGCTGCCGATCAGCAGCGCGATTTTTGTTGGATTTGTTCCCATTTTACCTTTAACTCCTGCAAGGAAAACGGGGCATTGACGCCACGATACCGTTAATTCAGTCGTAAATACTGACGGTGATTATCGCATTTTGAGATCTGCCCACCGAAATCTCAAAAACACCTTTAGGGCCGGTCTCCGGACTTAGGCTATGTTAATCCCTTAAAAATTGGATTAACGCGAGACTGACCTTTGACATTCTGACTTTCGGGTTCAGTCTTGAACTCACCAATCAAACGCGGTCCTCTCTCACCTTTTACCGTTGCGGGGGCAGTGCCAGAATTTCACTGGCTTTCCGATTATCTCGCGGCTTTCGCACGCAAGCACCACAGAAGGTTGACTCAAAATTAGGTTCAAAGGGCGTACAACCTGTTAACGCCCAACAAGGCTCAGGACATATCAGACCTGAGCGCGCGCATTATAGACGTCTATACGGATGAAAGTCCATTAATCTCAAGTGAGCGAGAAAACTCACATAAGCTAGAAAACACCATCCCAGTTTTTTGCCGCAGGTTTTGGTCTGTCTTTGCTCAAAATCGCCTGACGCTGCTCAGGGGTTTCGCATTGGGCAGCGGGGGTCAAATCCAGCGGTTTAATCACTAACGAGTCAGCAGGTTGCACTGGCGACTTGTCGAACATGGGCAAATTCATCGACCAAGAGACCAACTCCCCCTTTTCGCTGATGCCAACATAACCGTCATTTGCACCATTTAACCAAGTGAGGCGCGGAATACGTGCCATTAACTTTTCCACATTATCACGGTTGGCGCGATAACCAACGGGCACCACTTTGCCATCGGGACGCGTAAACACAAAGGAGGCTGGCCCTTGAGTAATGATGCTGCCTTCCTGCCAATATTTATCAAGAATCTCTTGAGCATAGTGAAACCCAAACATATGAGCGTAATCAGTATCGTCGGCCACAATTTGCGGCACCGCCTTATCCCGCAGTAATAAAAACCCTAAGCCGACACTGATAATCTCTTTTACCCCTGTGATATTGGTTTTTTTAATCCAATCGACACCACAGTTAATCCCATCGCCCCAAAAATGCGCATCCCCCGTAGGACTTAAAATCGCAAAGGCACAATTGTTTGCCGTCATACTCGCCACATCCTTTAAGGCGCTGCGGATCGAGTAAGCATCACTGCGCCAACCCCAACTCACCACAGTGCCGTCCTTTTTCAAGGCGGCATAGGTGTGTTGAAAATATTCGATCTTCGCTACATCCGTAAGCTGCGGGAGTAACTTTTTCATATTGGTCGACTCTTCAACCTGCCCCCAAATCACAGCACTGCCCTCTTTTTTGAGGGCGACAAAACTGCGTCCTCTGGCAAAGATATCGACAACATCAACTAATTGATCCTGCACATGTAAGCTATTGCCGCCGTAGGGGCCATAACCCCAAGTGTGTACCTTGCCATTAGCATCAAGGGCCGCAATGGCCTCTTGATTAGCGAACAACTTGGTAATATTGGTCATGCGGTTTTGCAGGGCTTTGTCGAGGCTCAATTTCCCTACATTACCCCAGTAAACCACAGTGCCATCTTGACGTAGCGCGGCAAACCCGTCCTTGACTGGGACGATTTGCTTAACTTGCTTAAGCTGCTCCGTCACCTCCCGGCTATCACCGCCAGCATAACTGTCACCCCAAGTGATCACCTCACCGGATTTAGTTAACGCCGCAAAGGCCGAACTGTTGGTGACCACAGTCTCGACTGCGGGTAAATCACAGGGAATATGGCGATACTGTGGACTCGGATTTTCCTTAAGTTGGAGCAATTTGCCGTTATCAAACTGCAGCAATGACTCGTTATTACTTTCCACAACGGCCATAGGCTGAGGATCGCTACAGCCAGAGATCTGCATGGCAACCATGCCCGCGAGTAAAGCCTTAGGCCAAGTGATTCGATAAGTGAGCATTACTTATTTCCTTATATTTGCTTGGAGATGTCATTCAATGTTGTGCAGCGGACAGAGCGAGAATGGATTTACCTAACATCGCCTAATGTCAAAAATGGGCAGAATTCTAGCAGCTTGTTGATAAAAAGACGAAAATGCTCACAGTTTACTCTGCAAGTCCCCTACACAGGCTAGCGCCTAACTGATGGCATGCTATTCTAAGCCCCCATCACCGCTGTTTAAAGGAGTAACAGTATGACTCGCACTATTATTCTGGATTGCGATCCCGGCCATGACGACGCTATTGCGCTCATTTTAGCTCTCGCCCATCCAGAGCTGGTTCCACTGGCCGTCACCACCAGCGCCGGTAACCAAACGCCGGATAAAACGCTCAATAATGCCCTGCGGATCTTAACCTTATTAAATCGCAGTGATATTCCTGTCGCTGGCGGCGCAGTCAAGCCATTAGCTCGCGAATTAATCATTGCCGACAATGTCCATGGTGAAACCGGACTCGACGGCCCTGCATTGCCAGAGCCCAGCTTTGCGCCACAAACACTTAATGCCGTAGAACTGATGGCCAAGAAAATTCGCCAAAGCGATAAGCCTGTGACACTCGTCCCCACAGGACCACTCACCAATATCGCGCTTTTGCTCGCCACCCACCACGAATTACACGCCAAGATCGAACGCATAGTGCTAATGGGCGGCGCAGCTGGTGTCGGTAATTGGACCCCAGCCGCCGAATTTAATATTTTTGTCGACCCCGAAGCCGCCGATATTGTCTTTAAGTCAGGTATTCCCATCACTATGTGTGGGCTCGATGTGACTCATCAGGCGCAAATCATGGATGAAGACATAGAACGCATTCGCGCGATTCAAAATCCAATTGCTCAGTGCGTCGCCGAATTATTGGATTTCTTTATGATTTACCACAGAGATCCTAAATGGGGCTTTATTGGTGCGCCATTGCACGACCCCTGCACTATCGCTTGGTTGCTTAAACCTGAGCTATTTGAGGCGCAAGATTGCTGGGTAAGTATTGAAACCCAAAGTGAGTTGACCTTAGGCATGACAGTGGTCGATCGCTATCAGCTAACAGGTAAAGCCGCCAATGCGACTGTGCTGTTTGGGATCGATAGGCAAGGCTTTGTCGATTTACTGGTAGACAGTTTACGCGTCTATGATGCAACTTATCTCAATCGCAGATAAAAATAACAGTGAGTCTTCTATGAGCCAGATACTCGTTATCGGCAGTGCAAATGCCGACCATGTGATGAAATTTGAGTACCTGCCAGCTGCAGGGCAAACCTTAATGAGCCGAGATTATCGCCTCGAACTGGGCGGTAAGGGGGCCAATCAAGCCGTCGCCTGCGCGCGCTTAGCCAAATCAGGTTCACGCACTGATTTTATCTGCCATCTCGGCCAAGACAGTATCGGCGATAATATGCGTCAAAGCTGGATGAAAGATGGCATCAGCACGGAAGGGATCCGCCAAATAGCCGGACTGAGCACAGGCACTGCCATGATTTTTATCGGTGATAACGGTGAGAATACGATTGGCGTTGCCGCAGGTGCCAACGCCAGCCTTTCACCCGATGACTTAGAAGCTCATTACGCCCTGTTTGCTAATGCGGAGTACTTGTTAACACAATTGGAAACGCCCGCTGCCACAGTGGCAAAGGCGCTGCAAATAGCCAAGAATCTTGGCGTGACGACTGTACTAAATCCTGCTCCAGCGACGGCACTTGGCCAAGATGTACTCAAGTGGGTAGATATTATTACCCCCAATGAAACCGAAGCAGAAGCCTTAACGGGAGTTGAGATCAACCATATTGATGATGCACACATGGCAGCGCAACTTCTCCACCAGCAGGGAGTAAAGATTGTGGTCATTACCTTAGGTAGCCGTGGCGCATTTATCAGCAGCCCAGGTTTTAATGGGCTAATACCTGCGTTTGAAGTGCAGGCCATAGACACAGTCGCCGCAGGGGATACCTTCAATGGCGCCTTAGTTGTGGGCTTAAGCGAGGGCATGTCGATTGCTGCAGCCGTGGGATTTGCCAATGCAGCCAGTGCCATTACTGTCACTCGCCCAGGCGCACAACGTGCGATTCCCTATCGACAGGAGCTTTCGTACTAAAAACGTAAGACGTTCTGAAGTAGACGCCCTGCGTTAGAACAAAAAATTATAATTTATAAATCAAACACATAAATAATAGTTCCTGAGTACTAAGTTCACTCCAAATAAGTACTCACCTATGTTTACCGCTAACAATTTTGCCGCCAATAACGATGCAAGCTTTCAACCTAAAGTTGCATATACATAATTTACACGCTGATTTCATTCCCATTTAATGAAGATTGCTTATGCTAGCAGGTGCATGTCCGAGTCAAAACGGCTCGGCTACCCTTGTTCAAATAAGGAAGTACCAGATGAAAGCAAAAAGCACAGCTTTACGTAACGTGACCAGCACTAGCCTAATCGGCCTCGGATTATTATTCGCTAGCCAAGCGAGTGCCAACGAATGTGAACTGAAAATTGCCGCCACTGATGCAATGCAATTTGACACTAAAGAGCTGTCTGTACCTGCAAGCTGTAAAGAAGTGACCTTAACCTTAACCCACTCAGGCACTTTGCCAAAAGCAGCTATGGGCCACAACTGGGTATTAACTAAGGCAGCTGATATGTCAGCCGTAGCAACCGAAGGTATGAGTGCCGGTCCTGATGCAGCCTATGTCAAAGCGGGTGATACTCGCGTTATCGCTCACACGCCATTAGTGGGCGGCGGCGAATCAACGTCTATCACCTTTAGCACTGCTGGCATGAGCGCTACTGAAGCCTACCAATTCTTCTGTAGCTTCCCTGGCCACTGGGCGATTATGCAAGGTAGTTTCAAGCTAAAAGCTTAAGGTGAATGGCTTAGCCTAACGTTAAGTGATAAAAACAAAAAAGCGGATCTTAGGATCCGCTTTTACATTCCAGCCATTACATTTAGCCGCAATAATTCATCAGGGTCTTGGTTGGATGACTAATGGCGCAAAGCTCGTCATCGCATTACCGTTAGCGCCGTTCAAGTTAGGATATTCAACCCCTTCCTGTAAGGTGTAATACACGTCGACAAAGTCATCGTCATTGGTGAACCAAGCATCCGGCATCACACTTAAAATACCATTGGTGATTTGTGGGATCAGCGCATAACCCTGAGCTTCAGGATCGGGGATCGACTTTAAGATCTGCTCCGCCGCTTCCAACAACTTAGTGGCCAACACTTTATAGTTAGTGCCATCGTCATGCTCCATTAGGATCATGTCCGCAGCCGCCCAACGATAACGCTCCCAATGGATGATGATTTGATTCGGATAATAAGTCGTATCCGCATAATCTAAATAGGGCATTTCGACGATATCGAGCACAGGTTCTTCACGGCTCGGGTCAACCCCAGTCACTATGCCGTAAATCTCGGCTCGACCAGAAATCCACGGCTCATGGTCATCATTCAAGGATATTTGTTTGATCACTGTGGTTGAAATAGGCTTGTCTGCCACCGCCTGTGTTTGCGCACGGCTCAGTAGCACGCCATCTTTTTTCGCTGACTGCGCCTCGGCAAATGTCGCCCGCATCACCTCTAAGCCAGCCACAAAGGCTTTTTTACTGTCGATACCGACCACAAACACCGGCTGCTGCGGTAGGTTATACACGTCTAATTGATGCACTTGCCCATGAATATCAAAGGCTTCAATATAATCCCACTGACGCTCGTCACCATCGGGCTCATAGGCAAATAGAGGAGACTCACCTTGCTGCCATGGGGTTAACATGGTTTCATCCGCCAGACGCACTTGCACCAGAGAATCTGCTTTGGCACTTAAGCCCTTCACTCGGCGAATCGACGCATCGGCTTTGGTGATCACATTATCATTGAGCCTATGTTGGGACAGAATCTCATCGGCATTTACTGCCAACTGATACTGGTTTATTTCAGTCTGTAAGATAGGCGCGAGCTGCGCATATTGATGGCTTAAATCTAACGCCAATGCCCGTTTAGTATTGGTTAACTGCGCTTGTGCATCCAAAGTCGAATCCTTTAGCGACGCTTGTAGTAAGCGTAACGCCTCTCCATCTAAGGCTTGGCCATAACTCAGGGTTGCCGAAGCCGACAAACACAGCAATAAACTGGATTGAAGTAGTTTCATAGGAGTTCCCTTACCTTGATAAAGTTAAACGTGCGTTCGAATTCCTTACATATGAGCACAGAGCAGCATCTAAGTAAATCAAATGATAATAGTTATCGTTAATTATTAATGGTATAGAGTACGTAATCCCGGCTAAATACGATAAAAACAAGCTAATGACAGCATCAACAGATCAGTCCAGCCGAACAGAGTGTATGAAGATAAACGAGGAAATAGAATGAAATGAATTGATATGCACAGTTTCGCGAGCGACAAAAACACAAAAGGCAGATCTTAAGATCTGCCTTTTGCTGTTCATCGCCAGAGTGACGTTTCAGAACCCGTTATGCGCGCCCTAACAGTCACACTGGCTTGATAAGACAAGGTTAAACAAATGAGTGTTACTCTTCGTCGAAATCATCTTCATCAAGATCTTCGGCATCAGTAGCCGCTTCAGCCGCTAATGCTGCGGCTAATTTTGCTTTAGCTTGTTTCTCTGAACGACGTTTATTGCGCTCAGTTAACGTGCCTAAAAACACTTGTAATTCAGTTAAGCCCCAAGCTTGTGCTTCGGCTTCAGTCGCAAAGCCATCGTGGCTCTTAGACACAACTGTTTTAGTTGATGTCATGCGACGAGTGATTTCAGTTTTCCAACCGTTGTCGCCCTGTGTCACGCGAAAATCGTATTTTTTGCCCTTGCTCATTCTGCTCTATTTCCTAAATGATGCTTGTCACGTTTGTCTTATCAAGCGAACCAAACGCTCATCATAAAACAAAAGGAGCGCAGTGTACTTGATTTCGGCCCAGAAAGATCGCCCAGATGAAAATATTCATGCCAGTTTCATCGACTCGCTCAGTGGAGTCAATGCTCACATCTAAAGCAACACTGTGCATATATCCCGACCATCCTCTGTCGAAGGCAGTTTATCGCAAGCTAGCGTGCCTTAGATAATCGTCGTGCAAACGGTATATATTCTTGTTTATGTCATACAAATAGGCTTTTTCAGTCACATTAACACTTTAGAGTTTCTGATTAATATTAATAATTTACATCATTACTCATAGGTAAATCTGATGAAACTACGCCCTATTTCGTCGCTCTCACTCGGCCTGTTAATTGCCACGAGCGCTTTATTAGCCGGTTGCAATAATGACGATGATAACGCCGCAGTCACGCCCCCCACCAGCAAACCTGTTCCTGCTCAAGTGGGAGAAAGACCCTTATTCCTCGTACGTCAGATGCAAGACAGCACACTTAAAACCCGCTTAGAACAATGCACCACTGATAGTTTTTATCGCAGCGAATTTTCCATAGGTCACCGTGGCGCGCCAATGAAATTCCCTGAGCATACAAAGGAATCCTACCAAGCGGCTATCGATTCGGGCGCAGGCATAGTCGAGTGTGATGTCACATTCACCGCCGATAAAGCTTTAGTTTGCCGCCACTCACAGTGCGATCTTGCTAGCACGACCAACATTTTAGCCATACCCGAACTTGCCAATAAATGTTCGAGCCCATTCACTCCTGCTGATGCCGCCAATGGCGTCAGCGCATCGGCAACCTGTTGCACTAGCGATATCACCCTTGCCGAATTTAAATCTCTCAAGGGTAAGATGGAAGGCAACAATCCAAAAGCGACCACTGCGGCCGAATTCATCAATGGCACCCCAAGCTGGCGCACCGATCTTTATGCTGGCAATGGCACCTTGATGACCCACGCTGAAAGTATTGAAATGTTTAAAAAAGCCGGAGTGAAGATGACGCCTGAGCTAAAAGCGGTGAGCGTATCTATGCCCTTCGATGGTTTTACTCAGCAGGATTACGCGCAAAAAATGTTGGATGAATACACGGCGGCGGGCGTCGATGTTTCGCAAGTATTCCCCCAGTCATTTATTTTGGATGACATCAAATACTGGGTCGCCAACGCACCTGAATTTGCGAAGCAAGCTGTGTTTCTCGATGACAGATACGATTATAACAGCGCCTTTGATCCGCAGAACTCAGCCACTTGGTCACCATCAATGGCGGATTTAAAGACCCAAGGCGTCGAAATTATTGCACCGCCACTCTGGGTATTAGTCGCCTTAGATGCGGATAAGAAAATCATTCCTTCGGAATACGCTAAGGCCGCCAAAGGCGCTGGGCTTAAGATCATCACTTGGTCGCTGGAGCGATCTGGTTTATTAAAAAATGGCGGCGGCTTTTACTATCAAAGCATTACCGAAGCGATAGATAATGAAGGCGATACCTTTGAATTACTTGATGTACTTGCGAAAGATGTCGGCGTGATTGGAGTGTTCTCCGACTGGCCCGCCACAGTGACTTACTATGCTAACTGTATGGATTTATAAGTTTTAAAACAGAAAAAAAATGCGTTAACGATTCATCGTTAACGCGTTTTTTTATTGCGAAAATAGTCTTTATCTCGCCGCGAGCAAGCTATTTAAACAGGTGCTGGATATTCTTTAAATCGCCCTTACCTTCGGCAATTTCTTCAGGCGTTAACCCTGTGACTTCGTGCGGGAAAACTAACCAGTCTTCAGAGGCGTGAATGTAATAGTCGGGTTTTAAAGGCACTGCGGTATTTTTTGGCTTGTAATAAGGGCAAGCGATACGGATATCGGTTGGCATATTTAGGCGCATCAGTTGGCTGAGTTTTTCTTTTAATGCATGAATACTACGGCCAGAGTCAAACACGTCATCCACAATCAACAAACCGTCACTCGCGTTCGCATTTTCAACGATGTAATGCAGGCCATGAACTTTGATTTCTTTGCTTTGTTTGTCGGTGCCAATCCCATAATAAGAAGAGGTACGCACGGCAATGTGATCGGTTTCAACTTGTTTAAAATCGAAAAACTCCTGTACCGCGATCCCGATTGGAGCACCGCCACGCCAAATACCCACGATAAATTGCGGACGAAAGCCACTCTCATACACTTGCGAAGCTAATAAAAATGAATCTTCCAGCAATTGCTGCGCGGTAACAAAATACTTTTCTGACATGACACAGTCCCCATCACATTGATTTTATTCTTAGGTCGTTAAAGCAAAAGCTTATGACCCCTGTAAGGTCTGTTCGGCGGGTAAAGGTTCCCAAAACACTAGAACAGCTTTGCCTTAGCAAGTGTAGGCAGCCGCCGAATTTTGGGAGCGAATTTTATACCAAAAAAATGCGATGTGCTGCAGTAATAGTAAGAACTTGCGTGACAACAGACATTTATTTTGTCTTTTAAAGCCAAAAGCAACAAAAAGGCCACCCTAAGGTGGCCGATAAACAAGCGAACAATACCGCATTAAACGATAGGCGTAATCACATGCTCGCCTACTTTTGTCTTAGTGCTATAACCACGGGCCGTTGCGACTTGGAAATCCTTCGACAAAATGGTATCCACATAATGCCAGTCGCTGCGCACCTCATCAGCGGTAAAAGTGAGCGTCATAAAGCCTCGGTCTTTTAAGTTAGCGTACTTAAGATCTGGCACTAACTCGACGATTGCCGCCTCGGTCGCGGGGATCTGTTCCGCTGGCAGATTCAAGTAATATTCAAGGCCCGGCGATGATACTGAGCTAGTCGCAAACTCCACCCCAACGGTATCGCCATTCACGTCTTTAAGCTCGTTAGCCCATGCATTATGGGTGTCACCCGCGATCACAACTAGGTTGAGATTTTTCGATTTAGCCGTACCTAAAATCACTTCACGCTCATAGGCGTAACCGTCCCAAGCATCTAAGTTGTACGGGATTGCAGGTAATTGCAGCAGTCCGATAACTTCTGGCGTGAGTAAGGCTTGATTGGCTTGAAGATATTGCAGCTCTTGAGCAGTCAGCGTGGGATCATTTGCCGCCGCACGGGCCGCTAGCTTAGCTAAAGCCCCTAACATGGCAAATTGAGGAATGCTCATCTGCTGAGTGGCAATCGCAGCAGGCAATGACATCTTACCCATTAATACCTGCTGTCCCAGTACTTGCCACTTGCCTGTCGACTGTAGCAATGTGCCCTGCAGCCATAATAATTGCGTCAACCCCAGCATAGTGCGAGTGGTCGAAGTGACATCGGCAAGGAAACGCTCACCCGCAAACGAGCCAGTGGTAGGATCCATATAATCGGCATAATCGAGCTGTTTATCACGGGCTAATACACGAGTATCCAGCATATGCAGATCGACGAGATTGCCGTAACTGAAGCTGCGGTAAATCTCTTCATGGTTCCCTTCACGCCATGGGCGAATCGGCAACCACTCGAAATAAGCTTGTAGTGCTGCTTCTTTACGAACGGCAAAATCCCCTTCGCCTTCGTTGTGATTCTCGGCACTATCACGCCAAGTATCATTGGCCACTTCATGATCATCCCACACTGTGATAAAAGGCACTTTCGCGTGTAACTTTTGCAGACTCGCATCGGTATGGTACTGACCATGGCGAGTGCGGTAATCACTCAACGTCAGCAACTCATTGGCGGGTAACACTTCACGCCCCAATTCGGCAGCATGCTCACTGGCATAACCACCGCGGGCATATTCATAGATGTAATCGCCTAAATGCACCACAGCATCTAAATCATCCTGCGCCGCCGCTAACTCATAGACGTTAAAATAACCGGCAGGAAAGTTAGCACAGGACATCACGGCTAATTTGACTGAGCTAACGTCACCCTCAGGCAGAGTGCGGGTTTTACCCACAACTGAGGTTTTATCACCCGTCATAAAGCGATAAAAGTAGGTTTGCCCGGCACGTAAACCACGGGCATCAATCTTAACCGTGTAGTCACGGCTCGCATTAGTGACAGTCTCACCTGTAGTCACTAATTGACTAAAGGCCGCATCGCTTGCCACTTGCCAACTCACTTTTACATCGCCCTCAGACTCAGGCGTGACACGAGTCCATAGGATCACGGCATCGACTGCCGGATCGCCACTGGCAATCCCATGTAAAAATTGCGCGGGTACAGAATTATCATCATTACTATCACTACAGCCCATCAAGCCGTAAGAGATCACAGCAACACCAACACCTTTGGCCGACATAGCCAAAAAATCACGACGAGTTACGGTACGATTCATTATTATTATTCCTTGTTAGATAAGGCTTCACTGGTATGAGGTCTAATAAGACCACGATTGTGAGATATCACTGTTACATATTTGTGACATCTTTGTCAGCCTTTTATGATATCTATCAATTCAAACACTTATACTGGATAGCGTACTTTATTTGTGCAGGACTGGCGTAGGTTACAGAGAAGCTGCTAACATCGGTGCAGGCTAACGCAGCGTGTTAAATGCACGCCTAAGAATGGCAAGAAAAGGAATTTAACAATGAAAGTCAGCGATATTATGAGTGATCAAGTCATCTGCATCAGCGATGGCGCCAGTTTGAAAGATGCCCACCATCTGATGCAAACCCGTGGCGTACGCCACTTACCTGTGATTTCTGAAATTGATGGCACCCTCGTTGGCGTACTCACCCATAAAAAGATGATCGCCAGCGTGATGACTATGTTGAACAAGTACGGCCAAGGCGCGCTCGAGCGCAAGGAACGATACACGCCGATCACAACTGTGATGGATAAAGACTATCAGCATCTCACCGCCGACGAGCCCTTAACTGTGGTGGTTGAATATTTTATCGAGAACAAACTTGGTTGCCTGCCCGTCGTCGATGTCGATAAAAAGGTACTCGGTATCGTCACTTCATCGGACTTTATTAAGCTGTGCCGTACCCTGCTGCAAGAGCAAGCGTAACGTTTTACGCTCCTTTTCTTCTATGTCAGCCTTTTACTACGTAAAGGCTGACGCTGTCTTTTTTATAAACTGTGTTTTCTATAAAAAGAAAGGATTCCCTTGGCTAAATTACTCTCACAAGAACAATTTATTCGCGCCTATGAATGCGCAGAATTTGGCTGTTTTGCCAATCAACAACAACTCGCCAAATTACTCGCCGATCCCGATTACGACTTTTTACATCAAGACAGTACCTACTTTGGCAAAGCGGCGACACAAATCACCTGTATCAGTGACTTACAAAGTATGGAGGAATTGCATTTTGTCGCGGCCAACTTGAATTGGGATAACGATGATCCCGACATGGTCAGGGCGATTATCGAACATCCACTCTGCGACGCAGGTACCGCCTTATTACTCTACTGGTACGGACAAGGCTTTTATTACTCCACGCCAGAGACGCTCGATACACCTTTTGGACAGCTATTCAAAACCATAACCGATAGATTTGTTGAACGCGGCTATGCCAGTTATAAAATCCATTTTGACCCGATTAAAGAATGTTTCATGCCCTCATTAGAGGACGTTCTTACTAGAGGATGCCAAATTCCAGGGGCTATTTTTGCCCCTTATAGCACTATGGAAATCGAAACCGATGAAGGGCACCCAAGGTATCTACAATTTAAAAATGAACTACTGAAATCGGGCAAATGGGGCAACCAATAAGTGCTGACCTTTTGTTATCAGCGCGGTTTAAGCTGGGGTTACTGGCGGAATACGCGTAAAACGCTGCCAGCGACCCGAGCGCCAACGCTGCACCATAATCAATCCACGCACCCATTCATCTGCCGCGACGGCAAGCCAAGCAGCCAACACGCCATAACCTAAATGCAAGCCAAAGAACCAAGCAAAAAATACCCCAATACCCCACATACTAAAGAGGCCTACCCGCACAGGGAACGCCACATCACCCGCGCCTTTTAAGGCCGAAATAATCACCAGATTAAACACTCGCCCTGTTTCAAGCGCGATGGAACCCGCAAGCAATAACGCTGTTAATTGGATGACGTCTTCGTTTTCACTCAACCAGCCGACAATAACGAATCGCTGCAAGTAGAAGACTAATACTATGGTCAGTGAAGCCACAAAGCCCACCAAACAGTAACGCTGCACCCGAGTGGTGATTTCATCGAACCATTGTTTACCTACATAGTATCCAGTCTGAATTTGCGTCGCCTGCCCGAGTGCTACCGCAAAACAATAGATAAAACGGCTAATATTCAAGCCATAGGTGTAGGCCGTGAGCGATAAAGTGCCCATCTGGCTGATAAAGTAGATGATGGTCATCTGAGCCACATTGTAAGACAGCATCTCACCAGCATTGAGCAGGCCAATACGCATCACACTCCAATAAGTGCTGCGAGGTAAAAGATTAAGTCGTTGTATTGGCAGCGGAATTTGCTTATGCCGGATCACCATCAGCATGATAAACGCACCGATGATCTGGCTGGTCACTGTCGATATCGCCACCCCTGTTACCCCATAAACAGGTAAACCAAAGGGTGAATACAGGGCAATATAATTACCGATCACGTTCATTAAGCCCGTGCTTGAGGTAACTAACATGGCCGAGCGGGTAAAGCCGTAACTACGCAAAATAGCGGCGAAGGCAATGTTCATCACTAGCCCTATGCTCAAGCTGCCGCAAATAACTAAATAGTCATATCCAAAACCAGCCACATCGTGCTCAAGCGCAAATAAGCCGATAATACCCTTAGCACCAAAGAACATAGATGCGCCCATGACCAAGGCTAATACCAAACTCAATACGACACTCGCCACCCCGATATCGACAGCCTGCTGCGGTTGACCTGCCCCATTGCTTTGGCTAATCAAAATACTCGCGCCCGTACTCACCATCATGGACATGACCATCATGAAGAACATCAGTTGAGTCGTGAGTCCCACCGCGGCAACCGCATTATCGGAATAATGGCTCAGCATAAAGATATCGCTGATCCCAAGCAGAGATTGCAACAAGGTCTCGATAAAAATCGGCCACGTCAGGGCAACTATGCCCATGCGCTGTTGCAATGTTTTGGGTGCTTTTGCCACGAAAGATTCCTGCAAATAGAGAACGAATAACGAGTGTGGTCGCTGGCTCAATGTGTCGCTCAAACGGCATCTTGGCAACCTATATTTTAGCCAAGAAACTGAAACCCACTTTCACAAATCGACATCAAAGCGCTATCGAACGCACAATCAGGCGGACATTTAACCGCATTAAGCCTGACAGTCAATTAAGTTGGTAATTTTCTTACAAGACACCCTACAACTCAATCTGTAATAGTGAAAAAGATGCCGACTGCAACCGTATTCATTACTAAGTTAATACCAAAGTTAATTTCCGCAATCATGATAGAGCTCATGGCTAAGTGTGAATCTAGGCTACCAATTCAATTAAGCTGCCGATAAACTCAGCCCATTGCAGAACAGCCGAGCGCACTAAAAATTGAGGGAGTATTAAATGAGCCAACTCTATTTAGAAGAGGGAATTAAACAATTGGTTAGCGAGTTTATCGCGGCGGGCTGCCCATCGGTGCGAGAGCAAAGTATTGAGCAACGTAGACAAGGTTATATTGCCAGCACTGTACTCGCGGGTGAGCCTGAAGAGGTGTTCGAGGTTAGATCTATTTCCATCGATGGCGCAGAATTAACTCTGTTCAAACCCTCGGCGGCAAACAATTTACCTATCGTCATTTACTACCATGGTGGCTGTTTTGTCAGTGGCGGCGTTGAAACCCATAATCAACAACTGCGAAAACTCGCCAATGATTCTGGCGCACTGGTGATCGCCGTTCGCTATCGCCTCGCCCCAGAACATGTTTATCCCGCTGCCCACGACGATGCCTGCCATGCTGCAGAAGTCATCTATCAACATTGCCACCAATGGGGCGGTGATAGCACCAATATTACCCTAATGGGCGACAGCGCTGGCGGCCATTTAGCCCTAGTCACTTGCCTGCGTTTAAAAGCCAAAGGGCAATGGTTGCCACACAAACAAGTGCTTATCTATCCTATGCTCGATGCCACCGCGAAGAGCCAAAGCTATAGCGACAATGGTGAGAAATACATCATCACCCGCGACACCTTGCTAACAGGTTTCGATCTGTATTTAGATTGGCACCCCAGAACCGATGCCGAAGCCAGTCCACTACGCCGTGATGACTTAGCAGGCTTACCCGAAACCCATATCATCACCGCCGAATTCGATCCACTCGTCGATGAAGGTGAACAGCTATTTAGGAATCTATTAGAGGCTGGCGTAAATGCCCACTGCCGTCGTTATCTTGGCGTCATCCATGGCTTCTTCCAACTCTCAGGTGTGAGTCGTTCCGCTCGGGATGCCATGGTGCAGGTGACCAATATAGTGAAGACAGACTAACGTCATACTTGATGATTCATTCATAAAAAAGGCTTTCTATCTAGATAGAAAGCCTTTTTTAATCGTTTGATATTCAGATTTAAACGGTTTTCTTTCGATACGCCAAGAACAACAAGACTATACCTACGGCTAAAAACGGTAAGCTCAGAAGTTGTCCCGCACTTAAGAAAGTTTCAGAGTAAGCCGCTTGGCTAACTTTAATCGACTCAATCGCAATTCGCGCACTAAACACCGATACCAGAAACAGGCCGAAAATAGCCCCATGTCTTTGTTTAATCTGCGTGTATTGATACAAAGCATACAGACCAATAAAGATAGCTAAATAAGCGAAAGCCTCATAGAGCTGTGCTGGATGTCTTGGCAACATGTCGACACGGGCAAATATAATGCCCCAAGGTTGAGTCGTAGGATCGCCTAAAATTTCTGAGTTGGCGAAGTTTGCCATACGCACAAAAAAGCCAAAAATGGCAGTGGCGATAGCGAGTCTGTCCAACAAAAACAGGAAGGGTAGCTTCACTTTACGTTGGTAATAATACAAGGCCAGAATCGCGCCTAAACCACCACCGTGGCTGGCGAGTCCGCCTTCCCAAATCGCCAAGATCTTAAGCGGATGAGCAAAGTAATAAGTCGGATCGTAGAACATACAATGGGCCAAACGCGCGCCCACAATAATGCCAACCACACAATAAATCAGTAAATTATCAAGGGACTCAAGATCGAGATTTTCCTTGATATAAATCCGCTTCATCACCTGAAAACCAGCAGTAATAGCAACAGCAAACAGGACTCCATACCAATGTATTTTTAGTCCCATAAACGAGATTAATACAGGATCGAGCTCCCACACTAAGTGTTCCAAATTCAATTACTCCATAACACTTGGTACATAGAGGTACGCCAAAAAGCATGTTTTACGTGGTTAAACGCCAATAGACAAGCCTTGTCGCGGGGATATCTTACTATTGAGTCAAATTTAATGACTCAGAGCGACCTTAGTTTAGCCGAATGAGGCAATGTCAACCAAGTTACCATTTAACGAATCAACTGGCTAAATTTAACTGACTTTAGCGCCCCCCTAACGGCTCAGACGTTGGATGATGTCACTATGCTGTGGATATTGGGCTAACAAAGTTTGTTGGCTAAACAGCTCAAAATCATCAAAGGTAAAACCGGGCGATACCATGCAGCCCACTAATGAAAAACCATCTTGATTCATGGCAGAACCAAAGATACAGCCCTTAGGGACTAAAAACTGTGGCCGCTCGCCCGCAGCTAAATTAAGCCCTAATTGCGCCGTCGTTAGCACCCCATCAGGATCAATCATGTAAATCGTCAGTGATTGCCCCGCATGGAAATACCACATTTCATCAGCTGTCAGACGATGGAAATGGGAAACCTCTCCCGTACGCAGCAAAAAATAGATACTGCTCCATAATGCCCGAGTCTGATCAAATGCCGTTTCTGAACGATAGGATGAGCGGTAATAACCGCCTTCAACATGCTGCTCTAGCGCTAAATGTTCAATAAAATCATCTGCAGTATGCATTATAAATCCCTGTGTAAAATTAAAACCACAATTAAGGCCCTAGATTCTACTCGAAAATCATCTGTCCACTAAACACCGCAATGAAGCTTTTTGAACATAAGCACAAACGCTAAAGTTCAAGACATCACGACTGACTTGATACGATCGCAGGACTTAGATTTTAAGCCTCAACAGGGATACAACTCTGCGCCATCGAACGCTCTGATGCCTTGGTAAAATCGCGACGACAAATAAATTGTACGGCATATTGTTATGGTTTGTTGTTACCCACAAAAGCGGCTAAATTGTAATGAGTTCGCAGGATGCATTCGCGGCTAAAGCGCCAAAGAGTAGTTTATCTATGATAACTTGGACACGCGGACTTAAGGTTGGGTGATTTTCCACAGGGATTTTAATCGATGATCAAAATAGAAGAAATGGCTTTAGTCCTTGATGCACTTCCTGATCCTACTTTTGTTCTGTCAAAAAGTGGTAAATACATTGCCGTCTTCGGTGGTAAAGATGACCGTTATTACCACGATGGTAGTGGCCTAATCGGCTTGTATCTTAGCGATGTGTTAAAGGCTGATAAACTCAATTACTTTTTACAGGTTATCGAAAGTGCATTAACCAGCCGAAAATTACTGATCGAAGAATATGAATTGAGCAATAAAGATGTCAAAGGCTTACCCGATATAGGCCCTGAACAACCCATTTGGTTTGAGGGACGCATTCAAGCACTAGACTTTCTGGTTGATGATGAGCCTGTGGTGCTTTGGGTCGCCAGTAATATTTCCAAGCGGCATGAACTTGAACTGCAACTACGTCAACTAAGCGATACCGATCAGCTGACAGGGCTGTATAACCGTCGCCGCTTAGAACGTGATTTAACCTTTCAATTCGATATATTTCAGCGCCACCGTATTCCCACCTCAATCTTGATCCTCGATTTAGACCATTTAAAGTCCATCAATGATCAGTTGGGTCACTATGCTGGCGATCAAATCATCATCGCAGTTGCCGAAACCTGCCGAACTCAATTTAGAAAAACCGATAGCGCGTATCGTTTTGGTGGCGATGAATTTGTGATTGCCCTACCTGGGGTAGAGCATTCGCAAGCGGTTGAATTTGCAGAATACCTCTGCGATTGCTTTTACACTGAACTGCAAAAATATGCGGTCAATGGCTTGTTTGCTACCGTAAGCATTGGAGTCGCTTCTATCGAACCATTGGATAAGTCCTATGAAGAAACGCTTAAGCGGGCCGATGCGGCCTTGTATCAAGCTAAACGTAACGGTAAAAATCGAGTTATATCAAATACAGCCTAAGCGGGCTGAACATTTCAAACCACACATAGCAATAACAAGCATCCTTAATAAGTGATAGCCACAAGTGCTCATAAGAAGCGCGAATCAAAAGAGCAACAAACAAAAAAGCGAACCAAAGGGTTCGCTTTTAAACACATTAAGCTAATGCCAACTAACAGAATTAATTCAGATTTTTCGCAGCTCTACGGGCTTGATGCAGCTTCTTATAGCTTTCAATCAATCTTAAATGCGGCTCAATACCTTCAAGCTGCATGCTGGTCTTAGTTAAGCCATAAAAACGCACTTTACCTGTGACTGAACCGACAACATTGTCCATCACATCTTTACCGAACATACGGTTGAAGTTATGGATAAAATCATCAAGTTCTAACTCTTCATCTAAAGTCACTTCCAGCACAGCATTCATGGCTTGGTAGAACAGGCCACGTTTAACGGTATTGTCGTTAAACTGTAGGAACTCACCGACCAGCTCAATCGCGTCTTCGTGTGCACCGAGTGCTAAATAAATCAGGATCTTAAGCTCAATAATCGTCAGTTTTCCCCACACGGTATTTTCATCAAATACAATGCCGATTAAGGTGCGAATATCCGTGTAGTTATCGAGTTGGCTTTCTTCTAAACGGTTGACCAAATTAGCCAATTGCTTAGTGCTTAACGAATGCAGATTTAAGATATCTTCACGGAACGCCAGCGCTTTGTTGGTGTTATCCCAAATCAAGTCATCAACTGGATAAATTTCAGAGTAATCAGGTACTAAAATACGACACGCCGATGCGCCTAAATCGGTAAACTCGGCGATATACACCTCTTTACCTAACGCTTCTAAGATCCCAAACAGGCCGTCGGCTTCTTCTTCGCTGGTGCCAGAAAAATCCCATTCGCAGAATTCATAATCAAATTTACTGCTGAAGAAGCGCCATGAAATCACTCCTGTTGAATCAATAAAGTGCTCAACAAAGTTTTCTGGCTCGCTGACCGCCATGCTGTTAAAGGTCGGTTTTGGCACATCATTTAAGCCTTCAAAGCTACGGCCTTGCAGCAATTCAGTTAAGCTACGCTCTAACGCCACTTCAAAGCTTGGGTGCGCGCCAAAGGAGGCGAATACACCGCCAGTTTTCGGGTTCATCAGGGTGACGCACATCACTGGGAACTGGCCGCCGAGTGAGGCATCTTTAACCACAACTGGGAAGCCTTGCTCTTCTAAACCGTTAATGCCCGCGAGGATGCTTGGGTACTTTTCTAGTACAGACATAGGCACATCGGGCAGGACAATTTCTTGCTCAATAATTTGGCGTTTTACAGCGCGCTCAAAAATCTCTGACAAGCACTGCACATGGGCTTCTTGCAGGTTATTACCCGCACTCATACCATTGCTTAAGAATAAGTTTTCAATCAGGTTCGACGGGAAGTAAACCGTTTCACCGTCAGATTTACGGGTGTAAGGAATCGCACAGATACCGCGCTTAACATTACCCGAATTAGTATCAATCAAGTGCGAGCCACACAGCTCGTCGTCTGGGTTATAAATCTCTAAGCAATAGTCATCGAGAATACCCGCTGGCAGCGCATCGTCTTCCTCTAACGCAAACCACTTTTCATTGGGATAATGCACAAATTCGCTATTGGCGATTTCAGTCCCAAAGAATTGATCATTATAGAAAAAGTTGTTATTCAGACGCTCAATAAACTCGCCGAGTGCCGAGCACAGCGCGCTTTCTTTGGTCGCGCCTTTACCATTGGTGAAACACATTGGCGAAGCGGCGTCACGAATGTGCAGTGACCACACGTTCGGCACGATATTGCGCCATGATGAGATCTCTATCTTCATTCCAAGATCGGCGAGCATGCCCGTCATATTGGCAATGGTTTGCTCCAGCGGCAGATCTTTACCCAGAATAAAGGTGCTCGATACGCCATTAGGCTGGCCCATCAACATGGCATTGGCGTCTGAATCTAGGTTCTCAACGGTTTCAATTTTAAATTCTGGGCCCGTTTGCACCACTTTTTTAACCGTACAACGGTCAATCGAGCGCAGAATACCTTCGCGATCTTTCTCCGAAATATCTTCGGGTAACTCAACTTGAATTTGGAAAATCTGGTTGTAGCGATCTTCTGGATCGACAATATTGTTCTGCGACAGTCTAATGTTATCCGTTGGAATATCACGGGCTTTGCAATATACCTTCACGAAATAGGCCGCACACAGGGCTGACGATGCTAAGAAATAGTCAAACGGACTAGGGGCAGAACCATCCCCTTTGTAGCGGATTGGCTGATCGGCGGTCACGGTAAAATCATCAAACTTGGCTTCAAGTCTAAGATTGTCGAGAAAATTAACTTTGATTTCCATTGAATATGATTTCCACTAAATATGCGAGTCTGTAGCAGCCCATCGACCAAGTCGCGTCATTGGTAATGAGTCATTAAGGGTGAATTATCGGTGTTTTTGGCCCATTAGTCTTGGGTTAATTATGTTAAAAACCATAATCAGGGCATTTACGGCTGAGCTTGACGGTTTGAATAGCAGGGTTAAGCGAGTACTTAGATTGAGTCTCAAGAAGGCGAGGAAACCAATGAGTCGCAGAGTAACACTCTGCGCAAAAACGCATTATGGATGTTTTTCAGTTTCTCGCTTAACCAACAGAAAGGTTAAATACATCTTAGTCGGTAATGACAAGGCCATGCCAAAGGCGACACACATAGCGCTGATAATAATCCCTTGCACGCCCATCGCCTCAACAGTTTCATTAAAGTTATGCAAGTAGATGCCCAACGCAATAAGACAAATGCCTACAGTAATGCAGATTTTCAGCGTTAGGATCAACTTTTCATTCGTCACAACCCTGCCCTTACTGTTCGCCACTATCTACACCAGGCTGCACCAGCTCTAGCTAATTTTGCATCAATTTTAGCTAATATAGTGAACTCATTGGGCCCATATAGTGTTGATAAAGATCAAAAGAAAGGCCTAGATTCACAGCATAGTTAACAATTTTGGAATAAATCAACAGCGCGCATTTTATCGATTTCCATTACATTTTTGTTAACTTAAACACTTAAGAATGCGGGAAATTAGCTATACTGCCCTGCAATAAAAGAGATGTTCATCATGGAGTCGTCAAGCATGTCTAATTTCAGCCTACGTAATAAATTACTGCTGTTGTCGTTATTCCCTTTAATTTTTACTTTGTTCGTACTCATGACAGTTTCTTACTATGTCGAAAAAGACGCCCTTGCAGATGAAGTGACGACCTTTAGAACTAAGCTCATAGGTGAACGTAAAACACAAATAAAAGAAGCCACCGAAATTGCCGCAGGAATAGTGCAGTATCAGTTGTCTTTAAAAGAAAATGGCAATGTAAACCAAGCGCTACGTGATATCCGTTTTGGCAGTTCTGGTTACTTCTTTATTTACGACTCCCAAGGTAAAAACCTGTTCCATGCCGTCATGCCCAACCTCGAAGGGCAAAATAAAATTGATATGACAGATCCCCGCGGCACTAAAATCATTGTCGGTTTACTCGATGCCGCTAAAAAAGGGGACGGTAACTTCTCGTTCTACTTTCAAAAACCCAATACCAATGAGCAAATTGAAAAAATCGGTTACTCCATGATGATCCCTGGCACAGACTGGATGCTAGGCACGGGAGTCTATATCGATGATATCGACACTGTCGTTGAGGATTATCGTGCGACGGTCACTGAGCAGATGATCGAAAAATCCTATGCCATTCTGTTAATTGCGCTGTTACTCGCCGCGATTACTGTCGCTGTTATTCTGATCACCGCCCAACGTATGGTCGCGCCAATTAAAAATATGGCGAATAACTTAAACGATATAGCTAAAGGCGAAGGCGATTTAACCAAACGTCTTATTGTGAAAGGTGAAGATGAAATTGCACAACTCGGCCAATCCTTTAACCTGTTTGTCGATAAACTCCAAACCATCATAGGCGATGTGGCAAACGCGACGGCTAAAGTTAAAACCGCCGCCAACGCGATTCACGATCAAACCAAAGTCATGTCGAGCCAACTCATCAGTCATAACAATGAAACTGATCAAGTGGTTACCGCTATTACTGAAATGTCAGCCACCGCCAGCGAAGTAGCGCAAAATACCACGCAAGTGGCTGAAGCGACTCACGCTGCCACTGGCGATGTAGCCAATGCTCAGCGCTGCGTCGATGCTTCTTTAGAAGAAATTTCGGCACTCATGGCGCAAATCAACAATGCGGCGGGCAGTATTCAATCCTTGAGCGAACAGTCTAAAAAAATCAACAACGTGCTGTCAGTGATTGGCGGTATTGCTGAGCAAACTAACCTATTGGCATTAAATGCAGCCATCGAAGCGGCCCGCGCCGGAGAACAGGGCCGAGGCTTTGCCGTGGTGGTCGATGAAGTGCGTAACTTAGCGAGCCGAACGCAATCAAGCACTTTAGAAATCAATGAGATGCTATCTGAACTGCACAAGCTTGTCGCATTGGCAGTAAAAACGATGGAAGAAAGTCAGCAAAGCTGCGTGCGCTCGGTAGATTCATCTCGCGCAATCTCAGAAAGCCTAGGCTCAGTGACATCGGCGGTCACGGCAATTAACGACATGAGCACCCAAATTGCGACGGCGGCCACGGAACAAAGCTCTGTGACCGAAGAAATCAACCGTAATGTGTTCGCCATCCAAGAGATAGTGAATGAGTTACTCCATTCCAGCGAAGATGCTGCCAGAGTCAGCCAGACCGTGTCGCAGGAAGGAATTAACTTAGGTAAGCTCGTCGGTCAGTTTAAGATTTAAAATATTTTCAATGGGTTGTAAGCTAAATAAGACATAGCAACCCATTAGTTTGCTGCAAATGTAAGATAAGGTCTCAGCCTTACTGAGGCCGATGGCTGTGGAATTGAGAATTGTGAGATTGTGGGATTTTTTAATTTCAAAAAGTAAAACTTAAATCCCATTGCCTACGTATATAAGTCCAAATACCCAATCCAATAGAAATGGCCATGTTCTCAATATTTAAGAAAAATCCCTTAAAAAAATTAACTCAGCAATATAACGCCAAGCTTGAACAAGCTATGCATGCCCAGAGAAAAGGCGATATTAGATCCTACTCACTGCTGACCGCTGAAGCCGAGCAAATTGAAAATCAAATAAAAGTGTTAGAAAAAGCAGCCCAGCAATAGAGGCGCATAGCGAGAGCGAGAACGCGAAACAAGCAAACTACCAAGAGTCGGCTTGAAAACGTGCCAATCTGGCCTCTGTGACTGTGCATTGGGTCAATTGCATCAACTCACCTAAGGTAATCGCAGGGTTGTCTGTGATAAGCCGAATCAGCTTAGCGTCTAATGGTTCAAGTTTGTCCGCATGTTGCAGCAAGGCTGACTCCAACTTTTTGATAAGATAACCAAACTGGCCATCTTTAGCTGTTAACTGCTGCGCCAGCAATGGCTCACTTTGTAAATGCGCACAGCAGGATTGGATCTTGAGCGCCGCGCCAACAATGCACCAATTCCTTGAACGCCGCACACGCTTAAGCTCGCAATCATATTGGATTGCAATCGCTTGAGCTTGTTTAACCGCCTCCCGCCCAATTCGATGAATAAGCGAGGGCAGCGAGATACTAATGTCGTCGTTCATAACGCTTGGTTCATCGCCGCTCTTTTATGCCTGCATGGTAAAAGCCTGCTCGACTTTACATTCAAATACAAAAATTCAATGCGCGGCAGTGTACTCTGCCTCACTTTATTCTAAAAGCTCCGCCCTCTGCCGGATAAGATTTGATGCGATGACGCTTTGATACCAATCGTATTAAATATCTGTTCATTCAGCGGGAGTTCAACGCGCTTTAGACAAGGCGAAGGCTTGAAGGCATAGTGGTGCTCTGTCGAAAGCCTTAAACGCAGTATAAAGCGTGTTGCCATGAATTTAACATCGGCCGCCCTTCGGGAGCCTCACAGGCATCCCACTCCCGTGTTGCATTGACTTAAAAGGGAATGACCATTTCTGCGTCAATGCGCCTTGGATTGAAATGCCTGTGAGGCTCTGAACTGATTAGATATTTAATGTGATTGGTATGACTCATTAACCCACATATTTTGAGTGAGTTTCGCACCAAGTTTGTAGCTTATGTTGTAAATCGCGCAGCTTCTTTGGGTAATGGCTCTGCTTGGCATAAACCATATACAACTCATGTGGATAGCATAGCCATTGGGGAACGAGCAAAGTGAGTTTGTGTTGAGCGATATCCTCCTCTACCAAATAATAAGGCAGGCTAGCGATACCTGTACCACTCAAAGTAAGCAGATGTGTAGTGGCATAGTTTGAACTACACAGTGCAGGCTCAAAAGTGAGTGTGAGACTGTCCCCTGCGAGCGGTTCAAACACCCACTGTGTTTCGCCCGAAGACAATAGACGATAATGGCGTAAATCATCAGGGTGACGAACTTCTGCGGCTGCGGGATGTGCAGGTGAAACCACTAAGACATGACGAATTCTGCCAAGATATCTGGCGACCAGATTATCGCTGTGCGCAATGCTTGTTCTTAAGGCGAGATCAAACTTGCCGAACTCAACATCTTGAATATTCTGCTCAAAACACAGTTCGAGTTTCACTTGAGGATACGCAGCAATAAACTGAAGCAGCATAGGACTCAGCAATTTTTTGCCCAGTTCCGTTGGAGCGGTGAATTTTAAAGTGCCACAGGAGTCCTGCATTAAATCCTGCACTAAACGTCCAGCTTCATTGGCTAGCCTCTCGATTTCGCAGGCTTTACCATATAACGCTTGCCCTGCTTCGGTCATTGATACTCGCCGAGTGGTTCGGTGGAGTAATTGACAACCCATTTCATCTTCAAGGGATTTAACATGGCGCGACACTAAGCCTTTAGATGCGCCGAGTTGTTCAGACGCAGCGCTAAAACTGTGCATTTTGGCAACCAGCATAAATGACTGCAGATGAGTGAGATTCATCAATTAAATCCATTAACGAAACAATGTGGTGATTATATGCGCTTTTTCTATTTAATTAACCAGACTATCCTCAATTCGTATTCAATTTAGGAGCATGTCATGAAAATAGTCGTAGTGGGTGCATCAGGCACAATCGGACAAGCCATAGTCCGCTTATTTCATTCAACTCAGCATGAAGTGATTCAGGTAGGGCGAACAACGGGGGATGTCCTGATAGACATTCGGGATGAACATTCACTCCATCAAGGGCTAGAAAAAATCGGTAAAGTCGATGCAATGATTTCGGCCATGGGTGACGTCGTGTTTAAACCCTTCAACGCTATGACCCAAGCAGACTGGTATACAGGGCTCCAAAGTAAGTTATTGGGGCAGATACAGTTAGTGCAAATAGGTAGCCAATACCTCAACACTGGGGGCAGTTTTACGCTAACCAGTGGCATTATTGCCGATGTCCCAGTAAAAGACGGCATCAGTGCCGCCACAATCAATGGCGCACTTGAGCATTTTGTTACCGCCGTCGCGGGTGAATTACCTGCGCAGCAGCGGATAAACATTGTCAGCCCAACAGTATTAAGCGAGTCGTTAGCGAGCTATCAGGACTATTTTCCCGGTTTTAGTGCAATCAATGCCGACACATTAGCCAAGGTTTACTTGCGCTCAGTCCTGGGCAGAGAAAACGGCCGAGTGCTGAAAGCCTTTTCCAGCTGCGGCACAGTGTCCTAACAGCAGTGTCCTAACAGGACAACCTAACCTTGTAACGCAAGGCGCGTAATCAGTCACAGTTAAAGTCTTGAGCGTTGCGCTGGGATTGCCTACAATAGCGCACGCTTTTTCACTATAGACAACGACAGATCACGACCATGACCGACACAACATCATTACCCGCTTTACCGGATCGCCTTTCCGTTAACCCACGCAGCCCACACCATGTGGCAGAAATTTTCGAGCACGATATCGGTATTAAGCTCAACGGCAAAGAGCGTTTTGATGTCGAAGAATATTGCATCAGTGAAGGTTGGGTAAAAGTGCCAAGCAAATCCTTAGACCGTCGCGGCCAACCTCTTTTGCTCACAGTAAAAGGCACAGTTGAAGCATTTTATCGTTAAGCTTTAGCGCAAAGAGCTGGATCATAACAACGGCCAATCTAATTGGCCGTTTTTGTATGCCCAGCAGCAAGTGATACTAACTCAATACTACTTGCTGAAACTGCACCAGTGTACTGGCCTACTATTCGGAACAGCTATTTAGTCGATTTTTGGCGAAATGGATTAAATCAAATAGCATTATGCATGCCTACTTATTTGAATATCATCAAGTTTATTTGGGGATTCGCTAGAGAAAGCGTTAGAGAGAGGAGAAATAGTTGATGTCTCGGTAACTCCAATATATAAAGGTCCTTCCAGAATACCGGCAGGTATAACAGTGAATGCTCAAGGTAGTGGTGGTTTCTTTGAAAACATTACTCTTCTTAATCCTCGTGGAATGTAGATCATGACCCTATCTGTATTAAATAGCATTTTAGTTCCCCCTAACATCCCTAATGAATCAGGGATTGGTAACGTTTGGCCTTCTATAGATGAAGGTCTTAGTTTTCCCAGTGATTACATTGCGTTTATTAATCGTTATGGCACAGGAAGAATTGCCGATTTTATTGCGATATTCAATCCATTTACTACAAATTATGACCTTGATTTTTTTGAGCAGAAGAAATCAATCATTGAGGATTTCAATTACCTTAATAATGAAGAACCAGAGTATTTTAAATATAACCTCTATCCAGAAATTAATGGCCTTTTACCAATAGGCGTAACGGATAATGGTGATTGCATATTTTGGGTTGTTTCCGATCTAAAAGACAGTGAGACATGGGGCACTGCAATAATCGCATCTAGATCGCCAGATGTAGAATATTTTGATGAAAATATAACCTCTCTATTGACTGGTTTATTGTTAAGAAAAATAAGATCAGGATCATTACCTAATAGTTTCCCTCCTAAAAATGTTACCTTTGAAAAAATTTAAACAAAAAATAAATGGTCATCCGCAATAAATCATGGACCGCCGCGGCCAACCTCTTTTGCTCACAATAAAAGGCACAGTTGAAGCCTTTTATCGTTAAGCTTGCAAAGAGCGAGATCATAAAATAAGTAAAAGGCTAGCGATGGGAACCCTAGCTAGCCTTAGATAACAAACACAGTCTTCCTTACGTTATTGTTTGCGCACTAGTTTATCCGCAAGATAGTCAGCTAATTCAGAAAGAGGGATGTGTGTCATCACACCGTCTTTGCGGCACTTAACTGACACACACTTCTCGGCCTCTTCTTTATCCCCAACCGTTAAGATATAAGGCACTTTTTGCTTGTGAAAGCGTTTCATTTTGCGGGCAACTGAGTGTTGACTGATATCAACCAACACTCGCATGTCTCGTGCTAAACATAGTGCGGCTAACTGACGGACAAATTGGCTGTTTGACTCATTTACAGAGGCAATAGCAACAGGTACAGGATGTAACCAATCCGGCAGGTTACCCTGTGAGACTTCCAAGAGAATCCCCAACCAACGCTCGATAGAGCCATACATAGCTTGGTGCATAATCACTGGCCGTTCGAATTCACCTTGCTCATTTGTGTACTGAACATCGAATCTTTCAGGCAAATTGAAATCAAACTGGATAGTGCCACACTGCCAGCGTCTTCCCATAGAATCTGTCAGTGACAATTCAATTTTGGGACCATAAAAAGCCCCTTCGCCAGCTTGATACTCGGCATCAAAGCCCTCAATCTGGCAGGCTGAATCCAATAGCTTTTGTGCTCGGCACCATTGCTCATCGCTGCCTAATGCCTTCTCAGGTTTAGTCGATATTTTTACGTCTAAATTATGGTAGCCGTAATCACCATAAACCTGCTTTGCACGCTGGAGAAAACCACATATCTCCTCCTCTGCCTGAGACCAACAGCAAAAAACATGGGCATCATCCTGAGTGAACTGGCGTGCGCGCAGGCAACCATTTAACGAGCCTGAGGATTCATTACGGTGCACCAAGCCAAACTCAAATAGTCGCAGTGGCAAATCTCTATGGCTATGTACCCCGCGCTTAAACAGCAAAATATGGGCAGGACAAGACATAGGTTTTAAAACATATTCATCCATGTTTTCCTTTCCGCCACCGAAAAACATGTTCTCTGCAAACATGTCCATATGCCCAGACGTTTGCCATAACTCCTTCTTCATAAAAACAGGCGTGTTCACTTCCTCAAAACCATTTCGGCGATACACGCGCCTCATGTGCTCTTGAATGTCTCGGAATAACGCCCAGCCATTCGGGTGCCAAAAAATCATACCCGGCGCCTGTGGTTCAGAGTGAAATAGGTCAAGTTGTTCTGCAATTTCGCGATGTGTTTTCATCATTCTCTCCTAAGTAAAATCTGAGCGAAATACAAAACCAAGGTATAAAAAAACCCTCTGGCGATGTCGCTCAGAGGGTTTTTTTAAAGACGCAAAAAACTACCCCCCGAGAATTCTCGTGGTGGTAGTGGTGGTGTTAATTGCGCTTACGTATATTTTTTTCATGCGCCAGTAATAACAAATCATCCCTATCGCAGCAAGCATTTTGTTTATAAAAAAAATAAATGGCAGACAAAATAAAGACAAAATAAATGGCCATCTATAATGAATTATTAGACCGCCACGGCCAACCTCTTTTGCTCACAGTAAAAGGCACAGTTGAAGCCTTTTATCGTTAAGCTTTAGCGCAAAGAGCGAGATCATAACAACGGCCAATCTGATTGGCCGTTTTTGTTTGCCTATTCTACTTCTGCGGCTAAACCATAGGCCTGGTAAATCTGTTTTACACGGCCCGATGCAGCCATATCAAGCAGCGCCCGATTAAGTTCATCGAAAATAGCAGCATGGGTAGAGTTACGGGACATACCAAAATAATGTTCGTTCCGATTCGACTGACGGTAATCGGCATAGCTAAAACGATCGTAACCGAGCTGCTTGAAGGCATTCTCAATGGCGGCACGATCGAGCACTACCATAGTGTCAAAACGCCCCATGATAAACATGCGAGCCATGTTTTCATCATCGGTAGACTCAATTTTACGTAGCGCGGGATCCGTATTAAAACGCTCAAAATAAACTGTGCCCCGTTTAACCCCTACAGTAACCTGATACAAATCCTCATAGGACTTAATCCGTCCTTCCTCGCCGGCTTTTACGAGAAACAAAATATCGCGAGTCTGAGTGCCGATAGGACCAAGAAACCGTACAAATGCCTCTCGCTCTTCGTCTCGTATCGTGCGCGGCACAATGTCGACCGTGCCTACCCGCAACTCATGAATGCTGCGTGCAAAAGGACGCGCGCTCCATTCGACGCGATAACCGACCTTAGCCGCCGCTTCCTCAAGAATATCCTTTAACGGACTCGTCATAGTATTAGTTCGCTCATCAAGCACCATCTCAGGAGGACGATGCCGAAAATCGGCACGCAACACGTTAGAAAAAGTAGCCGATTGCACCTCAGCGGCGACAATGATGCCCGCGAAAAAACCACAACCAAGTACACACAAAATTGCGTAAACAGAAGGCAACGAAACAAGGATACTTTTAAAATACATAGAGATACCCGCAAATTTATATGCTGCATTTAGCATAACTCAAAAAATCGAAAACTAAAGTGCATAAAACATTAAAATAAATGGCCATCCATAATGAATCCTTAGACCGTCGCGGCCAACCTCTTTTACTCGCAGTAAAAGGCACAGTTGAAGCGTTTTATCGTTAAGATGTATGCGTACTGATAATATCGGTACGACTGTTGATGTAGTGGCTAACAAGATGTAATCACTACACTCAAAGACTCATTATTTTTGGCATAAAAGTACTAGCAGCTAACGGATATGTACTTAGCAAGTTATAATGACAATACTAAACAAGGATGTAATGATGAATTCGAATCAATTAATACTTATCGGGCTGGGTTTGGCGATTATCATTTTCGTGCCGCTACTCTTACGCATTTTCACTAATCTGCTTATCCCATCTTCAGATAATAACTATCGCTACCGTAAACAAGACGCCCTATTTTCCAGTGCTGAACGCTCCTTTCTCGGGATATTAGATCAAGCTGTAGGCGAACAATTCCGAGTTCTGGGCAAAGTGCGTATCGCCGACGTTATCACCCCAGAAAAAGGCATGAACCGCAAACACTGGCAAATTGCCTTTAATAGAATTTCAGCCAAGCACTTCGATTACTTACTCTGCGACAAAAACACACTTAAAGTTATCGCCGCCATCGAACTCGACGATAAAAGCCATAAGCAAACACGTACTCAGCAACGCGACCTCCTCATCGAGCAAGCCTGCGAAAGCGCCAAACTGCCATTAATCCGCTTCGATGCCAAACGCAGCTATCAGCTAGAGCTTATTCGCAGCACTATACATGCAGCCTTACCAGCAAAAACTCACGCATCTGAAGAGTCGCCACTCATACTGACCGCGGACTAAACATAAACTAAATCCATGAACACTACACATCCTGAGTTTGAGGATGTTAAGCTTGACTCGATTTTTTACCCTTATGCTGCTTTTTGAATTCATGTACATCATGTAAGCTGGCAGCGCTTACTCGTCTAACAGCGCTTGAGATTTAAAGCGGCCTTCCCCAAACGCATCTTTAATACTTGTCTTAACGATTGGCCTTGTGAGCAATTTCTTCAATAAAACAAAGCATAAGCTAGCTAATACTACTTAGCAGCTCATTCTACTCGGCGAGCAACACGTCAAGTAACATGATTTCACCACAGTTCAAAGTATCAGCATTATTCGGGCAATTTAACAGCGGTGCTAAAAAATGCAAAAAGATGTGGCTTTACTGGCTTAAATTACAACGGACTCAATTTACTCATGGAAGTAAAGCAGCTTTGACTGGCTTACCTCCATATTATTGATTATTTAAAGATATATTTAACCAAAATATCTTACTCGCCGACTATTCTGTTAATGACGATTAAAAAAACCTGTTTCAATAATCTTATCCGCAAAAACTTTATGCACGGCAGTCGTTGGATGAGTGATCCCCCAAAACAGATACTTATCAGAGCCATAGTAGGCACAATCTTTTGTTAAGCTGTGTGACAACAAATAATCCTTACTACTATCTCTATTGATATCTAAGCAAGCATCTGTGACATTAACAAAACCATACTCTTTAGGATTTTGAATAATTTCATCAAAGATAGAATGAGCATCAAACAACACAAGATCTATACCTTTTGCTTGATACAACAGAGCCTGCTGTTTAATAAAGCCATTGAACTCTTCAATTTTTGATTTTATTTTTACAATGTATTCTTGAGTAGAATACTTGAACTGTGGTGCGCGCGTAGCATCAGGCAACGTGAATAAAATAATATGCTTAGCTCCGCCTTCATCAACTAAACGTTTTAACCCATCACTTAAGTTCTGACTCACATCTTTAACCTCACGACTATAATTCATAAAATCATTAAGGCCAATTTCAAGTGTAAATAACGTATTTGCAGGCTGGTAATTTTCAGCCTTTTTTAAATAATGAAAATAGGATTGTATTTGATGACCTAAACCGGGCAGAATCTTATATTCATCAATACCTGCTGCCCCGCCAACCGACCAATTATACAGAGGAATATTCTGCGATTTAGCCAAATATTCCGGCCATACAAATCCATTAGAAAAATGACCTAAAAACCAAGAGTTAGGATTTGGAAATCGCCACTCAGAACCATTAAATAAATTTCCCGTATCAGACAAACTATCACCAAATGCGATAATTTTGTTAATTTTATTCCCTTGTTCCGCCTTATCTTGCGTCCAGATAGTCTGATTAAATGACAATTTTTCATTAGCAGCAAAGAAGGTGATATCTGCGACTTCGTTACTTGAAACCCCTAATGTATCGACACACCGTTGCATGATTTCATCTTGTGACGTCTCTGTATAAAACATATTTTTACCCGAAAGCTTATGTCTCCAAGCGCCTTGAATAGAATAATATTCATCACTGTCCTTTTGCTTTGCCCATCTATGTTCAGTTGCAGGATTATTATGCGTTTGATCTAATCTATACCAACAACGAATATAAGTATGACTGTGACCAGCTTCCAAATGGTTATCTGGACCATCTGTCTCATCTATCTCATCTATCTCATCGATATCCGCAGATCTAAGCGTTTCCAATATGCTAGCTTGGCTCTCCATATCATCCCTAAACGTTTCATTAGCAGCCCAAGCAGCTGAAAAAGGTAGGGTTAATGAAAAAAATAATAAAGCCTTATTCATACATTTCCTTAACAAAAATAAAATCAACACATATAAATTGGCCATAAAATTAAAATTGAGAAACCTAGTAATTCAACAGACTAATAAGTTTTGTCACAGCCAATATCAGAATAAATATTAAGTATGGGAGAATAATGATAAAAAACTCAAAAAAATATTATAATTAGGATGTTGACACCTAAAACTGGTCCGATGAGGTAATATAAAATATCCTTACTACGGGCAGTTATTTCCATGAAGTGCTTAATCTTGTTTAACACTTGTGTAGATCGGCAAGTTTAGTAAGGAAAAATATCAGAATCTAAAAACGCGACGCGACAAATGATGCCTATCAGATCTTTTCCCCAGAGTAACTTGTATACAAGTTGTTATTTAAAATACGTTTTTGTGATAAACATCATTGATTAAACCGTATAGAGCGGGTTAAAGTGTGACCACTTAAGGAAAATGCAGGGCAAACTCGAACTCAATCATCGAGCACGCCATTTAGGGAAGAAGAAGCAAATCAGCAATGTGCGCCCAAACTCTAAGCAGACAAGTCTGCCACCACTTTCCAAAATAATAAGTACATTTTATTAGCGGGTTATGTCATCGGGTTAACTATTGACTCGCATTACTTCAGGGACGTAAATGACCGATTTCAGCAGCATTTTTTTATCCTACGGGATACTTCTGTCTGGCCTTCTTGTCACAGTGGGTGTGATGTATGTGTTGCTCAAACATCGCGATGCAACCGTCAAGCTGCCCGTTGATCGTGAGCAACTGAACCGTATCCCCGCCTATGGCTTACAAGAGCAAATCCATGATCTGCAATTAGATTTAATCGGCTGCATGATGATGGGACTATTGATTGTTTGCCTTCCATTTGCCGCCAGCAGCATCCAAGCGCATATCACAGTCGGAAAATTCCCTTGGTTGTTCGCCTTAACAGGTTTAATAGGAGTAATTTACTTCGGCATTAAAACTTGGAAACTCTTTTCCAAGCTCATCAAATTACGCCTCGGTCATACAGCAGAAATCGCCACAGCCAATGAGCTCATAGGCTTACAAGCATTAGGTTATCAAGTGTTTCACGATGTCCAAGCCGACGGCTTTAACATCGACCATCTTGTCGTAGGCAAAAATGGCGTATTCGCCATTGAAACCAAAGGCCGCCATAAGCGCAACAAAGACCTACTCCAAACCAATGGAAATGGCTCAAGCTCTGGCAAAAAAGGCTATCAAGTATTTTACAAAGACGGGCGCTTAAACTTCCCCTCGTGGACAGAAACCAAACCAATCGAACAAGCGCTGCGCCAAGCACTCTTGTTAAGAGAACGGGTCAGCCAATGGTTAACCAAGGCTACAGGGACGCCAGTATCCTCAACCCCAGTACTCGTATTCCCCGGCTGGTATGTCACGAGTCAATCAAAACCACCGTTCCCGATCCTCAACCACAAACAATTAGTCGGCACTATCCCAACCCTGCGAACCCAAGCACTTACCCAGCAACAAGTAGACACCATCATCTACCAAGTCGCCCAAAGATGCCTGAGTAAAAGCGAAGTCGGGAAATAAGTAAATTCGAGGAGATTAAAGACAATGATCCAAAAAATACAACAACTTAACGAGAGAAATTACGCCTTAATACTAAATAAAGCCCAATAATTGCGACTACGATTAACCTAATATATAAATGGAGGTTATTTATGAAAGTTCCATCTATTATAAATAACGATGAACTTGAGATTTTATATGAAAAACTAGGAGATGATGTAATGAATCTCCCCCAGAGCTTTAAGAAGTTACGTTTAGGATTACTACCTAGAATTTGTCAATTATTTATTACCTCAATGAAGTTTAACCCTAATAAAAAGATAAAATTTTTTCAGTTTGAATCATCTAAAGAAACCGCTGTAAAAGAATTACTTGATTCTCCACATAGCCTAACAGCGTTATTAATGTCTGATAATGTTTATGAGAAAGATGATATTGAAGATGGACAAAAAATTGCCGTAGAACTTAAATCTAAAATAAATCTAGATATACAATCTCGCCTGAACAAGTCAATTTATAGAACAGGCCAATGTGTACAATTATTTGCTGTTGACCATTCAATAAAAAAATATGCCTATCCTAGTTGTTTCTATACTTCTGAGGGAAATAACGCTTTAAGACAAAGTCAGTTTTACACAAATTTATTGAATAGAATTATTGAGTTAACACCAACAACACAAACAACCGTTTGTGAAGAACACATCAAAGACTTGGGCCAAATCTTATACGAACTTATCGAAAATACTGAACAACATGCAAAGCATGAAATAAATACAGGAAGAACCAACAAGTCTGTCAGAGGACTCGTTATTGAATACAAATTGATCAGTAAAGAGCAAGAATCTGCAAGTATTGGAGGTACTAATTCAGCGATAACTCAATATCTTGAAGGTATTCGAAGTTTTAATAGAACAGTGCACATATTGGAGATTTCAATTTTTGACAGCGGCGAAGGTATTTTCAAATCCCTTTCATCTGAAAATAAATTTGATATAAGTATTGAAGATGAAGTTAAAGTTGTAGAAAACTCATTTTCCAAAGGAACAACTTCAAAAGCTGATTCTCAAGGATATGGTAGAGGGTTGTTTAATGTACGCAGTATTTTAAATAAACAAAAGGGGTTTATATCATTAAGAACAGGAAGAATTGGCGTGTACCATGATTTTAATTTACATCCGGTTATAGAGTCTGAAAAAGAATCTTTATCTCTATACGATGAAGTTAGCAAGTTAAATAAAAACTATCACAAACAGGCTTCTGTAGAAGGTTTAGCTTGTAGCATTTTGGTGCCTTTACGATGAAAAATTTCTACTTTTACCAAACGGACATTAACGTAAACAGACCTAATGTTATGGTTTGTTTTTACTCAGGTGATATTTTCTCCACAGAGGAATTTTTTAACGAGGTAGTCACAAAGTTTAAATCTTCTATTTTTATTAGAGATATAATATTTATCACACAAGAGTTTAACAAAGAAGAAATAACAAAAAAACTCCTGAACAAAAAATCACAAGAAACAATAAAAGATAGAATAAATAGTTTTCAAACACTTGAATTCCACACTTGCTTTGTCAAACGTGACGGTAGTCTTGATTTAAATACTTTTGACAGTTCTTCATGTAATATAAAAAAATCTGAAATGATAAAGATTATTGATTTCGGGCTATATGACATAATAAAAAACAGAAATCTAATTATTGAAGCTCACTCCAATATTCACTTCATAAAACCATCAGGAAAACACACAAGCAAATTTATTGATGTAAAAAACATTCTTGAGTCTTCAGCTGAAATTGCATTTATTGCAACGAGCATTTTAAAGCTGTTACCTAGTGAAATAAATAAAATTTATGTAGATACATCAGGAATTTACCCATTAGCTTACGAAATATGCAACATAATAAAGGCTTTTGAAAAAAGTTCAAGAATAATCCCAATTGACTCCTTCGGGAGTTATGGAGGAATAGAAGATTATAATTTTAGCTCTGATGAAAAAACACTTATATTAATATCTGCATCTACAAGTAATAATTTATATGAAAAATTAAAGAGAAATAGCTATCTAGAGCAGGCATCAATTGTTTCCATAATAATGGCACAAATAAATATCAATAAACAAAATGTTCTAATTGAGTTCGAAAAATTTAAAGAAAAATTATGTAAATCATACTTCCAACACTTTCAATCATACAATGAAATTGAATGCCCAATGTGTTTAAGGGAGTATTCAATTCCAATTGCATTAGATAAAAGCAAATTTATTTTTGAGGCACCTAGAACCGAAGCTTACTTGCCTTTATCTGTAGATTCAGATGAAAACCTAAGAGATTTAATTCACAAATATAAAGATCTTGATGCTTTCCGCTGCTTGTTTGATGGTGTCGATGGAACAAAAACACCAACACCTGAATACTTCATAGATGTAAGTAAAATCATTAAAAATAAAGAATTTGAAAATCTGTTGGTAAGCAAAATTCACCGCTCTTTCCCTTTAAATACTGACTGCATTATTCATTGCAAAGATCAAGGTGCCAAAGAGTTAGCAACGCTTATTAAGAATAAAATTTCAGAATTAAATCTACATGTCGACTTATATGATGGAATGGCCCCTGAAGATAAAACACCTAATAAAGGAATAATTGTTGTTGCAGGCTCTATAGAATCGGGAAAGTCTCTTCTAAACATTAGCAGAGCATTAAGAAAATTTAACAATTTGCCAATTACTTATATAGTAGGGTTTGCTAAGTACAATAGTGATAATGAGTTTGGTAAATTACAAAAAGATTTAACATTTTCAGAAGGTCCATGTGGTCCACATCAATTTCATTTCATAGAAAAAATTCTTTTACCGATTAATGAACACAAGGAAAACAGTTGGGAAAAAGAGATTGAAGTTCTAAAGTTATTAACGGAGAAATATAAAAACAACTCAGATTTAAAGCCAATAATAGAACAGCGCCTCATTCAGATAAAAGGGGCTTCATCAATTAATACAGGAGGATTAGGAGAGCATATTTTCCTAAAATCACCTGCAGGCAAAGACTTAGTATTGGGTAAAACCTTTGCATTCTGGAACAAAGGCGATAATGATCATGAGTTTAAGCACCAATCTACTGTATATTTTACTATATCTTCTGTCTTACAACGTTTAAGAACAAAAGCTAAAAATAATGGAACAATTCCTCTAGGCTCCGGATACATTATTAGACAGTTAGATCCACTGTTATTTGATAGATTCAATGAAGGTATTATCCAAGCTAGCGTATTAAGATCAGCAAAACCTAGAGAGCTTGATTATAGCGCAGATGACGCTAAAAGTAGGATTATTGGTTCTTTAATAGAACGAATGCTCAAATTACCTGAAACGGAAGAGTCAACTGGTTTACCGGAAATATTATTAGCTTTGTGCACTAGAAAACTGCAAATAAAGAAAGATCATCTACTTGGTTTTGACACTCATTCTCTAGATAAGGTTAAACATCCTATGTCCTGGATGCTGGTTGAGTATGTTAAACAACTACTACTAAATGGCAATACTGACCAAGGAGTTCTAAAAACTGAATCAGTTACCTTTTAACCAAATGTTTATTAAAAAGCGAACCATTATTTCGCTTTTTAAGGAATAAATGGCCATCCATAATAAATCAACAACATAACCTGCTTGTGGCTTGCCTACGTCGGCAATGGCTAAAATTGCTTAAACGAGAGCCATCAAACGTGGCAAGGAGTGCATCTGAGATAATAAATTGAGCTAATTCGTTCAATTTTTTTGTATTTCGGACGCTCAAGGTAAAATGATTAGTACTATTTTCATTAAGTTTTAACGGACAAAATGCCAACTTGAGAATGGGACATTAAGTGAGGAATTAAAATTGAATAAAGAAACAAAAACAAGCTTCGTCAATAGAACCTTAGGACTGTCTTTAGGGTCAACTCAAGGAGGGTACTCATATTGTAGTGACGCAAAGATGCAAGTTCTATTTAGTTTAGGCGCCCAGAATGGTGACACCATTCTAAGCCCTAACTGGTCAGCGAATAGTTATGCTCGAGCAATTAAACATATAAAAAAAATATCTGATGAAGGGTATGAGCTTTTAGTCTTTAGGGTATGGACTAAGAAGAACAGCAAAGGTGAAACGAGAACTGTTGGATTTGACCCTGTTACCGAGAAAAGAAAGCTAATAGATGTCGATGGTAAAACATTTAGAGCTGTTCCTTTAGATTATGAAGAATCAGAACCTAGCAATAACACTCGCGCCCAACGCAAAAATCAGACAATAGATAGGATCATACGTGACACCAAGATTTCAAAAAAAATCAAAAATTTGTATCAGAATTCATGTCAAGTATGTGGGGTTAAGCTAGTCACCCCTGACGGGGATTATTCTGAAGGGGCTCACATCATTCCCTTAGGTGCACCACATCACGGGCCTGACAAGGAATCGAATATCTTGTGCTTATGCCCAAATCATCACGTTCTATTAGATAAACTTTCTATTACGTTCGCTGCCGACGGACAAGTTAGCGGAAATGAAGGTCATAAAATGACATTGTTGCATGACATTTCTGAAACTAGCATTCGTTGGCATAACACCATGTATTTAAATGCAAAAAAAGTGTAATGGCAAACATGCCTCTTCACTCAATGGTTACACCAGAACTGGCATTGTTGCACCAGTGACCTTCTAAAACAGGATGTTTTAGTAGAGCCTACAGGGATGTATCTACGGCGAGTCACTGGTGTAACAGTGCGAAAGCCTGCGGCAGGCAATTGGGGAATACAGTTGCCAGAAGCCACAAAATTGGCCCATTCGCACCACTAAGCTCATCAGAGAGAATACGCATAAAACAAAAAAGCGACCCTAAGGTCGCTTTTTTATGTCCATAATTGCGTTGCTGGCGAAGCTAATGCAAGGCGGATTGAAAGCTTTCGCGCGGAGTTGACTCCTGTCAAACTCTCTATTTCGAGCTATGCGAAAGCCTCATTCAACGCCGCAGTAGCTAGCCTAAGCAGCAATTATTACTCGTAGTCTGATAATGGTGCACACGAACACATTAGGTTGCGGTCGCCGTAAACGTCATCGATACGATTCACGGTTGGCCAGAACTTGTTAGTGCGTACTGATGCACTTGGGAACACGGCCACTTCACGGCTGTATGGGCGTGAATCAAATGCTGGGTCCATAATATCGGCCATAGTGTGCGGCGCGTTGTGCAGCGGGTTGTTGTCCGCTGGCCATTCACCCGATTCTACTTTGGCGATTTCGGCACGGATTGACACCATAGCGTCGATGAAACGATCGAGTTCCACCTTAGACTCTGATTCCGTCGGCTCAATCATCAGGGTTCCCGCAACAGGGAAGCTCATGGTTGGCGCGTGGAAACCGTAGTCATTCAAACGCTTAGCGATATCCATTTCGGTCACGCCTGAGGCTTCTTTCAGTGGGCGTAGGTCGATAATACATTCGTGCGCGACGCGATCGTTACGGCCACGGAACAATACTGGGTAGTGTTCAGACAGCTTCTTCATCACGTAGTTAGCGTTTAACAGCGCAGTTTGGGTCGACTTTTTCAGACCTTTTGAACCAAGCAGCTTAATGTACATCCAGCTGATCGGCAGAATGCCAGCGCTACCGTAAGGTGCAGCTGAGACGGCGCCGTTGTTGTCGCTCACGCGGCCCGGTTTCACCACAACGTGACCCGCAACAAATGGGGCTAAGTGTGATTTCACGCCGATAGGGCCCATACCTGGACCACCGCCGCCGTGTGGAATCGCGAAGGTTTTATGCAAGTTAAGGTGTGATACGTCGGCACCAATAAAGCCAGGAGACGTTAAGCCGACCTGAGCGTTCATGTTAGCGCCGTCTAAGTACACTTGACCGCCGTGCTGATGCACTATGTTGCAGATTTCGCGGATAGATTCTTCATACACACCGTGGGTCGATGGGTAAGTGATCATGATGCAAGACAGGTTTTCAGCCACTTCGGCAGCTTTCGTCTTCAGATCTTCTAAATCGACGTTACCTTGCTTGTCACAGGCCGTCACCACCACTTGCATACCGGCTAATTGCGCCGATGCAGGGTTAGTACCGTGGGCTGATTGCGGGATCAAACAGATGTTTCTGTGCGCATCGCCACGTGACTCATGGTATTTCTTGATGGCTAACAGGCCAGCGTATTCACCTTGAGCGCCTGAGTTTGGCTGGATGCACACAGCGTCGTAGCCTGTGATGTTCACTAACCAAGTCGACAGCTCTTCAATCAACTGAGTAAAGCCTTTGGCTTGGTCCAGTGGGCTGAATGGGTGCATGTTGGCAAATTCAGGCCAGCTCACAGGGAGCATTTCAACCGCTGCGTTTAACTTCATGGTGCATGAGCCCAGTGAAATCATCGAGTAGTTAAGCGCTAAGTCTTTGCTTTCGAGACGTTTGATATAACGCATCATCTCGGTTTCGCTTTGATAGCGATTAAACGTTGGGTGGCTTAAAATCGCATCTTGGCGCACGAGTGCCGCCGGAATTGATTGGCTACCTTGGCTGACGATTTGCGCATCTAACGCAGCAACATCTAAACCATGGCCGGCACCTAAGATCACATCGAACAAGGCTTCGATATCTGTGCGCAACGTGGTTTCGTCTAAGCTCACGCCCACAATACCATCGGCATCGAAACGTAGATTCATTTCAGCAGCCAGTGCGCGTGCATTGACGGCAGCAACATCTAAGCCTTTGATGCTAACAGTATCAAACCAAGTGCTGTTGACTAAGTTCACGCCCTTCGCTTTTAAGCCTGCCGCTAAAATGTCGGCGAAACGGTTAATGCGTGACGCGATAGTTTTCAGGCCATCTGGGCCGTGGAATACGGCGTAGAAAGACGCCATGTTCGCTAACAAAATTTGTGCAGTACAAATGTTTGAGTTGGCTTTTTCGCGGCGGATATGTTGTTCGCGAGTTTGCATCGCCATACGCAGGGCGCGGTTACCACGGGCGTCTTTTGACACACCAATGATACGGCCAGGCATAGAACGTTTGTGTTCGTCACGGGCAACGAAGAAAGCCGCGTGTGGACCACCAAAGCCCATTGGCACGCCAAAACGCTGTGCACTACCAAATACCACATCGGCGCCCATAGAGCCCGGTGATTTCAGTAATACCAAAGACATAATGTCGGCTGCAACAGTCACAACCACATTCTTCGCACGCAGAGTTGCGAATAATTCAGTGAAGTCAGTGATTTGACCGAAACGGTTAGTATATTGGAACAAAGCACCAAACAGCTCATGGTTAACGGCCTCAGATGCAGGGCCAACCACCACTTCAAAACCAAAACACTCAGCGCGGGTTTTCACTACGTCTAAGGTTTGCGGGAACACATCATCGGCAACGAAGAAGATATTGGCTTTTTTCGCTTTAGAAACGCGCTTTGCCAGCGCCATCGCTTCGGCAGCAGCAGTTGCTTCATCTAACAAAGAAGCAGAAGCCAAATCTAAACCCGTTAAATCCATCGACACTTGTTGGAAATTTAGAATGGCTTCTAAACGGCCTTGGGCGATTTCTGGCTGATATGGCGTATAAGCCGTGTACCAACCTGGGTTTTCAAATACGTTACGCAGGATCACGTTTGGCACTTGAGTGCCGTAGTAACCCATACCGATATAGCTCTTAAATACTTGGTTTTGTTTCGCTAAACCACGAATGTAAGCAATGCCTTCGGCTTCGCCGCAGGAATCACCAATGCTCAGATCTTGGCTTAAACGGATCGACTCAGGCACAATTTGCGCGGTCAGATCGTCCAGAGACTCAGCACCAACATAGTTCAGCATGGCTTGCTGTTGGCTGCTATCTGGGCCGATATGACGACGTAGGAATAAATCGTGCTGTTCTAACTGAGTGAGGGTTTGCTTGGTCATGATAAACCTTGTTCCAGATTTGCCGAAATTCAGAACTGTAGGGTACTGATTAACGGACTGTTGTTATGTCAATCTTGCGCTAAAACAAACGAAGCCCCTTAGGGCTTCGTTAGCGTCGACGATTATTCTTCGTCGATGACAGCTTGGTAGCCTTCAGCATCCAGCAGAGCGTCGACTTCTGATTCGTCAGAAGGCATTACGCGGAAGAACCAGCCTTCGCCGTAAGCACTGCTGTTAACGAGTTCTGGCGAATCTTCCAGCGCTTCGTTCACGGCAATCACTTCGCCAGAAATGGGGGCATAAATGTCAGACGCCGCTTTTACTGATTCAGCTACAGCACAGTCTTCACCCGCAGTCACAGTGTCGCCAACTTCTGGGAGCTCAACGAAAACCATGTCACCTAACAGCTCTTGGGCGTGCTCAGTGATACCTACTGTGTAGCTACCGTCTTCTTCCTTGCGGATCCATTCGTGTGAAGAGGCGTATTTCAGTTCTGTCGGAATATTGCTCATTGTTCTTGTTCCTTGTTCCGTTTTTTTAAAATGCTTGTTTACCGTTGCGCACAAAGTTTGGCGCCACTACTCTAACAGCCACACGTTTTTTACGCATTTCGACTTCCGCAGTATCCCCAATCGAGCTAGGAACACGTGCCATCGCAATAGAATAGCCCAATGTTGGCGAGAAAGTCCCGCTGGTGATCACGCCTTGTTGCTCTACACCAGCTGAGTCGGTGAAAAATACTGGCATATCATGGCGTAACACGCCCTTTTCTTCCATCACTAGACCAACAAGTTTGCTGGTTCCGGCATCGCGAAGTGTTTCGAGGGCTTTACGGCCGATGAAGTCACGGTCGTTTGGTTCCCATGCAATAGTCCAGCCCATGTTGGCGGCCAATGGGTTGATGGTTTCGTCCATGTCTAAGCCGTAAAGATTCATACCAGCTTCGAGACGCAGCGTGTCACGGGCACCAAGACCACAAGGTTTAACCCCTTGATCTAACAATGCTTGCCACAAGGCTTGGGCTTCATCTTCTGGGACGATAATTTCGTAGCCCGCTTCGCCTGTGTAACCCGTAGTCGCAATAAACAGTGAGCCAGCTTGCTTACCGAAGAAAGGTTTCATGCCTTCGATGGCGGCGTTTTGCTCGGCACTGAACACGGCAGCGGCCTTCGCTTTTGCGTTAGGACCTTGAACGGCAATCATCGCCAGCTCAGGACGCTCAGTCACAGTGACATCAAAACCTTGGGATTGCTTGGCGATCCATGCGAGATCTTTTTCGCGGGTCGCTGAGTTCACTACCACGCGGTAGTTAGTGTCAGTGAGGTAATAAGTGATGAGGTCGTCGATGATACCGGCATTGTCATCTAACATGCCGCTGTATAAGGCTTTACCTGGCACTTTAAGTCTAGCCACATCGTTCGCCAGCAACTTACGTAGAAATGCACCAGCGTCGCTACCTATCACATCAACCACAGTCATGTGGGATACGTCGAACATACCCGCGTCTTGACGCACAGCGTTGTGTTCTTCGATTTGTGAACCATAGTTGAGGGGCATATCCCAACCGTGGAAGTCGACCATCTTAGCGTTTGATTCTAAGTGCTTGTTAAACAGAATAGTTTTGTTAGCCATTGTTATCCCTTTTTGCGGCCTTTTTCAGGTCTCTGCCTAGTGTAGGGTGTAGATACTAGGGTCTAAAATGCGGCGAAATTATACCTTGCGTCACAAATTTGTATACAGGAGATTTTTCTAATCCGAAGCCATTGTCATTAGATTTTCTCATCTTCAACATGTAATTTTTTTACATGCGAAGGCCAGATTTGCGCAGCTTGCAGTCAAATTGCTGATATTGTCAGCAATTCTGATCACATTAGCGCAACCTAGGCTAACGGCACAACTTAGGCAGTGCCGACTTATTACCCATGGCCTGTTGTATGAACACTGTTTTCAGCCCAGCGACATTATCAACGAGATTTAATCCCAGATCGCGAATCACCTTTTTGACTGGGTTTGAACCTTCGAATAGGCGTTTAAAGCCCTCCATCGCCGCGATCATCTCCATTGCATCGGCTTTGCGCCAACGTTCAAGTGCACGCAACTGCGCATAATCGCCGATATCTTTACCCGCTTGCTGTAATTCGCTGATCACTTCGATAATGCTGGCCGCATCTAAAAAGCCGAGATTCACCCCTTGGCCAGCCAGCGGATGAATAGTATGGGCAGCATCGCCTGCTAATACTAAACGGTGACGGGCAAAATGGCGGGCGTAACGCATCCGTAATGGAAAAGCGTGGCGCTCGCTTTCCAGCTTGCAAATCCCTAAACGACCGTCGAAAGCCGCGGTTAAGTTGCGCTCGAATTGCACTTTGTCCATCGCCAGTAATTCAGTGGCGCGCTCGGGCGGCACCGACCAGACGATGGAGCAGAGATTGTCTTCATACAAAGGTAAAAATGCTAACGGGCCGTCCTGCAAAAACACTTGACGGGCGGTGGCAAGGTGCGGCATTTCAGTGCGAATAGTCGCGACGATCGCGTGGTGGCCGTAATCCCAAAAGGTCAGCGGAATTTTGCACTGCTCGCGCACCCAAGAGTTAGCGCCATCGGCGGCAATCACTAGGGCGGCACTGACGCTTTCTATGTCAGAATCGCCGCCATTGGCAAGGGTTAACCAAGCTTCGCGCTCACCAAAGGCGATGCGTTCTAAGCGTTGGTTTTGGATATGGGTGATATTGTCAAACTCACTGGCACGCTTGGCGAGGGCAAAACTAATGGCATCGTTCTCGATAATCGCCCCTAGGCTGGTTTCACCTATACTGTTGGCATCAAAGGCAATTTTGCCGAAACCGTCTTTATCCCACACCGCAATTTTTTGATAGGGCGTAGCGCGAGCAGTGTCTAGATAAGCCCAAGCACCTAAGTGCTCCAACAAACGCTGGCTCGCCTTATTGATGGCGCTCACCCGCAGGCGCGGCTCACCGCTCACGACCTCAGTGTGGCCCGCATCGATAACGACGACATTCAGATCGGCCTGCGCCAATCCAATCGCGGTGGCGAGTCCCACCATGCCGCCACCCACAATGGCGATGTCATAGGCTTGTGAATTTAACATGGGTACATCCTTTTCGCGTTGCGATACCAGTAAATTACTGAGTTATTTCCAGCCCATTGCCTTTTGAGCGACGGGGGTTTTCAGTGGCGGAAACCAAGACAAAAGCCGTAATCCTAAGTTACGCCCCAGCGCCATCGGCCAATATTGGTTTGAAAAGCCACGGACTAAAAATTCGATATTTCGGATAGTGCTGTTTCTGTCGTGCTCGCGGGCATTAAGGTACGCATGGGTCACAGCGGCGGAGCCGATATCTTCGCCCTGTGCTAGCGCCTTTTGGATCACCTCGAGCAAACTCACCACATCCCTCAACCCTAAGTTAAATCCTTGCCCCGCAATCGGATGCAGTGTCTGCGCCGCATTGCCGATAAACACACATCTGTGATGAATTGGCCTTGGCATATAGGACAAATTAAGCGGATACGCATGGCGCGCGCTGACATCGATAAACGTGCCCGCACGATAACCAAAGGCCTGTTGCAGCGCCGCTAAAAACTCGGCCTTAGGTGCGTCTTGCATCTGTTTAGCCCGCGCATCATCGAGCGCCCAAACGAGAGATAATCGAGGTTGACCTTGGATATCGGCCATAGGCAACAACGCTAAGGGACCTGTTTGGGTAAAGCGCTCATAGGCCCAATGTTTGTGAGGCCTATTGGTTGGCAAATCGGCAGTTTGAATATTGGCAATAATGGCCGTTTGCTCAAAGGCCACTTGGGTCACAGGCAAATTAAAACTGCTGCGCACTTTGGATTGCAAACCATCTGCGGCAACCACAAGTTTGGCTTGAATTCGCTCGCCCGTATCGAGCACTAAGGTGTGACCTTCAACGGCGGGTTCTACTTGGGCAAGCTTGGCGGGGCAATAGAGTTTGACACTACTCTTATTCAACTCGTTAAACAGCACTTGGCCAACCCGTTCAAGCTCAACCACTTGGCCTAGGGCATCTAAATGAAACTGCGCCGCATTGAGTTCTGTCATGCCAAAGTGGCCGCGATCCGACACATGGATATTTTCAATCGCCGTGCCCAAATGGGCGAGCTTTTGCCATAAACCTAAACGGGATAATTCGAAAATCGAACCATGGGCGATAGCAATAGAGCGGGCATCGAACCCGGGGTGTTGCTTATCGGGAAGGTGCGCTTCGATTAAGGCGATAGAAGGTGGCCTAGCTGCGGATAAAGAAAGACGCGCGAGAGCTAACGCTAGGGTCGCCCCCGCCATCGCACCGCCTACAATTGCGATGTCGACGTGTTGAACTGAAGTATCCATGTGATTTGTGGCCGTCATGGGGATCTCATTCAAGCTTTGGCATAACACTAAGGCATGTAAACATAAAAGATGTAAACATCAATGCTATGCACTCAAAAACACCAGTGCTATGGACTCAAAGGCAGGTTTGCCCACCTTTGACATCTAATGAAGCCACTACTGTGTTAACTTATTGAACATTAAACAACTGCGGTAAATTAATGCACAACCGCAGTATCGTCAGCCTCGCCATGGGGAAGCTCAGGACCAAACTCCGAGTAACACATGATGGCTGCAATACGTACAAACTCGAGTAATTCAGTGTAAGCGGCTTCGGATTCTTCATCGTCGGCAACATCAAATTCCACTTGGGCAATTTCCGCCAAGTCTTTGATCACTTCACGTACTTCTGCCGAGGCTTGATTCAGTTTCGGCTGAATAATCGCCATGCCAGTCAAAAAACTCTGGGTCCACAGGGACAAGGCTTCAACACGTTGGCTGAGCGGCTCTTCTTCTTCTGGCAACAGCGGCATGAAACCAAATTCAAAATCCACTAAACGCGTCACTGAATCGTTAAACAAATCACACACTAATTGGTGCAACTGCGCTGGCAAAGGTTGACCATCGTTCATCAGGTCGAATAAAGGCTTGATCCAAGTGTCGCCAGTTTGCTCTACACCACCGCAGATTAAACCGACTAAAGCACCGTGAACTTCTACCGGATGCTGGCCGATTTCAGCCGCATCTAAGGCGAGTTTTAAGCTGTCGATACGTAACGAAGGAGGGGTTGCCATATCAGATCCCAATAAGATTTTTCCAGCAGCAATGCTAGCAGAGATAAAGACTTGAACCAATACTGAATCCCAATAATGGCGAAATCGGCCACGCCCTGATAAAAAACTATCCAACTGCTCACACAAACAGCAAACAAAACCGTCAAAGACCAATCCATTTGCGGCTTACCTTGCACTTTTAAGATCAGCCCTATATAGTCCGCCCTAAGAGGCTAACGAAAGGATCACCCGCGACATGAGTAACAGTGCTGTTGAAATTACCCTACTTGGGCGCACCTACTCTATCGCTTGCCCGAAAGGTCAAGAGGATGCCTTACGTACGGTAGCGTTAGGAGTTGAACAACAACTCAGTGCGTTAAAAACCCGAACCAATAGCCTAAGCCGTGAAGAAATTGCGATTATGGCGGCGCTGAATATTGGACACGAATTGTTCCAAGAAAAGCAAAAAAATAAGCACTACATGCAACAGATGGACGACAGGATCAGCTTGCTGCAGTCGACCCTCGAAAGTGCCTTAGTTGAGCGTTCAACTAAATAGATTTAAACTGTGCACCTTAGTGATTTAACACTCATTGAGTTAAACCAACTGACGCACAGTGAATGGCTAAACTGGCTTATTTAAATAAACCAATGCTTTAGCGATTCAATACCGTTTTGCTCCCTGGGATGCATGCCAACTGGTAATGTCCCTGTGCCGATAATTTTTATCTCAGGGTGAATGCTTTACTGACATTGTGCATGCTCGGCTTGTACCGAGAAGCCTTAGGAGGTAATCATTTACCCGCCTTGAACCTACGGTTCAAGGGCTACACCGGTAGCGGCATTCTGGGGAGCATCTTAATTCTATGTCTACATCTTCCAAACTTTCTCATTTGAATGCCAAAAGCGACACGGCGCACCTTGCCGTAGAAGTCGCTGATGTCGTAGATGTTGCAAGCTATGCGGCAAATATCGCACTCCATACAAAAGAAAGCCGCAATCTGTTACGCAAAACCATTCGCACCGCCCGTAAATCTCTCTCCGAAATAGAACAAACCCAAGCAAGTTTAAACGCCTGCCAGCGAATGCTCGATGCATTACAGGCCAACAAAGCGCAACATGTGGCGCTTTATTTAACTCACGATGGCGAACTCGCCACGCCGCCGCTGATCGCTGCGCTGTGGCTGTTGGGCATAAACACCTATCTACCTAGGTTGCATCCCTTCAATGCCGGACAATTGTTATTCCTGCATTACACGGCTGACACCCCCATGCAGGCAAATCAATTCGGCATCTTAGAACCTAAATTAGATGTGCGGGCCATTATCCCAGTGACTGAGCTAGATATCGTTATCACACCGTTAGTGGCTTTTGATTTAATGGGGAATCGCATGGGCATGGGCGGCGGCTATTACGATAGGACACTGGCGAACTGGCAGCTTAAGGGTAAACCTTTGCCTATGGGTTACGCCCACGACTGTCAGCAAGTGACGAGTTTACCCTGCGAGTATTGGGATGTGCCTTTACCCTTTATCATCACCCCAAGTCGCGTACTGACGTTTTGAAAAAGAAGGATCGAGAAACTAGAAGCTAGGGCGCGACGCTGCTAGAAAAAGCAGAGCGTCGCTCCATAACTGCTCCTGCACTCTTTCTATTAAAGAATTCTACCTCCTACATCTGACCACTATGGAGGGTGAAAATGTCATATTTGGTATGAAACAAAATAGATCATGCAGTCGTTCGCTCCTTCTAGAATCTAGAGCCATGCAGTGGCGTTCTAGAACCTTCTCTACCTTAAATGCCGGCCACCATCGACATTATGGCAACGACCGGTGACGTAGCGGCTATTCAGCAGATATTCCACTAAGTCGATAATTTCCTCATTCCCCGCCTCTTTCGGCAACAGCGCTTTGGCTAAGGTTTTTTGCTGATAGGCAGCATCATCACCCACATTAAATAGGATCATCGCTGGCGCAATCGAATTCACTTTGACCTCGGGCGCAAACTTGGCGGCAAAGGATAGCGTCATATTGTGCAGCGCAGCTTTACTGGCGGCATAGGCAATATGCTTCTGACTGCCCTTCTCTGCCACATAGTCAGTAATATGAATCACATCACTGCCGCCGATTTCATCGCCAGCACCCGCACGTAGCTGCGCCTCTAAGGCCAAGTTCAACTGATAGGGTACGCTCACATGCACTTGCATCATGCGCTGCAGCACTTGGCTCGGCGCAAAAGTGGTACTCTTTAAAGACTCATTCTTTGTAAGCACAGGATCAGGCAGCCAGTCCGAGGCATTGTGAATAATGGTGCGAACTTGAGGCTGTTGAGTTAACTCATCAATTAAGGATTGCACTTGGGCATCGTCATAAAAATCGCAGGGATACAGAGTCGCACCTAAGGCGTTCAGCTCATCAATGCTAGCGTAATGGCTGCGATAAGTACCAATCACGCGCTGACCTTGGGCGAGAAAATGTTTGGCTAAGGCGTAACCTATGCGTTTACCCACGCCTGTAATTATGATGGGAGATGTCATACCTATCCTTTTGAGTCGTTATTTGTCAGGCTTTACCTTGTTCACTTAAAAATCAGCAATCAAGTTAAACTGATTAATAACCAAGATGTTACTGCACTCATTTGAATTTAACCTAACAAAAAGCCAAATGAGGGGCTGATCAGTTCTACAATCGCTTCGATCTAAAACCCTTTCTTCTGCGTATAGGGTAGAAGAAAACCAAGCTTGAGTACTCACTTCAAGTATTGTGATCAAGTCATCAGAGGTAATACCGATGGAACTGCGGATTTTTTACGATGGGAATTGTCCATTATGTAGCGCCGAAATGCGTCAACTGAAAGCGCGCGATCCGAAGAACTTGATTGCGCTTGAGGATTTAAATGCGCCAGACTTTAGTGAGCGCTTCAGCCATATCAATAAAGACTACGCCAATACGATTCTACATGGCGAAACCGCAACGGGCGAAGTGTTACTCGGGTTAGATGTCACTTGTAAAGCGTGGGCACTGACAGGGACGCGCGCCTGGATCCAACTGTTACGCCTGCCCGTGATTAAAACTGTGGCCGATTGGTGCTATCTCAGATTCGCAAAACACAGATACCGCATCTCCTATTTACTGACGGGCAAAGCCCGCTGCGATGATAACTGCCAAATTCCCACTAAGCGCCGCTGATCGACTGAATTCGCTTGGTAAAATGTAAAACCCAGGCATAAAAAAACGGAGCTCATGGCTCCGTTTTTAATTCGGCATAATCTAAAAAGATTATCCGAAATATTATTTAACGAAATCAACGCCTAGTTTGATATCGCCTTTCAGCGTATCTAACATAGAATCACGAGCGTTAGCTTCGAATGCACTCACTTCACCGTAAGGCAGTACTTTTTCAATACCGTTTTTGCCTAACAGCACAGGTTGTGCGAAGAATTCAGCATGCTCGCTGCCGCCGTCAACATAGGCGCATTCAACGATGTTAGCTTCGCCTTGCAGACCACGAACCAGAGACAGACCGAAACGGCAAGCCGCTTGACCCATAGACAGAGTCGCGCTTCCGCCACCGGCTTTAGCTTCAACCACTTCTGTACCCGCGTTTTGGATGCGAGTCGTCAGACTTGCCACTTCTTCGTCAGTGAAAGTCGCGCCTTCAACTTGAGACAGTAATGGCAGAATGGTCACGCCGCTGTGGCCGCCGATCACATTGACTTTAACGTCAGCAACGTTCAGGCCTTTTAATTCGGCGATGAAAGTTTCAGAGCGGATCACGTCTAGAGTCGTGATACCGAACAGACGGTTTTTATCATAAACACCCGCTTTTTTCATCACTTCTGCAGCGATAGCTACAGTCGTGTTGACTGGGTTAGTGATAATGCCAACCAAAGCCGTAGGGCAAGTTGCCGCTACTTTTTCGATCAGGTTGCGAACGATACCCGCATTAATATTGAACAGATCTGAACGATCCATACCAGGCTTACGTGCAACACCAGCAGAAATTAGAACAACGTCAGCACCCACTAGGGCAGGCGTTGGATCTTCACCAGCAAAACCTTTGATTTCAACAGCAGTTGGAATGTGGCTCAAGTCAACCGCAACACCCGGAGTTACCGGTGCGATATCATATAGAGACAATTGTGAACCCGCAGGCAATTGAGTTTTTAACAGTAGGGCAAGAGCCTGGCCGATACCACCAGCAGCACCAAGTACAGCAACTTTCATAGTTATCTCCGTTATTTCTCGGATATGTGTGACATGGATCTAATTTGCGTTGGCGTCACATTACTGGAATGTCACAACAATTTCAATTATCCCTTAGTCGTGGGACAAAAGAATTCCGGAATAACGTAGAAGCAATGTAGAACAATTACTCAAATTGGTATTTTTGAGCACACCACAAACGCTTAACCACAGTGACTTAGTGAATTTTTATTCAACCAATCTGGTTATTTGTTGACAATTTTTCTAAAAATATTCAAAATGGGCCTGTTTTTTTGAATAACGAATAATAATATTATGCAAACGACCAAGAATCAGGATGACCTTGTTAGAATTTTTAAGTCGATTTTAAAAGAAGAGCGCTTTGGCTCTCAGAGTGAAATCGTCACCGCCTTGCAAGCTGAAGGCTTTGGTAATATTAACCAATCAAAAGTGTCACGCATGCTCAGCAAGTTCGGCGCAGTGCGGACTCGCAACGCTAAGCAAGAGATGGTGTATTGCTTACCAGCCGAATTAGGCGTACCCACCGCGGGTAGCCCACTGAAGAATTTGGTACTCGACGTCGATCACAACCAAGCTATGATCGTCGTGCGAACTAGCCCAGGTGCCGCGCAGCTTATTGCCCGTTTATTGGATTCTATTGGTAAACCAGAAGGCATTTTGGGTACGATTGCCGGTGACGACACTATCTTCATTTGCCCATCGAGCATCCAAGATATCGCCGATACCTTAGAAACCATCAAATCTTTATTCAATTACGCAGAATAAAAAAACAGGTCAGTGAGCTGACCTGTTCTATTTTATCTGTACATTTTGAAGTGCAATATAGCGCTGGTTATTTGGCCATTGTCCCGATTACGTTACACATTCCAGCACAATATCTAACTCACAATATCTAACTCAACTATAACGATATCAGTAAGCCACACTGATGCGCTGGTTTGGGTGAGCGCCCTTTTCGGCTTCATCTACCATGGCTTTTGCGTAATCTGTAACAGAAATGCGGCTGCGACCATTGGCATCGGTAAAGAAGCTGTCGCCACCAAGACGGTACGGGCCTTCACTCTCACCGGGATAAATTTCAGCGGCTGGGCTCACAAAGGTCCAATTGATTGCAGTTTGCGCCGCACGGAATACCTGCAAAGCTTCACCCTGAGCTAACGCCTCATCTTTATATGCTGCAGGGAAATCTGGGCTAGAGACCAGCGCCACACCCGGCGCCACTTCTAAACTCCCAGCACCACCGACCCACAATAAACGTGGCACGTTAGCGTTAGGCAGCACATCCAGTAAATGCTGAACCGTACTCGCCACTAGACCATGATTTTGTTGGGCGCGGCCACCAACGGCGGCAATCACGACATCTACGCCAGCAAAGGTATCGGCGACCAATGGCTGCTCTAAATCCACGGCACGTACTGCCACGTCAGCCACGGATAACTTGCTTGGATCACGCACTAATGCTGTCACTTGATGTCCACGACTCTGTGCTTCTTTTAAAATTGCACCACCAATCCAACCCGTTGCACCTAAAATTGCGATTTTCATTTCATTGTCCCACTCAGATGATTTACATTGGATCCAGTTTACTTGCAGTTTTTCACCTAATAAACATCAATAATTGAGCATGATTGTTTCAATATAGGATACTAATGTGGATAAAATTGCCGCAATACGCAGTTTCGTCGAAGTCGCAAACTGTGGCAGCTTTACCAAAGCTGCCGAACATTTAGACCTCAGCCGCCTGCAGGTTTCCCGTCATATTCAAGAAGTGGAGCAGTGGTTGAGTTTACGCTTATTACACCGCACCACGCGCAGCGCCAGCTTGACTTTGCAGGGTGAGGAAGCGCTACAATTTTGCCAGCGGATCTTAAGTGAAGTTGCGGCCATGGAGAGCCGTGCCCACAGCCATAACAGTGAACTGGTAGGCAGTATTCGTATCGCTACGCCTATTGGCCTAGGGCAGCACAGTCTGTTTGATGTCGTCGATCGCTTTATTAAAATTCATCCTAAGGTCAACATTCAACTGGTGATGTCGGACAGTTTTGCGCAATTGGTAGATGAGCGAGTCGACGTGGCGCTACGTTATACCGAGCAACCCGATGAGAATCTCATAGCTCGGCGTTTGATGACCATAGATGCGGTACTTTGCGCGGCGCCGAGCTATCTTGATAGCGCAACGCCACTCCTCGAACCCATTGATCTGCTCGCCCACAACTGCCTCATACACTCAGCGCAACAAAACTGGCCTTTTCTAAAAGAACTGCAAGCTGAGCACGTCAAAGTTACAGGGAATCTTAGGGCTAACGATATGGGAGTGTTGGTCAGTGCGGCGCTACGTGGACATGGCATAGTGCGTTTACCCTGTGACTTAGCTAACCAGTACCTTGCCAGTGGTCAGCTCAAAGAAGTCCTACCCGAATTTACGACACCAGGCCAAACCCTGTGGGCGGTATATTTGTCCCGCAGTTATCAGCAAAATCTAGTGCGCGCCTTTATCGATTTCACCGCCCTGCAATGGCAGCTCGATATCAAAAAATGGGTTCCCGCGCATTAGTATAAAAAAACGCACTTAGGCGTTAGCTTAAGTGCGTCTCGATTGATACTAATTCGGCTTGATTATAGAAAGCTTATTCGTCGAACTGCAGCATAAAATCCAGTGCGGGGGCAAAGAAAGATGAACCTGTCATCGCCTTAGTAAAATGCATCAAGTGATCATGATTGCCTTCGCCATCACCAAACATCATGCTATGCAGCATCTTTTCAAAATGTTCTGGCGTGCGGCAGTTAGAGATAAACATTAATCCCTGCTCCTTCAGCGAACCATAGGGCATACTCTGACGCAGGATCTCCATTGACTTACCATCGGCATCTTTAAGATTAACGCGCTTGATATGGCTGGTCAGTGGCTTATCTTCAGATTCATACTCGATATTATCTTGCTTAGTACGGCCGATAATATCTTCTTGTTTTTTAACTGGTAACCTATGCCACTTACTTAAGTTATGGGCATATTTTTGCACATGAATATAGCTGCCACCCTTAAACTCAGGATCCTCATCACCCACAAGTGCCACTTCCTGGCGGTGGCGCCCCTTAGGGTTTTCGGTACCATCGACAAAACCAGTCAAATCACGGCTATCCATAAATCTAAAGCCACGCTCTTCTTCAACTAACTCCACTAAATCTTCAAACATTTGGCTGATTTCATTCGCCACTAAATGCAGAATATCGTAACGATCACTGCGAATATGCACGAATAAATCATATTCAATTGCAGGTGCTTCACGACTGCCCACTTGCATCGCAGGGAAAGGTTTAAGCAGTTCTGGGCGAGCAGTAGGATAGAGGCTATCCCAATAATTAGCACCAATACCAACAAAACCATTGAATGCACTGTCGGAATATTGATCTGTCAGCTCATAAATATACTGCGCAACGTTGGCAAGACAGGGACGTAATTGCGACTCGACATTGTCATTGGCATTAAACATCAAATAGACACTGTGTAAGTTCCCCTCTGCACACACACCCAACTGTTCACGCGGCATATTTTGAATATCCATTTGGTTATCACCCTTTTTCTAAATTCATTTTCGGCAATATTATCCGCAACTTTACCTAAAAATGACATTAACTAACGCACAGTTTGCTCTGATCTGTTTATGATAATGCCAATAGCGGAGCATTATCCCACCCCAGACCCTTAAACATAAAAATTGACGAGACCATTAAAGTCTCGCCAATCAGTTAAATCGAATCAATGACGTCAGGTTCACTCAGTGTTGAGTTTACCTTAGCATTTATCTTAGTGTTAATAGCCTGCGGCGTGACCATCCTTGCGACTCTCAGAGGCCGCACGATATACGCCGGTTTCGGCATTAAATCCAATGGCTTGATAGCCACCAAACTCCCCAAGTCCATCACGCAGTACATGGCCTTTCTTAATCAACTCACGACGGGTTTCTACCGGAAAACCTGATTCCAGACTAACGTAGCCGCCATCATTCATCACTTCGCCTGTGGGCTCGGTTGACCCCATATGCAAAATTCTGGGGGCATCGCCCGCTTCTTGCAAGTTCATTTTAAAATCAATCAGATTCATTACAATCTGCGCGTGCATTTGTGGTTGAGTCGCGCCGCCCATCACCCCAAAGCTCAGCCAAGGTTTACCGTCTTTGGTCACAAAAGCCGGAATAATGGTATGGAATGGACGCTTGCCCGGTGCGTAGGTATTAAAACGCCCTTCCGTTAAATCAAACATCTGCCCGCGGTCTTGCAGCACAAAGCCGAGATCCGGCGGTGTCATCCCTGACCCCATACCACGGTAATTACTCTGAATGAGTGACACCATGTTGCCATCTTTGTCAGCGGTAGTCAGGTACACAGTATCGCCATGTTGCAACGCTGGATTACCCGCATCGACACTCTTGGCGGCTTTTGTAAGGTCGATCAACTTAGCGCGATCATAGTTATATTTCTGTGAGATAAGCTCGGTAACGGGCACTTTATTAAAGGCCATGTCGGCATAAAACTTAGCTCTGTCAGCAAAGGCGAGTTTCTTTGCTTCGACGAATAAATGGACATATTCAGGACTATTAAAGCCCATGGCAGCCACATTAAAGGGCTCCATAGTTTTTAAGATTTGTAGCGCCGCAATGCCTTGACCATTAGGTGGCAGTTCCCACACATCGTAACCACGGTAGTTCACCGAAACGGGATCTATCCAGTCGCTAGTATGGCTCGCTAAGTCATCATAACTTAAATAACCACCTTGGGATTTCATGTACTTATCAATACTTTTGGCAATATCACCTTTATAGAAAGCATCGCGGCCGCCCTTGGCAATTTTCTCATAGGTGTTAGCAAGCGCGGGATTTTTAAAGATTTCCCCTACGGTAGGCATCTTACCATTAGGCATATAGGTTTCTTTAAAACCGGGGAATTTAGCCAGTTTTTTACCACTGCCATCAAGGTAATAGGCAATCAACTCTGACACAGGGAAACCATCACGGGCATAATGAATGGCAGGTGCGAGGTTATCGGCCATAGCTAATTTACCAAACTTATTATGCAGCTTATACCAACCGTCAACAGTGCCCGGTACAGAAACAGGCAAAGGTCCAAGCGGCGGTAAATAGTCTAATCCGAGGGATTTAAGCTTTTCTAAACTTAAGGATTTGGGACTGCGCCCCGATGCATTAATACCATAGAGGCGTTTATCTTTTGCGCTCCAGACGATAGCAAATAAGTCCCCACCGACACCCGAGCCCGTTGGCTCGACTAACCCTAACATAGCGTTAGCGGCAATCGCTGCATCGACCGCACTGCCTCCCTGTTTGAGTATATCAATAGCGACTTGCGTGGCTAAAGGCTGACTGGTCGCCGCCATCCCTTGGGTTGCATACACTTCTGATCGCGTTGCGAAGGCTTTACCTGTGATCCTATCCATGGCCATCACTCCTGAAGACGATATTGCCGTTGCTACAATAACGAGGGTGCAAATTGAATTTATTGTTTTTATCATAATTCCTCCAAAACCAGAGGATAAAAGTAGCAAGGATGGTCGAAAATATCACCAACCAATACCGCATAGACCCAAGTTAAACGTAAGCAAAAATGTCGTACTTTAGTTGGCTATGTCATATCTGCATTAAATAATTACTCATCGCTTAGATTGGGTCCCCACAGTTTGAATATGCTGAAGATTCAAACAACACGAGCGAATGCGGCTCAGTCGTTACCCCAACTTTTTGGCCGATAGTGAGCTGCATCATTTGGCTACGCACCTCCACATAATAAGCATGGGAAGCGGCTTCAATTTTGACCCAATAATGACAAAAGGCGCCTAAGAAACGTCGCTCAGTGATAGTACCAACGCCCTGTTCATCGGCGCTGAGCGTCAATTGCTGTGGTCGCAAGAATACTGTTCCGCTGAACTCGCTAGGCAAATTTAATGGCGTGAGGCTGGTTAAATGACCTATGGGAGTGACAACACTGTGCCCATCAAACACTGCTGCAGGTAAGTAATTACCGCTACCTAAAAAGTCCGCCACATAGCGGCTGTTTGGGGCGGCATATAAGGCTTCGGCACTACCATGTTGCACTATGATGCCTTGATTAAAGATGGCTAAAGTATCTGCAAATACAAAGGCTTCATCCTTGCTATGAGTAACAAACACCGCGCTGACATTACGCTGTTTTAAGATGCTGCGAATTTCCGCCATCATCTCATAGCGCACTTGGGCATCAATATTAGAAAAAGGCTCATCGAGCAGCAATAACTGCGGCTCATAGGCAAGTGCCCGCGCAATCGAAACTCGCTGCTGCTGACCGCCAGATAATTCATGGGGATAACGCTGTGCCAACCCTTCAAGTTTGACCAAGGCTAGCATTTCATCCAAACGTGCCTGACGTTCTGCGCCCGACAATCTAGCCACCCCAAAGAGGATATTTTCCGCCACAGTCAAATGAGGGAAAAGCGCATAGTCTTGAAAAATCATGCCGATGCCGCGCTGCTCGCTAGGTACAAACTGGCTATCGCCACTCACTATGCGGCCATTAATCTGGATTTCACCTTGGCTTATGGCCTGTAATCCAGCAACTGCACGCAATAAGGTCGTCTTGCCACAACCGCTTGGGCCTAACAACGCCAGGATTTCCCCTTGGGCGAGCGTTAAACTCAAACCTTTAAGTACTTGCTGGCCCTGATAATCGCTATGAATTTGCTTAAGCTTGAGCGTACTTGTCATCAGCTGTGATGCTCCAATGAACGGTTTAAATAAATAAGCGGCACTAAACCCACCAGTACAATCACAATAGCAGCTAATGCGCCGTGCTCGAGTTTTTCATCGGACGCAAACTGGAATACATAAGTTGCAAGATTCTCAAAGCCGATAGGCCGCAGCAATAACGCAGCGGGCAGTTCCTTCATGCTTTCGATAAACACCAATAAAGCGCCCGCAAACAATCCCTTGGCAAGTAAAGGCAAATGCACCCGCCGCAAAAGTTGCCTAGGAGTTTGCCCCATGGTCAGGCTCACCATGTCTAGCGATGGCGAGATGCGTTTATAACTGCTTTCAACACTGCCAATCGCAATTGCCACGAAACGCACACAAAAAGCAAAAATCAATGCCATCACACTGCCTGTAAGGATAAGGCCTGGGCCTGCTATGCCGACAAGATCCGCCAGATCGTTAATCGCAAAATCTAACATAGTTAAAGGCACTAATACCCCAATAGCCAGCACAGTGCCTGGTAAGGCATAGCCCGCCGAAGCTAACCGTGAGGGCAAAGCATCACTCTGTCTTGGGCTTATCCGGCGAACGAACATAAGCAGTAAGGCGATTAAGCAACAGAGTAAACTGGTGATCAGCGCAAGACTGAGGCTGTTAAGACTCAATTGCCAAAAACTCTTATCCCAGCTTTGTTCAAAGTAACCAATCGCATAGGATAATAAAATCCCGAAAGGTAACAGAAAGGCTAATAGCAATAGCATGCCGCAAAAGCTGAGTGCGACCAAGGTTTGAGTCATCGAGAGTCGATACAAGTCAGTGACTTGTATACGTGATTGTTTTTGGAATAACTGCTGTTTACGACGGGCAAAACGCTCAAATCCAATCAGACTAAATACCACCAGCAAGATAATCGCCGATAACTTAGCGGCGGCGGTCAAATTGCCATAACCCAACCAAGTGTCGTACACGGCTGTCGTTAAAGTAGGCACGGCAAAATAGTTAACCGTTGCAAAATCAGCGGCCGTCTCCATCGCCACTAAAGCCACCCCAACGGCGAGCGCAGGCCTTGCCATAGGCAAAGATAAACGCCAAAAACTTTGCCACGGTGAACAGCCCATAATGCGCGAAGCATGCGCCAAACTTAAGGATTGCTCCATAAAAGCGGTACGCGCCAAGAGATAAATATAGGGAAACAATACCAGCGACAACATACACGCCGCGCCGCCTAAGGTACGAATATCGGGGAAGAAATAATCCTGCGGTGAGTCCCAGCCAAATATCGAACGAAGACCGCGCTGCACTGGCCCCGCATAATCGAGTAAATCGGTATAGACGTAGGCAACAATATACGCAGGCATAGCGAGGGGCAATAATAGCGCCCATTGCAAATATCGCCTGCCGACAAAGTCACAACGAGCCATCAACCAAGCGCAGGGTAACGCGAGTAATAACGCCCCCAGACTCACCCAGAAAATCAGCAATAAACTATTAATGATATATGTCGGCAGAACCGTTGCCATCAAGTGCCCAAACACGGCTTCGTCAGGCTGAAAAGCTTGAAATATCAACGCAAATAGTGGCAATACCAGCAAGGCGGCCACGGCATAACCAGCAAGCGACCAGCTTCTGGCTAATCCTAAAATCATGTCAATCCTTAAAACGTCACAGCGCCAATCACTGGCGCTGATCACCTAAATCTACATTTTGTCGCTAGCACTGGAGCTAGAGATCAAACTGCACTTCATCTAATAGCTTAACCGCCGCTTGGTGATATTCTGCCAATTTAAAAATGGGCAATTGATCTGACTTAAACTTACCCCATGAGGCCACTAAAGATGAAGGTGCCACATCGGCTTTCACTGGATATTCCATATTCACATCGGCATAGGCCTTTTGAGCCACATCGGCGGATAAGAACTCCATCAATTTGATCGCATTGGCTTTATTAGGCGCATGGCGAGTTAGTACCATACCAGACACATTCACATGGGCACCGCGGTCAGCTTGGTTCGGGAAGTTGAGCGTCACAGCTTCGGCGATCGCCTTTTGCTCAGGATCCTGCAACATATTGCCGTAATAGTAGCTATTACCAATGGCGATCTCACACACACCTTCTTTTACTGCGGCAATTTGCCCCCTGTCGTTCCCCTGAGGTTTGCGGGCTAAATTAGTTTTCACGCCTTGTAACCAAGTTTTTGCCTCAGCTTCACCGTGATGAGCAATCATAGATGCGACTAACGCTATGTTGTATGGATGCTTACCACTGCGAGTACAAATCTTTCCTTTATATTTGGGATCGGCTAATTCTTCATAGGTCAATTGCTGCTGGCCTAAACGATCCTTGGCTGTATAGAGATTTCGCACCCGCATAGTCAGGGCATACCACTGGCCGTCGGGATCGCGATACTGCGCAGGAATATTGCTCTCTAGCAGGGGATTTTTGACTGGAGAGGTTAGATCTTTATCCACTAATTCAACTAAACGTGAAAAATCAGACGTCAGCACAAGATCCGCTGGGGATAAACGGCCTTCACGGACGAGACGCTCGGCAATACCGTCTTTAGCAAATACCAAATTCACACCTATGCCAGTTTCTTCGGTGAAACGCGTCAGGATAGGCTCCACCAAGAAAGCTTGGCGATAAGAATAAACGGTTAATTTATCATCTGCATTCGCTGAATGCCCAACCGACATTAACCCAAAAACAGCCGCGCAAGTTACCCATTTCATTACCGAATTCTCCCCAAAGTGATGACGTGTTCTGCAAAATTAGAACACTAACGCATTAATGATAATGCTTATCAGTTTCGCAAGAGTAATAGATACGGAACTTGAGAGCAAGCAGCTAATTAACTTTATGTTTTTAATGGTATTAATCTGAAAATTTGAGATTATCTCAAATCAAACTAAACTGAACCTTAATTTGATAAAAATGCTTTCAGGAGGCGTTATGTTAACTGTTTTGCTGCTAGGCGTAGCCGCAATTGCGCTATTTGGCTTATTCAAACTCAATAGTCGTCCCAAAAGACATAAACACTCTTCTCAAGCTGCTGATCCCAGCATTAATAAGACTCACAGTTTTCACAGTGTGAGCATTGTGAATAACGGCAGTTGCTGTGAGCAGATTGAAGCGCTTTCTGGAAAACGATTTTTATCGAAAGATGCGCCCGAAATTCCGATGGAAGAATGCACTAAGGCAAACTGCCAATGCCGCTATCAACACCATGAAGACAGGCGACAGCTAGGCAATGATCGCAGAGTAGAATATGGGGTTACTCGTGAGTTATTCGGCGCTTTTGGTGAACAAAATCGCCGTGATAGGCCAAAAGGAAGACGCGCAACCGACGGTTGAGCATCCTCTGCGGATTATTGGGGACGAGTTTGAATAAATGCAGGTAAATCACGCATTTCACTGAACCAAAGTGCTGTCGCAGGTGCAACCTTACGCCAATCTAGCTCTGGATGTCTAAAATCCACATAATCGAGTAAGCAAATCAAGGCTAATTGCGGTGCTTGAATCGTGGTTTGGGTGATCACAGTTTGAAGCTCAATCTGCATAAGGCCGCGCAGCAGTGCTTGTTCAAAACGTGCAGTCCAAAATACTGACCTCACGCCTTCTTCTTCACGCATTTGCTCTTGGCGTAATTTCACCGCGCTATCGATTAAGCCTTTGACTAAAGAATACTGACACTCCAGCACCCAGTTATTATTTGAGATCCCAAACATCTTACGATCGCCAAGCTCTGCATCTAGGTAACGCATGATCACTTCACTATCGAATAGTGCTACACCATCGTTGGTAATAAGACATGGGATCTGTCCTAACGGGTTAGCATCGAGTAATTCTGCGCTGTTTTCAAAGGGATTAACTAACTGCTCTTCAATATTGTTAATCCCTAGATACTGGATTAAAGCTCTTACACAACGGGCATAGGGCGAAGCTTGAGAACTTAACAACTTCATCAAAAATTTCCTTTTGTTTGCATTAAACGCTATGGCTTTTTAGGGGCAAGAACGGAAACAAGTTTACTCTCGCCTTCTATGTAAAATTGAGATTACCAGTATTTTTCAACGGTAATTTGCCCAGGAGCACGGCGTAAATTCTTCACTAACCCTTTATCGAGTAAAGCGGCTTGCGCACCGTTAATCATACCCGGATTGCCGCAGATCATAACTTGAGAGTCAGCAGCGTTTAAGGTTAATCCTGCCTTTTTTTCGATTTCACCCGAGACTATTCCCTCGGGAATGCGACACTGCAAAGCATCGGCAAAGGGTTTACGGGTCACACTCAAGACTAATGTAAATTGTTCAGGGTATTTGTGTTCTAAATTACGCAACTTATCAAGATATGCCAAATCCTGTGCTTCGCGCACGCCATACACAAGCACGACTTTTTCAAAACGCTCCCAAGGTTCATCGGTGTCTAGCATAGACAAAAATGGCCCTACCGCAGTTCCTGTGGCTAAAAACCACAAATGCTTCCCTTGGAGTTCCCCCTTAGGTATTTCAGCTAAGGTCATAAAACCGGTCGCGGTTGAGGTAATTTCAATTTCATCGCCTATTGCAAGATTATGTAATTGAGGCGATAACAGGCCATCCTCTACCGCAACGGCGAGCACCTCGGCATAGGGTTTATCGGGCGAATTAACTAAGGAGTAGGCTCTAGCCACACGCTTATCATCTTGCATTTGACTTAACTTGATAAACTGACCAGGAATAAATGGAGCTAACTCGGCAGCAATGCGCAATGAGAATAACTTATCACTCCAATCAATACGTTCTATCACTTGTCCCCTAATCCACATAACTTGCCCTCAAGCGAAACGTTAAATAGGCTTCCAGCATAGACTTTTTTCTGCACAACAAAAACCCCTTATATAAGGGGCTTATGACTATAACACTGAATATAGAACTGAAAATACTGAGGTATTAACTCGGACTCGATGCTGTCTCATCAGTCTTCTTGTTAAAGCTATCTCTAAAGGCTTGCAGCCCCTCTTGCACTAAGCTGTAGGTTTTATCGACACCATCGGCAATATCACCCTGCAATACTTTAAGGCCGGACAGAATATCTTTAGCCTCTTTAAAGCCATTGTCGATGGCACCGCCAATAATCCCCATAAAGCTATCGAGTTGATCACTTAGACTCATACCCGAATTTTGTTGTTGGTGAATGCTAAAAAACTGCGTCGCAAAACTCACGATACGATCTGCAGTCGCTTCTGGAGAAGTATCTACGCCATTATCGTAAGCCGTCTGAATCGCGTTCTCGCCCATAGTGGGCGCTAATTCTTTATTAATCGACTCTATCGCTGCGCGATAAAGCAAGGCCATAGACTGATCGCCTGACTTGATATTCACATCTTGCTGTGCCGATAAAATCGCTTGATTCATCAGCTGCTTGCTCGTTTGCTGCGCAGTTTGCTTCGAGGTTACTTCTGTGGCTTTCGCGTCCTTCGAATCACTCACGTCGGTGCTCTTAGACGCCGCGTTTTCAGCATATTTTTTTTGTGGCAAAGGAGTACTTTGCACTTGAGAGGGTTTATTGATTTCCATGATGACTATCCATTCAATTCGGGTCGACTTAATTATCGACCAAAATTTAACCAGCTTTAGTAATTTTTAGAATTGAAGTACCATCTGACCACAAGGCCATGATAAGGCCCACATAAATTAAGTGGGTTCATTCTTTAATAAGGTGCATAAAGCGCCAACCCACCGCAATGCAGATCATTACTATCGCTGAGCTTAGACATAAGCCAATAGAAAAGGATGTTACACCATGGCAGCAGGCCGCAGTTTGAGTCATTTCCGCTTTCACGGGTTTACACTAATCCTTAAGCACTATTTTAAGCATAATGTGGTCATCAATATGAAACGCTTTAGCCTGCTAACAATCCTCGTCATATTCACTTGCCTCGGCTTTACTCCCATTAGCCAAGCTCATGCTGAAAGCAGACTAATTATTTTAGTCAGACATGCGGAAAAAGCCGACACGCCAGCCAATAACCCGCAGTTATCACCCAAGGGAGAAATACGCGCAGCATCACTGATCACTGCCTTGAGCCGCACGCCGCTGTCGCAACTTATTGCGACTCAATACCTAAGAACCCAGCAAACACTCGCGCCCATCGCCGAGGCTCGCCATTTACCTGTGACGATAGTAGAAGCTGCCAAACCTATCGAAGGACATATCCAACATATTGTTGAACAAGTGCATGCTGTAAAGGGCAATACACTCATCGTTGGGCATTCAAACACTGTCCCATTGATCATTAAAGCCCTTGGTGGACCTGAGATCCAAGCGATCAGTGAAGATGACTATAGCCAGCTGTTTTTACTCTCTCTTAATGATGACCAACCTGCGAGCTTGATCGCCACCCGTTACGGACAAGAATAAGGATAAATAACATGAGTGAACTCAATTGGTTTATGTGGGGACTCGATCTATTTTCAGGGCTGTTTTTAATTGTAATAGGACTCGCAGTACTCGCGGTTATTTACATGTATATCGCAGATAAAATGCAGACCAAACAAGCGGTAAGACATAACTATCCTGTAATTGGTCGCTTTCGGTATCTGTTCGAGAAACAAGGCGAGTTCTTTAGACAATACTTTTTCGCCCAAGACAGAGAAGAACTGCCATTCAACCGTGCAGAACGCAGTTGGGTTTACCGCGCGGCTAAAAATGTTGATAGAACTATCGCCTTTGGTTCGACTCGCCCCTTAGATAATGCTGGTACCATTATGTTCATGAATACCGCCTTCCCAACCCAAGATGAAGAGATCACGCCCATTCATCCACTGACAATTGGCACCAATTGCCGCCAACCCTATACGACTCAAGCCATTTGTCATATTTCAGCCATGAGCTTTGGGGCTCTATCGCGCCCAGCAATTACCGCCCTTTCCCACGGTGCAGCGCAGGCGGGTTGCTGGCTTAACACAGGTGAAGGCGGCTTGAGCCCTTATCATCTAAAAGGTGGCTGCGATATCGTCTTTCAAATTGGAACGGCCAAATACGGTGTACGTAATGAGCACGGACATTTAGACGATGAAAAGCTCAAGTCGATAGCCATTCATCCCGAAGTCAAAATGTTTGAAATTAAAATGAGTCAAGGAGCTAAACCGGGCAAAGGCGGCATTTTACCAGGGATCAAAGTCACAGCTGAAATTGCCCATATCCGCGGTATTCCTCAGGGTTATGACTCTATTAGCCCTAATGGTCATATTGAATTCAAATCCGTGAACGATATTTTGGATATGGTTGAACGAGTACGTGAAGTTACCGGTAAACCAACGGGCATTAAGGCCGTACTCGGTGACGTACAGTGGCTCGAAGATTTATGTGATGAAATCGAACGTCGTGGCGAAGACTCTGCCCCCGACTTCTTTACCTTAGACAGTGCCGATGGCGGCACAGGCGCTGCACCACAACCTTTAATGGATTATGTCGGATTACCACTGAAGGAAAGCTTACCTATCCTAGTTAATGTCTTGATCCAACGAGGCTTGCGTAAACGCATCAAAGTCATCGCTTCGGGTAAACTTATTGTGCCATCAAGAGTCGCTTGGGCTTTGGCATTAGGTGCCGACTTCATCGCATCGGCCCGTGGCAATATGTTCGCCCTCGGTTGTATTCAAGCCTTACAGTGCAATAGAGATACCTGCCCAACGGGCATCACAACGCACAATCCCAAGCTACAACAAGGACTCGATCCTAGGGATAAATCGGCTCGTGTTGCTAACTATAATCATAATTTACACCATGACTTAGCCTTAATTGCGCACTCTTGCGGAGTGACAGAACCAAGACAACTCAAACCTTCACATGTCCGAATTGTGCTCGATAGCGGTTTATCCATTTCACTCGATAAATACTATGCACATATGGATAAGTAGCCGCGAACCCTCGCGGTTAATGGCGAATACAACTTTCGTCTATATAGGGTTTACATAAGGTATATTTGAATGCGTATCACAAAAGAGGTAAGATCCGTGACGTGAGACATTATTCAAATGTCTTACCCACAATTGAACTTAAGGAAACACTTTGAAATCTAGCTTCGTAAGCCAACTGCCCGCCAGTAAAACTGTAAGCACTAGCTGTAAGAGCTGTAATCGCCTGACCGAGATCGAAGGTGAACTGGTGTGTTTTCGCGAAGGGCAGATCATTCGACTCACTTTGATAGATGAGTCAGTACCTAAATTGAATCTTTTATGTGAAGGTTGGAAAGCGGGGAAGCTGAACGGCGTAGCTTAATTCAGCCATATTTTATCTCTGGAGTCTCTCTAGAGCATCAAGAAAAGAGGCTCACCTCTATTCTCGGACGTTCTCACCTAAACTGTACTAAAGCACTAGCGAACACACCTAACGCATACCCATAAAGTCACTTGTCGGCGCGTTCATATCGCGGATGACACCTGCCAGCACCATTTCTGGATTGACTTTAGCCAAGGTAAGTCGCCGAGTGGTAACCAACAGGCCCGCATTCAATTCAGCATGAATACGTTGCAATGAATCATAATCAACACCACGTTTTTTCAATGTCGCCATGATGGCATACCAATCAGTGGCGACTTTTTCTTCTTTGCCTTCAATATTAGCTCTCAGTGTAATATTTTCCATGCCAGATCTCTTCCGATTGATGTGTTGACATTGAGTATAGAGAGCCGAAGCTGAATAAAGACTGAACTGTATTACGCTATTAACTGCTCAGAGGAGTATGTTGTTGCTCATTTTGTATCCGCCATAATTTGGCATAGAGACCATTTGCCAACAGCAAAGTCTGATGGTTACCTTGCTCAACTATTTCTCCTTGGCTTAATACGACTATTTGATCGGCATCAACTATCGTCGATAGCCTATGAGCCACCACTAGGCTAGTGTGCCCCTTAGCGACTTCCCGCAGTGCCGACAAAATAGCTTGCTCGGAGCGACTATCAAGTGAAGATGTCGCCTCATCAAACACCAGCACTGGCGAGCCCTTCAAAATGGCCCTTGCTATCGCGACCCGCTGTTTTTCTCCGCCAGAGAGTTTTAAGCCGCGCTCACCCACCTTTGTGTCCCAACCAAGGGCAAGTGATGCAATAAATTGCTCTAAGTGCGCCAGTTTTATCGCGTTACGCACCTCTTCATCCGTCGCGCTTGGGCGACCATAACGTATGTTTTCGACTAATGAATCGTTAAACAGCACAGTATCCTGCGGCACTATGGCAATGGCACGCCGCAGCGCATCTTGCGTGAGATGGCGGATATCTTGTCCATCGATTTTAATCGCACCTTGGTCCACATCGTAAAATCGAAATAGCAGTTTAATCAGGGTCGATTTACCTGCACCACTATCACCTACAACAGCCACCTTTTTACCAGCTTCAACCTTAAAACTCACGTCCCGCAGAATTTGCCGCTCATCGTAGCTAAAATTAACATTTTCAAATATCAACTCACCCTTAGTGGGTTGAAAATCGAGTGCTTGGGGTAAGTCGACTATCATAGGATGTTTATCGAGCAAGCTAAACATGCGCTCAATATTGGCTAACGCGCCGCGAATTTCGCGATATACAAAACCTAAGAAGTTAAGGGGTAAAAAGAGCTGCATCATAAACGCATTAATCAACACAAAATCACCTAAGGTCATATCGCCATAGGTAACTCGGTAAGCCGCCAGCGCCATCATAGCCGTCATCGCCAAAGCGATAATCACAGCTTGTCCACCATTGAGCGCAAACAAAGATAAACGATTCTTACGCTTAGCTATCTCCCACTGTTCAAGCGCTTGGTCATAGCGCTGCGACTCATACTTTTCATTATTAAAATACTTTACCGTTTCATAGTTCAGCAAGCTGTCGATGGCGCGGGTATTCGATAACGAGTCAGCCTTGGCCGCATCACGAACATACTCAGTACGCCATTCGGTCGCGACCACAGAAAAAATAATATAAGCCAGCACAGCAACAAAAGTGATTGCAGCAAACGCAATGCCGTAGTTATAAAAGAAAATGCCAATCACCATGACAATTTCGAGCAAGGTCGGCACTATGTTGAACACCATAAAACGCATGAGGAAACTCACGCCGCTGGTGCCGCGTTCAATATCACGGGATAGGCCGCCGGTTTTGCGCTCTAGATGAAAATCGAGGTCCAGTCGGTGTAAATGGTCGAATACTGCTAAGCCTAAACGGCGGATCGCCCGCTCGGTTACGCGGCCAAACAAGGTATCGCGGATCTCCCCCGTAATCGCCGTTAGTAAACGTACCGCACCATAGGCCAACACTAATCCTACGGGCACACTGAGGGCTTGCGCGGTTTTATCGGCATCTAAGGTGTCGACCAAATGCTTCAGAATAAAAGGTAGAGCCACGCTGGTCAGCTTAGCGATGATGAGGCATGACATCGCCAGCGCAATACGGCCTTTGTATTCCAATAAGTAAGGCCAAAGCAGTTTCATGACGTGCCAGTTTAATTTATCGACTGGACCTTCAAAATATAACGTTGGGCGCATAAGACATAACCTTGAATGAGTTATGCCAATTGTAACAGTTCACACCGAACATAAGCTAAGCGAAACTAGCAAAGTCTGAATAAAATCAATCAGATTTTCCTGACAGACAAATAGACTTATTCACGACATACTCAGCTGCTATTTTGATTGCATTTAAAGTCAAAACATCATACTTACGCATTACACTGGCGTATTCACAATAAATGAATTTATACTGATTTGTGTTCAGGCATGTACCGTTTTACTTAACCTCAGAGCCGTATGTAGGAGGATAAGAGTGCAATGGAAGAAGGCTTGGCACAGAGTTGCTGCTGTTGATTATTTTTGCCGTTTTGCCCAAAATGCCATGGAGGCGGTTATACAAATCAATAGAATTTGTTAACCTCTACGCGCTAGATTTTGCGATTCATACGCCCAAGTTCTAGCGAGAACATTAAGACAAACAAATTAAATTAAGATCAAAGGAAGCTTTATGTTGGATTCTGCTAAAGTTCAATACCCGCCATTACCACTGATCCAAACTTGGGTGTGGATGATGATCGAATCAGGCAATCCAGAGATACAAGATAAAGGTAGAAACAACCTTATTGCCGCCTTTGGTAGCTTAGCCAAAGCAAATGAATACATTGTTGAAATAAGCAATAAATAGATAAAACAAAGGCGCCGGGATAGCGCCTTTGTTTTTACTTAACCCGCAATCGTTAACGGCTAACTCAGGTATAGTTGCGGCTTATGTTCGCTCGAGCAGACAATTAAACCTGACGGCGTTCGATAATGCTTTGGTTCAAAATGGCTAACAGACGCTCGGTATCATCCCAACCAATACACGCATCGGTAATACTCTGCCCATAGCATAACTCTTGACCTTCAATAAGATCTTGACGACCTTCCACTAAATGGCTTTCTACCATAACACCAAAAATAGCAGTATTTCCCGCCGCCACTTGACCAGCGACATCTTCAGCAACCACTAACTGACGTTGATACTCTTTACTACTATTCGCATGGCTAAAGTCGATCATGATGTTGTCGGCAAGCTTTGCTTTTAACAATTGCTGGCTAATCTCAGTGACATGCGGCGCGCTATAATTAGGCTCGCGGCCACCCCGTAAAATAATGTGGCAATCAGGATTGCCCTTAGTCGAAACGATCGCCGAATGGCCCAACTTAGTCACAGATAAAAAATGGTGTGGTGCATTGGCAGCACCTATCGCATCAATAGCAACTTTAATCGTGCCATCTGTACCATTTTTAAAGCCGACCGGACAAGAAAGACCCGAGGCTAACTCTCTGTGTACTTGAGATTCTGTCGTACGGGCGCCAATGGCTCCCCAGCACATTAAATCAGCCATATATTGTGGGGTGATCATGTCAAGAAACTCACCCGCGGTTGGCATACCGCTGTCGTTCAAATCCACTAATAATTTACGGGCGGTGCGTAAACCATCATTGAGTTTAAAGCTGTTATCCATGTAAGGATCGTTAATCAGCCCCTTCCAACCCACTGTGGTTCTTGGTTTTTCAAAATACACTCGCATCACAATTTCGAGTTGATCTTTATAACGTTCACGCAGTGAGACCAAACGCTGTCCATATTCCAACGCAGCTTTGGGATCGTGGATAGAACAAGGGCCAATCACCACTAAGAGACGATCATCAGACTTAGCCAGAATATTATGGATACTATTACGCGCATTAAACACAGTCGCAGAGGCTTTTTCGGAAGCAGGAAATCGTTCAAGAATCGCGATAGGTGGAAGTAACTCTTTTACTTCTTTAATGCGAACGTCATCATTTTGGTAATACATAATTTTACTGCTCCAACGCTGGTGTTTTAGGCTATTTCTATCGCTGCGATAAGGGATCTCAACTGCAATACTGGGTTCAATTTATCGAGTCTCAGGCGCCAATGCAACCAAGTTGTCTCCATTTCAAAAAATCAAATATAACTTATTGTTTTAATATATTTTAAAAAAATAAAAATTCAAATATGCCAGCTAACTCACAGCCTTGATGAACAAAATCGAATATGGCGGATAAAAAGGAATAAACATATTTGCTGCAAGTGTATTTAGGTGCCCTATGTTAGCAAGCAAAGATGTTTACCCGTAATAAGCATAATTGATGACCAGCTCTCCATAGAAAAAAGCGGGCAAATGCTAATGCTGTAACATGACTTGTAACTTGCTCTGATAGCGTTGACGATCTAACTCATCTCGGCTCAAAGCCAAGGCTTTATCCATATTCAGTTTGGCACGCTTTTCGTCCCCCAGCGCCCAGTAGGTTTTAGATAAACCGAAGAAGAACTCATGACGATAATCCGCTTTTGCCAACGCCCTTTGATACCAAGCCAAGGCCTCGTCGTATTGATGCTCATCATAGGCTTGCTGCCCCATGTCATAGTAATAATAGGGATTACGTATTCGCGCTAATTCAAGCACTTTATTAATTTCGGCCCATTCATCAAGCCGCCCCTGCTCCCCTAAAATCAAGGCTAAGTTATAAAGCGTTGTCAGATTTTTCGCATCAAACTTGAGTGCATAGCGATAAACCTGTTCGGCCCGCTTTTCATCACCTTTATGCCGGTAAATAATGGCGAGCGTGTTGAGTGAAGGAACAAACTGGCCGACTTTTAAACCCACTTTAATCAAGGCATAGGCCCTGTCTAAATCACCGTTCACCAAAGACTCTGCCGCCATATTGTTGTAAAACATGCTGATTAAGGTCTGCCGATCCACTTGGGTTTTACCGTATCCCCGTAGAGCTCGCTCTGGCATAAAGTCCACTAAAACTGCGGTAGATGACACATAAACTGAATGTGCGTTTTCAGGTGGAAATAAACGTAAATTCACATGCCCATTGATTAAATAGAAATCACCTTGCTTATCCCATACCGGTTCTATCGCAATATCTTGATACTCAGCACTCACATTCAATATGTCCGCTAACGCAGAAGTCATGACCACTAAAGACATGCAATTACCCGCCCTTTGGGCATAGGTTTCACGGGCAATTTGGGTCAGATTATCTTGATATCGAAAATCAATGTTAGCGCTATTGGTTTGACTCACATTGATATAACTAGCTAACCATTCATTGGCTAACATGTTGTTATTGTGTGACAAAGTGTATATCCCATAGCGACGTTTTACGTCTGTCACGACCTCGGGTGGCAGATAAAAAATATCCGCAACAGAAGGAATATCGGCCACAGGGGTAAACAGTGAATCGGCAAGTAACGACTCAAGATCCGACGAATTAGGCTCAATGGTCGTCGAGCTACAAGCAAACAATTGACTGAATACAACGCTCAAGATCGTACTCAAGTATACGGCTCGGAATAGTTTCGACATACGCCCTCCCACACCATTAGCTCCTATTTGAGCTTATTACAAATGGCGAAAAAGACGACATAAAATGGTTACAAAAAATGATAATCGCGATCGATTGAAAATAATCGCAAATAATTTAACGAATTAACTATTGCGAAGGTCGGTCAACTTCTATGTATAACTCACGCTGCTGATAATGATACGGCCGATAGTTATGCTCTCCACAGGTAAAATGTCGATAGGGTTTCATGACCGCAACGCAACCTGAGGGTAAAGCCTGCAGAATTTGGATTTGCTGCTGGCGACGAAGCGACTCCTGCCATTCAAAATCCTTGAGCACTTGATCACGCACGGCAAAGGCATCGACAGGCTCACTTGAGCGATTAACGATCACTTCTCCTGCAAAGGCAGAAACCGATATCCAGCCAGAAATGACGATAAGACTTAGTCGCGAAAATTGACCTATTGTTTTTATATTCAAGCTCATAGAACACTCCTTAATTTATGCAAGAAAACAGAATTGCTCAGTAATTAAGCTTATGACCCTGTACTTAAACTTCAATCACAGTGATTACCCATAAAAAAGCAGAGCCTAGGCTCTGCTTCACTATCCCTCGATCCAAGCTAAGCATCAAGGTGAATCACGCATTAGTGTGCAAGTTTAATCAGCCCGCATTTTTGACCGTAACAAACTCAGGATAGGCATCAATACCGCAGTCAGAAGCATCCATACCGTTGTATTCTTCTTCCTCAGTCACACGGATCCCCATGGTTATCTTAATCACATACCAGACAGCAAATGATGAGCAGAATACCCAAGTGAAAATGATCGCTGCCCCCGTCAACTGTCCGGTAATAGTTGCATTGGCATTGGATAATGGCACACACATTAAACCAAGGAAACCAGCCACACCGTGTACTGAAATCGCACCGACGGGATCGTCGATCTTAATGCGATCTAAGCCCACAATCGAGAACACCACCACGCCGCCCGCCACTAAACCAATCACACCCGCCATTAACAATGAAGGCGAGAGAGGATCGGCCGTAATCGCCACTAATCCAGCCAAAATACCGTTAAGGATCATGGTCAAATCCGCTTTACCCCAAATCATCTTACACACGATAAGCGCAGAGATAGCACCAAAAGCCGCTGCAGTATTGGTATTCACAAACACTTTCGCCACTGAGCTTGCATTCGCCGCATCCGACACCATTAATTGCGATCCGCCGTTAAAGCCAAACCAGCCCATCCACAGAATAAACATACCTAAGGTTGCCATTGGCAAGTTAGAGCCTGGAATAGGATTCACTTGGCCATTAGGCCCGTATTTACCCTTACGCGCACCGAGCAATATCACGCCAGCAATCGCCGCGGTCGCCCCCGTCATATGCACAATACCGCTACCAGCAAAGTCTACAAAGCCCAGTTTAGCGATAAAACCTTGGCCCCAAGTCCAATAACCTTCTACTGGATAGATAACCGCTGTCATCACCACAGAGAAGAACAAGAAAGCCCACAACTTCATCCGTTCCGCCACAGCACCAGAGACAATTGACATCGCCGTTGCCACAAATACAACTTGGAAGAAGAAGTCAGATTCTAATGCATGGCTCGCATCTGCTGATTGCGAACCAATTAAGGTGCCAATTGACGGTAACCAGCCACCTTCTGTGTTATCCACATACATGATGTTGTAGCCAACCAACAGATACATCACACAGGCAATCGCGTACAGCACAACGTTCTTAGTTAAAATTTCAGTGGTATTTTTAGAGCGAACTAAACCCGCTTCTAACATAGCGAATCCCGCCGCCATCCACATGACTAAAGCGCCAGAAATCAAAAAGTAAAAGGTATCGAGTGCAAAGCGTAGTTCAGTGACTGTGCCGCCTAATTTCGTTAATTCTTCCATTGTCAGCCCCTTATAGCGCTTCAGTATCAAGTTCACCCGTACGGATACGGATAGCATGTTCTAAATCAACGACGAAGATCTTACCGTCACCAATTTTCCCCGTATGGGCCGCAGTGGTAATGGCCTCAATCAACATGTCAAGATTTTCAGCCTTAGTGGCAATTTCTAGTTTTACTTTTGGCAAAAAATCCACCTGATACTCGGCGCCGCGATACAACTCTGTATGCCCTTTCTGACGGCCAAAACCTTTCACTTCGGTCACCGTCATGCCCTCAATACCAATTCCGGCGATAGCTTCACGGACATCATCCAACTTAAACGGCTTGATGATAGCGCTGACTAGTTTCATCCTGACCTCCAAAAAAACGCGATTGTTATTAACTTGTATCAAAGGTAATTCAATCATTAGGCCAACAATTTAATCCATTGATTATTATTGATTTAAATTGTTTAACACTATTTTTTAAGGTTAAAAATGCACCATAATCGAGCACTAACTGGTGCGATGCACTCTTTTAGTGAGCAGTTTAAGTGCGACAGCTATTCGACCTTAGGCCTATTGGTAACAAGGTTAAATTAGGGTCTACTGGGGGAAGCGTAAATCGAGATGAAATCTGAGCATCACAACACAAGCTCTTAAACAAAAGCGAAGATCATCACTAAGACAATCATCAAGCGCAGAAGGAAGGCCCGATGTTAAAACCAGAAGAATGTGTTCTCGTTATCGTCGATGTGCAAGGAAAACTTGCACAAATCATGGATAACAGTGACAAGCTGCATCAACAACTACAAACCTTAATCCAAGGCGCACAATTATTTGAAATTCCAATACTGTGGTTAGAACAGCTACCCGATAAACTCGGAGCAACTAGCCCTGAGCTGCAAACCTTACTTGCGAAAACCAGCTCACCCATTGCCAAGCAGCATTTTAGCGGCTGGCACTGTGACGCGTTTGCAAAGGCATTAACTAAGACGAATCGCAAACACGTCATACTGTCGGGTATTGAAACCCATGTGTGCGTTTACCAAACCTGTTGTGACCTTATCGAGCAGCAATATTCGGTGCATTTAGTCGCCGATTGCGTATCGTCACGCAGTGCTGAGAATAAACAACTCGGGATCCAAATGATGACGGCCAGAGGCGCCCTATTAACTAACGTGGAATCGCTATTATTTGAATTACAACATCAAGCCCAAGGCGAGCGGTTTAGGGCGTTATTAAAACTGATCAAATAGCGATTTAGCCCGTGGTATTTCTTCAGCCAGCATGACCAACGCCTGACATTACTCGATATTTTTTTCCATAAAAAAGCCCCCGCTGAGTCAGCGAGGGCTTTTGTTTACATGAGGGGTTAGCTCATATTGAAAACTCAACCGCGATTGATTAAAACCTACTTATAAGTGGCTTCGCGTTTTTTCGCTTCTTCATCCCACTTAGGTAACATGTCTTTCTTGAATGCTTCTTTCTCTGCATTCATTTTATCCATGTCCATACCTAATGCTGCTTGTGCCTTAGCTTTGGTAGAGATATCAGGAATAGCGATTGGATCTGTGATGCCTTTTTTCGCTAATAACTGTGCTAACTTAACTCGGGCATCGGCCGCTTTATTCACTGAAGTACCTAAAACACGTAGGGCTTCTTCAGGAGCATGAGCAGCAACACCATGGGAGGCAATTGCTAAATCCCAGCGCCATTGAGCATGACGGATATCGGTCAAGATAGGCTTCATTTCAGCTTCAGTTGCACCCAATTCCCACGCTTTAGCAGCTTCGAAGTGCGCTTTGACTAATTGCTCTTCCGCTTTCAGTTTCATTTCTTTAACTTTAGCTTTACGCTCATTAGTGACGCCAACTAAGAATTCTTTCGTTTGGCTATGGCAAGTTGCACAGGTTTCTTCGAAACGGTCAAATGGATTACCCACTTTATGATCGGTAAATTTCTTACCTTCAGGGCTAGTCACTTTTGGCATATGGCAGTCAACACAACTGACATTATTTTTACCATGAATACCCAGTTTCCACGTTTCATACTCTGGATGTTGCGCTTTTAACATAGGTGTCTTAGACAGCGCATGAGTCCAATCGGAGAACTCGATACCGTCGTAGTAAACTTCCATCTGGTCAACAGTTATGCCCATATCCCAAGGGAATTTGACGAAACCTTTTTTGTCTTCTTTTTTCTCAAAATAGTATTCAACGTGGCACTGACCGCACACCATAGATTGCTTGTCTTTCTTCGAAGCTTTATCAAATGGCGTACCGATAGCATCCATTGCACGGTCTACATAAGGACGAGAGATCCGCAGTTTTGGTGAGCCTTTTTCATGACAATCACCACAGCCAATGGTGTTAGTGACTTCAGGGCCACCCTTAGCCCATTTACCTTTGAAGTAGCCATCTTCACCTTGCTCTTCAATTAAGCGAGGTACATCAGGGCTCTTACAGCTCCAACATGCCATAGGCAATGGACCATCTTCCGCATTTTTCGGCGCACCAGTACGTAGGGTATTACGCACGTCGGTCACGGCATACATATGGCCGCGAGGAGCGTTGTAATCTTTTGCGAATGCATAGCCAGCCCACAGGATCACCATATTAGGATCCTGCCCAATCGCATCGACAAGTTCTTCACTCTTTGCGGTATCATGCCAGCTATTATATTGATTCTTAAATTTATCTTTATAAACTTCGTTGCGAGGCTCTGTTTTATCACTCGCCATTGCGCCCGCTGCCATGAAGCTGGCGGCAACCAGTGCACTCAGTGCAAAGGACTTACCTGTCATCTTCTTCATCATCTCATCTCCGTGTTGCATTATTGTTGTAAATCACGACATCTCCATGGTCAAACTTAGTGATTTAACCCTGCTAAAAATATACCTCTTAGGGGGTATCTATACCGGTGATCAATGAAGATGCTTGATTTTCAGTGAAATGAGGATCAAGCTAACGATTATGAAACTACTCCTTACTCCTGAACAAAAACAAGTCCTAGAGACCCAGCATGCTCAAACGCGTGACGGGCGTATTCGTGACCGCATCAAAGCAGTACTGCTTGCATCCGAAGGCTGGACCCCGGCAATGATTTCTCAAGCATTACGCATTCATGAAAGCACTGTACGTAATCACCTTGCCGATTACAC
>NZ_JAKKRV010000031.1:0-18718 GCF_025653985.1 Shewanella sp. SM69
TTCGACCTAACTCAGTCAAGGTCAGTGTCTTACATTCAATCAGTGCCTTAGAGGCCAGCATCAAGCTGTTTAATCGTTTTAGGTGAAGTTCTGGGCAGTATTGGTGTAAAGAATGTTGTAGGATATTGGCTTCGCGCATCTTGTTGTCCAAGTGTAGTTTTTGGCGAAACCATTTGATCATGCAACAAGATGCGCTTCCACCCTAATTTGATGATTTATTTGTAAATCATCAGGGGATTCTTCAGTGCTGTGCCTGCATGTCCGTAATTGATTGGGCTAATTGCATAGCTTCGGCAGATTTTTCTGCCTTAGAGTCAATTAGTTGGGTGAGATTTTCGTAAATTGTTTTATATTCAATTAAATGACTAATAGCCTCATCTAATATGGCTGCTTCTGTAGCGTTGCTGTACTTGGATCTTTCAACTTCAAGAATTGAAGTCATCAATTCGATATTGTCTCCAAGTACTTGTTTGTCCTTTTCCTTCATCGAGCGAAGGTAGTTTTCCCGAGCTGCCTTCGTGTCTGAAATGACTTTGTTGAGGGATTGAATTGCAACCATTTTATCGCTGCTATCAATGGTATTTATTAGTCCCAGCCATCCTGTAATGGCTAAAACAAAGCTGAAAAAAATAACTATACCGAAACCTAAGCCCAGTTTGCCCGCAATTGAGATATTGCGCATTGTACCTTTTTCATCCTTATTTCTGCTGACAGTCTGACCATGTATATAACGTCCACAAGGCTAACCATGATGTAGTGTATTTACTCTAGATGGTTTCTTTGATTGGAAATCCTCATCAAACAGATCGATTGTTTGTTTAACCGCCCAAATTTAGCGAAATGTGAATGTTTTGCAATTGTAAAAATCACACAATATTAAAAAAATGTCATATCTATGACCTATATCATTAAATGAGTAACATAATGAATTAGGAGTAGCTCAAGTGGAGGCTCATGATACTGATGATAGACACGTGAAGAACTATTACACCTAAATAACTGATCCTAATACTGCTACATCTATGCTTTGCCGTGTCTATTCTCGGGAAATGGTGAAACGGTTTCTATGAAATGCCTTACCTTGCCGAGGAGTTCTCGGATGTTACTGCAACTATTATTGCGAGTTATCGTTTCATGCAGAGCAAGCTATAGCCGCTCTATTTTGTTGACCCACGGTGAATATACTGGTTGAACAGTAACCTGAATTTAGCTGCTCCAGCGGTTACGTTGGTAACCAAAGTACTGTGGACATAGCTGAATAAGCAAAGATAGGTAGAGTAATATTAGGGGCTATTGGCAAGATTGCTGGCAGCCAGCCACTGCGTCAAGGACTTAAGCCCATCAACGCCGCATCCGGTGTACCATCTTAACCAGCTACCGATACTGGAGCGTGTGGCACCAGTAGTATGATGAACGTCGGTAATCGACTGCCCTTGATGTAGCATCAACATAGCGATAAGACGTCGGGCTAAGTGCTTGTTCTTGGTTTTACTGATCAATTTCTGCAGTTGCTTGCGTTATGCGCGACAAAGTGGTTTTAAGATGGCCAATCTCAGTCCTCGACGAGTGGTGGGCTTGTTTGGCGATAGATCAGATCACTCAAACGGTAGTGTAAAAAATCTATGTAAGTGGGACTCTATTCATGTATTTAAAAGGAATAAAGAATGTCAATATTAGACCAGCTTATCGATCAGTTATTAGCTAGCTGATAACAAACCTCCTGAAGACTTGCTCGGCGAACAAGGTTGTCTGTCCGCTCTTTCTGCTGACTTGCACCTTTCAGTTTTAAGGAGTGATGTCGTGGTTAATAACTTAAAAAAATCAATATTTTGCTTGGAATTTGGCCAGCGTAAATCTATAGCCTATATAGCAAGTCTTTATTTTTATTCCGTTTTTTTAAATACTCTTAATAGTCAAGCCTAAAAATAAATTAAAACTATTTAAGCATTACGCAATAATGAATAGTTGACTAAAATACTCAACAAATATAACATGCGCAATATAAGCATGTTTAATGAATGCTAGTCCTAAATAGATTAAGTAGAGGTAGTTCTGATGAGTTCATCATTGACTAAGTTCACTAAAACTGATGATAAAACCAAAAATGTTACCCAATTTGTGCCGGACACGGATGATAATACTGCAACGGATACCAAAAACACTGAGCAACCTGAACAGGTAAAAACGGTAGAAAAACCTAAATCCCCTGGTTTTTGTTGTGGTTCTTGTTCATAAACCACTTGCTTTAGAATTTTAATATCAACTTACATGTATAGCAGGGCACTAATTAAAAAATAGCTTATGGTGCTTTTTATTAGAAATAATACATGCTTATTAATAAGCAATGGAAATAAGCTAGCAATGCTTATCTCTCTTCAAACTCATCTAGGCTATTTTTTGTTGTTTATGGTTGATATAAAAATGACTAATAGTCAAGTTTTTCTCAGTCGATATGATTCTTCGAATACTTATGATTGGTTTTCGAATACATAGGCCAGAATTCATTCGACTTAATATGCCATGAATATTTTAGATCACGCCTAAATGATATTATTTGTCAGCTAATTTTAAAAGTATATTCAAACTTTTAAAAAAGATACTACGAAAACATAGAGGAAAATATGCGTTCATTATTTATTCGCATGAGGTTTATCCATTGGTTAGGTGCTATTGTACTTTTCATGAATGCAACCTTCTTCACAGATCTAATATTTTCACAGATCATTCAGTACATTATTACAATATTTTTGATTATTCATGATATTGATGAAAAAGTTTGGGGAGTTGACTCCTTAAAAAAAGTTACCGAATACATGAAACACTTTGAAAGAAAAGATCTTTCAGTTCCATGTACCATCAATAGCTTATATAACAGTGAAATGGAAAAAGTTCTTAGTGTTATCAATACATTTAGAGAAAATGTAAAAATTGCACTAATCGATATTCAGCAACAGGCCATAGCTTCTGATGAAATATCAGATCTTCTAAAAGTTAAAGCGCAAAAAATTTCATCGCGTATCAAAGAGCAAGATAATCGGGTCAGTATTCTCACTTCACAAATAGAGGCCTTAGATCAAACCTCTCTAGCACTACAAGCTAAAGCAGAAAAAACACGTGAACAAGTAGAAAATACGCAAATAGGGCTTGTTCGATCAAACGAATATATGGGGGCTATGGTTAAAGATTTAAGCTCGTTTATTGCAAGTAATGATGAACTCCAAGAAAAATTTTATCAACTTTCTCAACAAACAAAAGCCATTGAGGGAGTGGTATCCGTTATTAATAACCTAGCCGATCAAACCAATCTATTGGCTTTAAATGCTGCCATTGAAGCCGCTAGGGCTGGAGAGCATGGACGAGGCTTTGCCGTTGTTGCCGATGAGGTCAGAAATCTAGCCAAATCAACCCAAAGTAGTTTAGATGAAATTAATCAAATTATATCAGGAATATCTAAAGCGGTTCTTGATGCTGGTCATCATATGAAATCACAAACATCTGCAATTGTTCTACTATCGGATTACACAACAACGAGCCAGTCAGAATTAGGCGTTGCATGTAAAAACATCAGTGAAATTTTAACTTTGATTGGGCAAGATAGAACAAATAATAATTTGGATATCCTCTATGTAAATAGATTAGTTGGTGATGTAAGTAAGGAAATTGAGGTGCTAAAACACCTCTCAAGCTCCAACTCAAATGATTGCATCGAATTAGAGCAGCAGGGCCATAGCTTAACTCAAGTTACTGAAAAAATTGTTCGCCAATTAGGGATGTTTAAAACTAAATAGTAGCATAACTTAAAGTGCCCAATTGGGTTGACCAGAACAACTTTCCTTGCATTAAAGGAAAATTCTAGAAGACTAAAAATAACTACTTCATTCCAAAAGCTACTGTTCCTTAAAATGTAGTCAAACATACTCAAGGACTAATTCGCACTCTGTTAATGTCTTGTTGCCAAGCGTGTAACTAGAGCCTGAGTCGGTCAGTTCCGACTTATAGCGGTCAGTCCGTTCTTGCAATATGCGCTTTACAGTTTTGTAAGGCGTATAACGACTTATCTCATTGTCGTTTAATCTTGCAAGCACGTTTCTCGCAGCATTCCAATCAGCTTGCACAACTTCCCCATTGAAACGGTGAAAACGATCTCCCTTACGTGTGCCTATTAAAAGGCCATGCAAGAAAGAATCACTTTGCGAAGTATATGCAGAATTGACTAGATGCACCGTAGAACCTCTACGGTGAGATATACCTGTTAGGGCATCGGCTAATAAGCCTTTAACCCATGTGTTTAAACGTCTATTGGTATTTTTACCATAGCTACGCTTACTTTGGATTGGTGCGGTTAAATCCTCCGCAACAATCACTTTGGCTTTATCAACCAACTTGTGAGTTGCTGTAAATATCAATGTCTTGAGCTTTGCTTTCTGAGCATCTTGCCTTTTATCTAGCTTCTTGCGACCTAGATTATTTAACTCAATTTTCTGTTTCTTGTGCGGTTTGGCTTTAGAAATCGCTCTGAGCTTATTTCTACGTTTGTACTTTTGATTTAGGTAGTCTGATTCACTTGAGATCAATTTACCTAAACCATTGCCATATACTTCACCATCAGAATCCACAAAGGCTTCTGAATAACCTTTATCAACACCTACGGTTTTCTGACCACAATCCTGTGTTTCAACTGCATCATAAGTTGAGTGAACTTCAACATTACCGTTTTTTAGAATGATTCTAAGTGTGCCTTGTGGCGCAAAATCAACAGTGGTGTTTAGTGGAATTTTAATGGTTTGTCGAGGGACTAGACTCGGCACTTTAAGCCAACATTGACCATTTAACTCAAAAGTTTTACACATATCCGCACGAACAATAATTTGATTATGTGTGTGATTAACACCATGCTTAAAGTGATTACGCATTTGACGATGGAGGAAATTATCAGTCATCCATTCATCTTTTTTAAGCAAGGTGTATAGTCTTTTTTGTTCATTATTACAGGAGGTGCGTTTTCGGATCGCCTGCTTTACTTTGTCTTTTGATGCTTCTCGATAGGCTTTAATATCACCTACGCAATCACGTAGCGTTTCTTTCCACGCATTTGCAGAAACACCAAAGTCACGACTTTCTTTCATCCACGCATCACGAATGGTTCTGTCGCTGATATTTAAACCTGCAACAGCACCATATTTAGCCCACACTTCGCTACGAACACGATCAAGTAAAACAGCTTGTTTTTCAAGTTGCTTGTACTTTTGCACATTCAAGTTTTTACAGTGATGGATGCGTGTTAGTTTCAAAAAGTTATTCCTTACTATTCACTAATTCTTTAACTTTTTCTTTGTATTTTCTTAATCCATAAAGTCGAGAAGAAAAACAATGAATAATCGCTAAAAGGTCTTGAGTTACTTCTTCCGTTGGGGAAAAAGATTCTTGATTCATAATAATAATTTTACAACCATGTCTTTCAGCAAAAGATTCAAACCACTCAAAACCAAAACGCACCAAACGGTCTTTGTGAGCGATGACAAGCATTGAAACTTTACCCATTTCAATATCAAGAAAAAGCTGATTGAATTTCTTTCTTTTATAATTCAAACCACTTCCAATCTCTGACACCCAATCATCAACAGCATAGCCATTTACAGTACAAAAAGTTTCTAAAGCTGACACCTGATTAGCTAAATCGGGCTTTTGAGCAACACTAGATACCCTTGAATAAACAATTACTGACGATTTAGCTTCCGTTGCTTTTATACCGATATATTCAAGGTATTGATCGTGCGTGTAGTATCTGCGATTTTTAGGATTTCGACATGCAACCAAAATACCTTCGGCATCCCATCTTTGTAGAGTTTTAACCGACTTCCCAATCATTTCACCGAATTTAGCAGGAGAATACATTAATCAATCTCCGCTAACTTCTTGAAATCCTCAAGTGTATAGTCTTTAAATATGGATTCATCACAATATATGGCTAGATCATTGTCTTCATCCCATCCACAGATAGGGCATGTATAAGGGGATGATGCGACTCCTAGCTGATTATATTTTAATAAAATATCGTCACAAACCTCATAAAGTTCTGAATCCTCATGATGATCAACAACTTCAAGGAAAATTAGTTCACTAATATTTTCTGCAAATTTTTTGTATTTTTCAGGCACTTCTAGTTGATATAGCTCTACTAAATCATCTAGTTTTTTAGCGCAAGCATCACCAAAAATCTCTAATAATTTTTCCTCATATTCTTGACAGCGCATACCTTGTCCTGAAACGTGAGTACATTCAGAAAAGCCTGTATTTGCATTAATAAAATCAGCATAGGTGGGGCATTTATCGGAGAGTGATTGATTTGTTTTTTCAGGGTACGAAGAACAATCATAGCCTAAATCTACAATATCGGTTTCATAGAAATCATTCTTTGACCACTCACCATAGACCCATGATGCAAATTCCTTAATAAACCCATCTTTATTTTCAGGGGATACAAAATAAGCAAGGTCTTGCTCTACTTTCTTTAAGCTTTCAGTCAAGTATTTCATTGCAAGTTTTTTTTAAAATTTAATACCTAAATTGTATATGTTTGACTATATTTGTCAATATAATTATTTGCTATCAATCACTCCTCTCAGCAGTATACGGCGCTGGTGAAATGGAACAACTGTAATGCATTTTTTAGTATATGAGTTCTGTTGGCCTCCCTGATATTTATAAAGTACGCATAAGCGTTAGCCTAAAGCCAGTGTAAAATGGCACTGTGTTGAATACTACAAATCAAAAGCGTACAGTGTACACCTTTAAAAAAGCCTAAAGATTTTGATGAGCCATGCTATTGAGTTTGTCGAAACCTCGATCTTTACAAGACAGACCAATAAGCTAGCAACAGATGACGAACTAAAGGATTTGCAAGCAGAGCTTATTGCCCTGCAAGATAAAGGCGATTTTATCAAAGGTACAGGTGGCTTGCGAAAGGTTAGAATGGCAGTTGGCAACAAAGGAAAGAGTGGCAGTATACGAGTACTATACCTACTTGCTCTGGCTGACAAGATTTACTTGATACTCGCTTATCCAACATCAGTTAAAGATAGCCTAACTGCGGAAGAAAAGGCCAAGTTAAAACAAATAGTACATTCACTAAAAGGAGAGGAAAAATGAGTATATTTAACGAACTTCAAGCCTCCCTTGAGGAAGCGGTAGAAATGCATCATGGCCTCAAAAATCCCGCCAGAGTTACTCATTATGAAGTTGTCAACGTTAAGTCAATCCGTGAAGATTTACTTAAAGTAACTCAGGCCGAATTTGCTGCGACGATGGGAGTCAGTTTAGACACAGTTAAAAGCTGGGAAGGCAAACGCCGCAATCCAGCAGGATTGGCAGCTAAAGTGCCTGCGACGATTCAACAAAATCCCAAAATCTACGCAGCTCTTGCCGCTCACTAATATTATTCAAAGGCCCTTCTTGGACCTTTGAATTTTCCCCCTAATCTGAATCTGTTCTAAAAATGTTTTGGGACAGAAGTGATCAATTGCGCTAGAGCTACTAATATCTTAAGCATTCGGTAGCTGTGATAAATGTGTTTGCTATAATATTAACCATAGCCGTGGTGATGAGAATAAGCGTTGGAAGGAATAAATTATGACCATTGTTGATTATATCTTAGTATCATCCCCAGGGCCGGATTATACATTGTTAAATTGGTTAACAAACCTATCCAGTCGAACGAATTTCATTCGATTATGGATGATTTATATCAATCAATAATCTCGCATTAAGTCGACTTAAGAACAAAATAGCTAAATGTTAACAGAATTTACAAAGCATAATCTCACCCTGGTATCATCCCCGTTGCTGTTAGTGGTAGCTTTAGGTGTAATGTATTTTAAAAATCATCATAAAGACTCTAACTAATAAAATTTTCATTATAAAAAAGCCTTGTAAAAACAAGGCTTTTTTATGCCATAAATTTGGTTTTGTTATCTAACCCCTCGATTTGGAAATCGTCCGGATAGTTAAGAAAGCAAAACCGGTCAAAAAATTTATAACACAATTTTGCATTGCAAAAATTATCTGCGTCGTCTAAAAAAAGCGCTTGGCAGATAAAACAATGGAAATAACACAGTATAAACAACTGCATAAAATGCACTGTGCGGCTTTTTTGAAGCGAAATATTTACAATAGCCCCAATAGCCTATCAGCGTAAAAGTAAACGAAACGGAGGCCGCCACAAGATATTGGCTCGATAGGGTGACATCGGACTCCTGAATCGCAAGCCAGGCAAAACCCAGCATACAAGATGAGATGATCACACACGGCAACGCATGGGCCCAAAACGCATTCAACGATGCTTTATCCATTAAAAACAACCTCTCGACTACAATTTATGCTTCTCTAATCATTGAAAAGCCATGCTTAATCCCACTAAGGCACTCTCTTTCAATATGCTTTTCACTACCCGCTAATGAGGCAATAGCTATGCCGATCTCATTAGCCAAATCACATACCTCAATATCCTTCTTAGGAAGATCACTTAATGCTGTGGTTATCCTGGTAATGAATATTTCAACATCAACTCGATTTGATACCGTGGCTTGTTCACGCAAGTAAGCCTCAAGAACGGCAGGATTGGCGAGCGCCGCAGCTTTAACTTCAGCAAATGGAATACCTTTAACTTTGTTATTCACTATTCACCACCTTGATTTTGTAACATTTTCATGTATTGATGATGCTAAATATCTATTGCGTAGGTAAGGAATTGAGCGCCAGAATGGAGCTAATATATTCAACTGAATAGGGCAGTCTGATTTATTAAGGCATGTCGACTTCACACATCCTGCCCTTTACTCTGATACTCCAATAAAAACTGCTATCTTGCTGTGTTTTTATTGAGTAAGAGCTATTCCTTAAACCCTTTGTATAAAACCACTCCAGATGCGAGAACTAAACCAAGTGTCACTAACATGATTAAGATAGACCATAGTTGTAGCTCACTCATAATATACCTCTACTCAATTGGTGTTCTTCCTCGTTGTTAATGATAACAATCACCCCCATGAAGGAGCAATGTAAATACCGTTACGTTCAGGCCAAAATAGTTTATCTAAAAGGGTAATGTTGCGACTTATAAATGACCGTTACTGTAGAAATAACATGCACTCTTTTTGCATTGCAAATTTATCTCTCAAAAATAAAGCTGGCCGTTAAAAAGTTAAACCTACACAGCGATTTGGTCATCGAATACCACATAATCAAAAAAAGGCTTAAAAGTCAACGTGCTAGCATTTATTTTCAAACAGAGCAAGCAAATGAAAATGGATATTTAAAGAATTTTTTGGGATGTGTAATGACTCAAACACCAGTAGAAGCATTAATAGCAGCAACCACAAGTCTTACTCAATACCTCCTCCGCTAGCTGCCAATGGCAGGAAATGACATCATCCACCTTAAAGGTAGTAGATGTCATTTATTGACTAAATCAATCTATTTTTCTTGCCTAACATCATCAGGCTTCTTCGTTTCCTTGGTAAACGAAGAGACCGATACTAACTGCCTATTGTAATACTGGTATGTAGTAATTACGGTAACTATGCTTGTATTGGTTTCGTATGTGTAAGTGGTAGTTACATCGCATGCACCATTAGCAGTAGAACCACTTGGAGGAGTATCAGCACCTAGCAGCGTAACATTTTGCACAGTAGAAGCTGGGGGTGGCTACTAATTTTGCTGATTTATCCAAATGAAACGTATAAGACGACAGAATGGACTCTCACAAGTCCTGACAACTAATGTGGCTTGTTCAAGTTGTTTATTATAGAAAACCTTTTCACAATATTTCTCTTGGCATAGTCCCCGTGCTGACGGGGAACGGATAAAATGCTATAGTTCACCATAATGCCACTCGCTTAAGACTGAGTGGCATTTTTACTTCGATATTTGAGGCTGTTCATAATTCTGTGTCAGGTTAATTTCACCGTTTTCTTGAGCATCACACGCGAGTTGCTGGGTCGCTTCCTCTTTGGGGGTAAAATCGGGCCTTATGGCAACTTTTTCCTGACCGGCCAACTGATGAGCGGGATTTCTTGTTTCGGGTGGAAGAGCTGCAACGAGGTAAAGGCGCGATGGCGTTGCTTTTATCTGCGGAGCAGCCACATTCAGCATCTGTCGCTGAGGTGATTGCTAGCAAGCCGATGCCGCAAAATATAGCCGCTGGGGCAAGGTTACGGTTTCGCTTGCGTGCTAACCCCGTTAAAGCCATAAAAGACTCTAAGCGGCTTGATAAAAATGGCGAAGCTAAAAGTATTCGTGTGCCGTTAATTCACGAAGAAGAACAGCTCAAGTGGTTGTTAAGAAAATTTGCTGGTGTTGCTGAGCTTGAAACAGCAAGGGTTTGGCAAGAGCCTGCATTATTTTTTCGTAAGCAAGATATGGGTGGTAAAATTCAACCAGTTTGTTTTGAAGGTGTACTTACCGTGTTGGATAACCAAGCTTTATTTGAGTTGCTTAGGCAAGGTATTGGCCCAGCGAAAGCTATGGGCTGTGGCTTGTTGTCGTTGGCTGCGGCCTGATGTTACTGCGCCGGGTGTAATAACCTAACTCACGGAGGATAACCATGGCAGCAAAACTCGAAGTATTGGATCAACAAATTGCGACTGATACGAGGGCGGGAATTGAGTATATCTGTATTACCGATATTGCTCGCTATAAAAACCAGAGTCATACGGATGATTTAATTCGTAACTGGTTGCGTAACCGCAATACCATCGAGTTTTTGGGAATTTGGGAGCAACTTAACAACCCCGATTTTAAACCCGTCGAATTCGACGGGTTTAAAAAGCAAGCAGGGTTGAACAGTTTTACTTTAACGCCAAAACAGTGGATTGAACAAACCGGTGCCATCGGGCTGATTTCCAAGGCGGGCCGTTATGGCGGTACCTATGCTCAAAAAGACATCGCTTTTGAATTTGCCAGTTGGATCTCAGTTGAATTTAAGCTGTATTTGATTAAAGAGTTTCAACGCTTAAAAGAACAAGAATTCCAGCAGCTTGGCTGGGATATCCGGCGTAACCTGGCCAAGGTAAATTACCTTATTCATACCGATGCCATTAAACAAAACCTGATCCCTGATACCTTAACCCCAGCGCAAATCAGTCATGTCTATGCAGACGAGGCCGATTTGTTGAATATGGCGCTGTTTGGCGTTACAGCCAGGCAATGGCGGGAGCAAAACCAAAATTCAAAAGGCAATATGCGTGATCATGCCAATGTTCATCAACTGGTGTGCCTGGCTAATCTGGAAACGATGAATGCCTATTTAATCCAGCAAGGCATTACCGCAACAGAGCGCTTGCAGCAGTTGAATGCGCTGGCCATTTCGCAAATGACGATATTAAGCCGCCAGGCGTTACCTTTCTCGAAGCTGCAAAACAGTGACGGCGGTAACTAATGGCCTTTATTCCGCTTAAACCTATACCGCTAAAAGAGCGTAACTCAATGCTTTTTATTGGTATGGGCCGTATCGATGTGAAAGACGGCGCCTTTGTGGTGATAGATGAAGTAAACGGCGAGCGGATGCATATTCCGGTAGGTTCTATCGCCTGTTTAATGCTGGAGCCGGGTACGCGTATTTCACATGCTGCGATGAAGCTGGCGGCAGAGGTAGGTACCTTAATTACCTGGGTTGGTGTGGGCGGGGTGCGGTTTTACTCAGCTGGCCAGCCGGGCGGGGCGCGCTCTGACAAATTGCTGTATCAGGCCAAGCTGGCGCTGGATGAACAACTGCGCTTAAAAGTAGTGCGTAAAATGTTTGAACTTCGCTTTGGTGAGGAAGCCCCACAGCGGCGCAGTGTGGATCAGCTACGCGGTATCGAAGGCGCACGGGTGCGGCAAACCTACCAGCTACTTGCGAAACAGTACGGTGTGCAGTGGAATGGCCGCAAGTATGATCCAAAAGACTGGGAAGCCGGTGACATAGCCAACCAATGTATTAGTGCTGCTACAGCATGTCTGTATGGCATTACGGAAGCGGCGATACTGGCCGCAGGTTATGCGCCAGCCATAGGTTATTTGCATACCGGTAAACCACTGAGTTTCGTTTACGATATCGCTGATATTATTAAATTTGATACCGTGATTCCTTTAGCCTTTCGCATTGCAGCAAAAAGCCCTTTCGCGCCGGAAAAAGAAATTCGTTTAGCCTGTCGTGATTTATTTCGCACCGATAAAACACTAAAACGGTTAATCCCATTAATAGAGGAAATACTGACCGCCGGTGAAATTACCCCGCCAGAGCCTTACCCCGATGCGCAACCGCCAGCATTACCTGAGCCGCCCTCAATTGGCGATACCGGACACCGGAGTAGCTAAATGAGTATGTGCATGATCGTAACAGAAGCGGTGCCACCAAGGTTACGCGGACGTTTGGCAGTATGGTTGCTGGAGGTAAGAGCTGGTGTGTATGTTGGCGATGTAGGGCAGCGCGTGCGCGAAATGCTGTGGCAACAAGTTGAAGGCATGGCTGAAGACGGCAATGTGGTAATGGCCTGGGCTACTAATACTGAATCAGGATTTGATTTTATTACCTACGGCAATAACCGGCGGCAACCTGTTGATTTTGATGGGTTAAGACTGGTTACCTTTTTGCCTGAGCCAGAAAAAAGCAATTAGCCAATTAGCTCTTTAACAAGCCGGAAAAATTGGTAGAAAAAAGCAGGCACTTTTTTCTATTATAAATCAGGTATATACTTTTAGTCTGTTCCCCGTAAGCACGGGGATAAACCGGTTCCAGAATACTGCTGGTGTGGATCAGTTAACTGTTCCCCGTAAGCACGGGGATAAACCGCATGCACAATCACGCTCAGCGCTTGAACACTACTGTTCCCCGTAAGCACGGGGATAAACCGCGCAGCATCACGAAACGCGTTCGCTAGCTTGACTGTTCCCCGTAAGCACGGGGATAAACCGCACCCGGCTTCCCTGTGCAAAGTTGTAACATTCTGTTCCCCGTAAGCACGGGGATAAACCGTCGATTCGACAGGCGTTTTGTAGCTCAATGGACTGTTCCCCGTAAGCACGGGGATAAACCGGTATAGTATTGTTGGAAGTAGTTAATGAACGACTGTTCCCCGTAAGCACGGGGATAAACCGCAGACAAGAAGATTTGGGATCGCATTGTAGAGCTGTTCCCCGTAAGCACGGGGATAAACCGGCTATATGCCCTATAGACGGTTGTCAGACATGCTGTTCCCCGTAAGCACGGGGATAAACCGCGTATTTCATTGCGGATTTTAGCGATTTGCTCCTGTTCCCCGTAAGCACGGGGATAAACCGATATGAGCTCAACAATTATTGTCGGTGCAACGTAAGCGTAACGCCAACCACACCTTGCGGTGTGGCTGGCGTTACGCTTACAGTGGAACAGCTCGCTTGAACCGTATGGCATCGTAGCAATCCCTTGTGTCATAAGCGCCATCGCCAGATATCTCGATAATTCTTCGGCGGGTTTGCTTGAGCAAGTTAGGGAGGACTTCTGCATCGGTAACATTAGATAAACTCAGTTCTGCCGCGACGATTTCGTGAGTGCTGGTGTCTACCGCTAAATGCAACTTTCTCCAGACTCTACGCTTCCCGTCAGTACCATGCTTCTTGACCTTCCATTCACCTTCGCCATAAACCTTGAGACCTGTTGCATCAATAGCTAGATGCTGTATTGCACCTCTACTCTTTGGTTTAAATGAAACCTCGACTTGCTTAGCTCTTCGACTGATACAACTGTAATGTGGGCAGACTATAGGGACGTTAGCCAATGAAAAAACAGAATCGATAAACCCTTGCAATGCTCTCAACGGCATTGAGAAAACTCGTTTCACCATAAGCGCAGTAGTAATGGCTAAGTCGCTGAACTGACGAGGTCTACCTCGTTTATTTTGTTTGCTCTGCTTCCACTGGCGAATGGCTTCTTCATCAATCCAGAAAGTGAGTGAACCGCGGTTGATTAAGGCTTTGTTGTACTGTTTCCAGTTCGTTGTTTTGTAGCGAGGTTTCGGCATGAGACTAGGATGATTAACTTACTTAGCCGATCAGATCGCAACCTTCTGATTTAGTTCCCTCGAATTACGCAAAGCCATATATCTTTACCATAATTTACTAGCAAATCAATTAGATATAGGTTGTATAAGATTATCAAGAGAATAACCGATGATTTGAAAAGCGTTGAGTGTCCATAACGGTGTCAAAAACATACTTTTGTTATAATAATCAAAAAAATTTATACTTAAGGCCTTGATTATGTAAGCTGTTCATGTCAGTCTTTTGTTTTCAGCGGAAGAGAAAAATTCGATGGGAAGTTCTGAACTTAGCTTGCTGAAAATGGCGATTATGCAGTCTTGGAACGCGGTTGTGATTACCAGTGCTGACAGGGCAGCAGGATATCCTGTAAAAATTGCGAACCCTGCTTTTTGTCAGATGACAGGTTACGCAATTGATGAGTTGTATGGTCAGTCATTGAAGATGTTACAAGGCCCTGCTACAGATCAGGAGGTGATTAACCGGCTTAGAAGTTGTCTTACCAGTGGTGAATACTTCGAGGGTATGACTACTAATTACCGCAAAGACGGTTCGCCATATTTGGTGCGCTGGAATATCTCACCGGTACGAGATGAGGTGGGTGACATCACGCACTTTGTTTCAGTGCAGCAAGATATGACTGCTTATGCCAAGGTAGAAGAGACCAGTAAAATTCTTGGTCAGGCACTGGATGTCGCAGCAGAGCCGATACTCGTTACCGATGCGCATGCAAAGATAATCTTTGCTAATCAATCGTTTATCCAGGTTAGCGGTTGCGAAGAATCAGAATTAATCGGCAATACACCAACACTTTTCAAGTCAGGCTTACACGACGATGACTTTTATAAGAACGTAAAAGCGTCTTTAATGACAGCAAAGACGTTCCAGGCAATTTTCATTAATAAACGTAAAGACGGTACCTTGTATCATTCTGAGCAGAGTATCTCCGCTATCAAAGACCAAGCAGGTAACATTACTAACTATGTTAGTGTTGGAAAAGATGTCACTGAGCGACTTCGTGAAGAGCAGGCGCTTCGTGAATCGGCAACAGTGGATCAACTAACTGGTTTGTTTAACCGCAATCATGGTAAGGCGTTGTTAAGTGAGGCTTATAGCTTTACTCTTAGCCGGGAAGAGTCCATGAGTCTCATTCTTTGCGATATTGACCACTTTAAGCAGATTAATGATAGCTTTGGGCATCCTGTTGGTGATCAGATTTTAGCTCAAGTATCGGGTCTGCTTCGAAAGTCGGTTCGGGGTAATGATAGGGTAATTCGTTGGGGCGGCGAGGAGTTTTTGATCCTGCTTGAGAATTGCACTGATATGGTCGCGGCAGAATTAGCTGAACGTTTGCGATTGCGAATTGCTTCAGAGCAGTTTCAGAATGTAGGCAAGGTCACCGTGTCACTGGGAGTTGCATCATTATTTCAGAAAGAAAGTTTAGAGCAGCTGATCAGCCGTTGCGATGAAGCCTTGTATAAGTCAAAACGTAATGGTCGAAACCAACTAACGTTAGCTACCATGAACGAGTTTCCAAAAAATTGAACGACATATCACCTGCACGTGAAATACCATCAAGTAAAATGATATGTGGTCTGAGATTTGGAACATATCTAGCAAGAATGCATTAGGGAAGTCGAGCCATGCCATCCAGTTTCTATTGGCTGTAGTGGTTTTTGTTCTTGGGCTGGGCTCCACTGCTGTGATATATCAAATTATTGTCAATTCTGTCCACGAACGTGAGCAAGTCTATTTCGAGTTCCGAGCCCGGGAAGCTGTTGAGCGAATTAAGAGCCGTATGGCAGCCTACCAACAGGTACTTCGTGGCACGGCAGGTATTTTTAATATTTACAAAATTGTCGACCGACATCAATTTAGAGATTATTACGAGCGTCAGGCTCTTGAACGCTACTTACCTGGCATCCAAGGTATTGGATTTGCCAAGGCAATTCATCCATTAGAACTGCAGGTACATATTGAACAAATTCGTGCTGAAGGGTTTCCATCCTACAGCGTACTCCCTGAAGGCCAAAGAGATCTTTATTCCTCGATAATCTATCTTGAGCCATTCTCGGGGCGTAACTTGAGGGCGTTTGGCTATGATATGTACTCTGAGCCCGTGAGACGCTTCGCCATGCAACGGTCAATGGACACTGGTGAAATGATGCTCTCCGGTTGGGTTCGACTGCAGCAGGAAGTCGGAGTTCATGAGCAAACAGGGTTTCTGATATATCAAGCCGTGTATGATAAAGACCTACCGGCTGCTACGGTGGCAGAGCGCCGGGCAAGTTTGCTGGGTTGGGTATATGCACCGTTTCGCATGACTGACTTCCTGGAAGGACTTATGGGAGAGCAAGAGCGCGATCTGGTTATAGACATCTTCGATGGTAAAGAATTGCGTGCTGCGGCGCAAACTCACTTTGGTAGTTTAAATAGAGATGATGTCTGGCCAGAGTTTGAGTCAGTCCATCAGTTAGATTTGCTGGGGCAAACCTGGACATTACGCATTCAAGCAAGTAAGAGCCTTTTGCAACGAGTCGAGACCGGGTTGCCGAGAGTTATTGTTTTAACTGGTGTCATGTTGAGTGGTATGTTGTCTGTTTTAGTTTTTATACTAATTTCAGGCCGGTCGAGAGCAGAAGCTCTGGCGAGGGAGATGACAGAGGACCTTTCAATGGAAAGGGCTAGATTGAATGCTTTTCTGGAAGGTACCCGTGTTGGCACCTGGGAGTGGCATATTCAAACTGGTGAAACTGTATTTAACCATAAATGGGCAAAGATTATTGGCTACAAGCTTGAAGAGCTTGAGCCAATCTCCATAGAAACTTGGATCAAACTCACACACCCGGACGATTTTAAAAAGTCAGAACAGTTGCTCAAGCAACACTTTTTGGGTGAGACACCTTTTTATGAGTGCGAGGCTCGCATGCGTCATAAGGACGGACACTGGGAGTGGGTTCTTGACCGTGGCAAGGTTGGGAAGTGGGATGATGAAGGTAAGCCCATCATTATGTATGGCACCCATCAGGATATCACCCGCAGTAAACTTCAACTGGAAACTTACTACCGAGGGGCCTATCACGACGTTTTGACTGACCTCCCTAACCGACAATTGTTTAATGACCGCATTTCGCAGGCACTTGCCCTGGCAGAGCGCGAAAAAACGCATCTGGCTGTGTTCTTCATTGATCTGGATGGGTTTAAGACAGTCAACGATATCTATGGTCATGAAGCCGGCGATGTTGTGCTTAAAACGGTAGCTAAGAGTATTGAACAGTGCATACGCGCATCGGATACGCTTGCCAGATTAGGAGGAGATGAGTTCGTAGTGCTGCTTCAAGATATCGTTGACGAACAAGAGGCTATCGATAAGGCGACTAAGTTCATTGCCGAAGTTAAGTCCCCCATATCTCTGCCTGCTGGTAGCGAAGCAAACATTTCGATGAGTGTTGGTATCGCGCTCTACCCACAGCATGGGATAACAAGCGAACAACTTTGTAAGCGGGCTGACCAAGCAATGTATCAGGTGAAAAAAGGCTCAAAAAATGGTGTGTTAGTTTATCAGAACGATGGTTCAATCAATTTAGCTTTAGAGAGCACTGTTATAAACAGTACGTTGTAGCTTATTGAATCCTTAAGCTCGTTATTATTATTTTGTTACAGGCGTGCGCCGCGCTCGATGCTCTGAAACAAGCCTCTCATTTAACAAGGTCTTGATGCTGCCTAATCAATTCATCTAGCGTTGATACAATGCTCGCTCCTGCTTCTTTAATCTGAATTTCATCTTTTGAGCCAAGCAGGCCATCAAGATTAAACCGTGCTTTATCCTCAATTCCAGCAAGCGCCATTGACCAGTCAGCAAAGTTTCTCTCATCTAATGGCTCGAAGTGAAGAACCGTTACATCAGTATGTCTGTCATCTAGTTGAATAATTTCGAAAAGTTATTCTAAAGACTCTTCCGAGCCTTCAATCACCTGACAAAAATATCCCCCAGAGTAGAGAAGGGCACCCGTAATTCCCCTAGCCGGGTTATTTCGGTGAGCCGATTCCAAAATTTTTCCTATTTCCTTCTGAACGTTTTCAACCGAACCTGAGGTAGAACAACCAAACAATGGCTGGCGCTGTTTGACCAGCAAAAAACCAGTGGGTTAACTCAAACCGAATTTGCAAAACAGCAAGGCATTGACCCAACCTATTTCAGTTATCGTAAGCGGCAACTTCTCGCCTGGCAACACGAAGACGATAGCGGCTTTGTCGAGCTGACCACTCAAGGCATGTTGCTTAGCCAGCCAATGCTGCTGAAAAAGCACGATGTAGAGCTGCACTTACCGTCAGGCACGGATGCCTTGTGGTTAGCTGCGTTGCTCCGGGCGCTTTAATCATGAAGATGTTTATCGACCCGCCCAAAATCTACCTGCATAAACAGCCGGTCGACTTTCGTAAATCCATTAATGGCTTATCGTTGCTGGTCGAGCAAGAGATGCAGCTCTCGCCATTTAGCGGCGCACTGTTTGTGTTTTGTAATCAGCAGCGTACCCGGTTAAAAGTACTGTACTGGGATAGCACCGGGTTTTGCCTGTGGTACAAACGGCTTGAAAAAGACAAGTTCCGCTGGCCACGGCAGATGCCTGGCAAAATACTGTCTATTAGCGAGCAGCAATGGCAT
>NZ_JAKKRV010000032.1:0-16059 GCF_025653985.1 Shewanella sp. SM69
ACAGTTCTACTTCCGTACAACTGACGTAACCGGTACTATCGAACTGCCAGAAGGCGTAGAGATGGTAATGCCTGGCGACAACATCAAAATGGTAGTGACTCTGATTTGCCCAATCGCGATGGACGAAGGTTTACGCTTCGCAATCCGTGAAGGTGGTCGTACAGTTGGTGCTGGTGTAGTAGCTAAAATCATCGCTTAATTGCGATAGAAATTAGTTTGAAAAGGAAGCTTCGGCTTCCTTTTTTGTTTAAGTGGATTATTTCATAGGTTTTGTGGTTTGCATGGGATTCGCATCCTTGCTTACAAAGTCGAATAAGAATACAATCTATGGCCGATTTTTGACCCTGAGCTTATGCTATTTTGCGTTTCTAAGGGTGTTCGGAAATGCAGAGTGATGTGGGATTATGCCCGTCAATTAATGTGCTCTAAGCTCAGGCCGTATTGAGTAACGGAAAAACCGATGACAACAAATACTGAAAACCAGAACAATTCTCTGGATATCGTGAAGTGGGGTTTAGTGATTGTATTGCTAGCCGCTGCTGTTATTGGCAATCAAATGTATAGCGAAGCCAGTGCCGTCATACGTGCGCTTAGTGTTATCGTTGCATTCGCTATTGCTGGTTTTATTGCGCTTCAGACTGTAAAAGGTAAAAAAGCGTTAGCTTTTGCCCGTGAAGCGCATATCGAAGTGCGCAAGGTTGTATGGCCGACGCGTCAAGAAGCGCTAAACACCACTTTTATTGTCCTTGCAGCAACAGGTATCTTAGCTCTTATCCTTTGGGGTATGGATGCTGTGTTAATGCGAATTGTCAATTTTATCACTGGCGTATAGGCACCTCGAATGACTGAAGCTAAAGAAGCTAAAAAAAGATGGTATGTAGTGCAGGCATTCTCAGGCTATGAAGGCCGAGTTTGTAAGTCACTGATTGAATATATTAAAATGCATGGCATGGAAGCATACTTCGGTGAAGTATTGGTTCCGACTGAAGAAGTCATCGAAATGCGTGCAGGTCAGCGTCGCAAGAGCGAACGTAAGTTTTTCCCTGGCTATGTGTTAGTCCAGATGGAAATGAACGATGACAGCTGGCATTTAGTCAAAAGCATCCCGCGTGTTTTAGGCTTTATTGGCGGAACGTCTGATCGTCCTGCCCCAATTTCAGATAAAGAAGCTGATGCAATTCTGCGTCGCTTACAAGAAACGACAGCGTCACCGACTCATAGAACCATATTTGAGCCTGGTGAAGTGGTACGTGTGTGTGATGGTCCATTTGCTGACTTTAACGGCACCGTTGAAGAAGTGGATTATGACAAGAGCCGCGTGAAAGTATCAGTGATGATCTTTGGTCGTTCTACGCCTGTTGAACTTGATTTTAGTCAAGTTGAAAAAGGCTGATTAAATAAACTACAAAATCCGTTTGGCAACGGGTGCGAATTTCTATATAATTCGCACCCGTTGTTTTCGGGGGAGCATGTCAGCATGTCGCTGATGCGCGTTTGAACCCAAACTGAGGAAATGTCAGATGGCAAAGAAGATTGATGCTTATATTAAGCTACAAGTAAAATCCGGTTCTGCGAACCCATCACCACCAGTTGGTCCAGCTTTGGGTCAAAAAGGTGTGAACATCATGGAATTCTGTAAAGCGTTTAACGCCCGTACAGAAAAAATGGAAAAAGGCATGCCTATTCCAGTCGTGATCACTGTTTACAGTGACCGTTCATTCACTTTTGAAACTAAGACTTCTCCAGCGTCTTACTTACTGAAGACTGCTGCAGGCCTGAAATCAGGTTCTCCACGTCCAAACACTCAGAAAGTGGGTACTATCGCTCGCGCTAAAGTTCAAGAAATTGCTGAACTTAAAGCTGCCGATATGACTGGTGCTGACATTGAAGCGATGACTCGCTCAATCGAAGGTACTGCGCGTTCAATGGGTTTGGTTGTAGAGGATTAATATAATGGCAAAGCTAACTAAACGCATGCGCGTAATTCGCGAGAAAGTTGACGGTACTAAAAGCTACGATATCAACGAAGCTGTTGCTCTGTTAAAAGAATTAGCAACTGCAAAATTCGTTGAAAGTGTAGACGTAGCAGTTAACCTGGGTATTGACCCACGTAAATCTGACCAAAACGTTCGTGGTGCAACAGTGTTGCCACACGGTACTGGTCGTGACGTTCGCGTTGCAGTATTTACACAAGGTGCAAATGCTGAAGCTGCTAAAGCTGCTGGCGCTGAGCTAGTTGGTATGGATGATCTGGCTGAGAAAATCAAAGCCGGTGAAATGAACTTTGACGTAGTTATCGCATCTCCAGATGCAATGCGCGTTGTTGGTATGTTAGGTCAAATCTTAGGCCCACGTGGTTTAATGCCTAACCCTAAAACAGGTACAGTAACGCCAAACGTTGCTGAAGCTGTTAAGAACGCCAAAGCGGGTCAAGTTCGTTACCGTAACGACAAGAACGGTATTATCCACACTACTATCGGTAAAGTGGATTTCACACCAGTTCAATTGAAAGAAAACTTGGAAGCGTTAGTGTCAGCACTGAAAAAGGCTAAGCCTGCAGTTGCTAAAGGCATTTTCGTGAAAAAGATCAGCATCTCTACCACTATGGGTGCAGGTGTTGCAGTTGATCAAGCTACGCTTGAAACAACTCTATAATTTTACAAAGCGGGTGCATTAGTCTATAATGCGCGCACTTTGTGGGTTGAAGCCTGTTTTATCTTCCGTTTAGGCGGAATTTAACTCAGGTTTCCGTCCAAGACCGCAGGTGTTTTTTGTAAAAATAACTTAATTTCCTGCGTAGACGGTGTCAGGCCCCAGCTAAAATTTTTTACTGGATAATCTGCACCGTAAGTCACTAAATACATAAGTATTTAGTATGGTAAATACTAGGGAATACCCTAGGTAGAATCCAGGAGTAAAGCCAATGGCATTAAGACTCGAAGACAAAAAAGCGATTGTTGCTGAAGTCAACGAAGCTGCCAAAGGTGCGCTATCTGCAGTTGCCGCTGATTCTCGCGGTGTGACTGTAGGTGCTATGACCGGTCTGCGTAAAAAAGCTCGCGAAGCTGGTGTATATGTACGTGTAGTACGTAACACGCTAGCTCGTCGTGCTGTTGAAGGTACTGCTTTTGAGTGCCTAGCAGAAACGTTCACTGGCCCAACTTTGATTGCTTTTTCTTTAGAGCACCCAGGTGCTGCAGCACGTCTGTTAAAAGACTTTGCTAAAGAACAAGCTAACTTCGAAGTTAAAGGCGCAGCCTTTGAAGGGAATTTCATCCCTGCAGCTGAAATTGATCGTTTGGCGAAACTGCCAACATACGAAGAAGCACTAGCTCAGTTAATGATGACTATGAAAGAAGCATCTGCTGGCAAGTTCGTTCGTACACTGGCCGCCCTGCGCGATCAAAAACAAGAAGCCGCTTAATTTCAAGCTGGCTGCTTAATAAAATTGAATTCAGAACAATAGGAAACATTTGTTATGTCTATCACTAAAGACCAAATCTTAGAAGCCTTTGCAGCTATGTCTGTAATGGAAGTTGTTGAACTGATCGAAGCTATGGAAGAGAAGTTCGGCGTTTCTGCCGCTGCTGCTGTTGTTTCTGGCGGTGCAGAAGCAGTTGTTGTTGAAGAACAAACAGAATTCAACGTAGTTCTGACTGCTCACGGCGACAACAAAGTTGCAGTTATTAAAGCCATCCGTGGCGCAACTGGTTTAGGCCTGAAAGAAGCTAAAGCTATGTCTGAAGCTGCTCCAGTAGCAGTTAAAGAAGGCGTTTCTAAAGAAGAAGCTGAAGCTCTGAAGAAAGAACTTACTGAAGCTGGTGCTTCTGTAGAAATTAAGTAAGCTATTATTTAGCTTGCTCACCCAAGCCACTTGGGTGGAGGCTGGCGGTTTTTTAACCGTCGGCCTTTTTTGCGCTATATGCGCTGGCGATTTTTTTTCACCGTTTGTCGCCAAATTTTGCAGTCCCTAGCAGAGATTACTGGTTAGGTTCTTGCCATCAACGGTGATGGGCAAACGTGCTGAATTTTAATAACTTAAGTTATTTATTCAGTCTTGGTCACATCTCGTAAGCAGAGGAAACCCATGGTTTACTCCTATTCTGAAAAGAAGCGTATTCGCAAAGACTTTGGTAAGCGTCCAAAAGTTTTGGATATCCCTTATTTATTGTCTATCCAGCTAGACTCTTTTAAGAAGTTCACCGATCAAGATCCTACCGGTGAGCGCGGTTTAGAAGCCGCCTTCCGTAGCGTTTTTCCCATCAAGAGCTTTTCTGGTAACTCAGAACTGCAATACGTCAGCTATAAGCTTGGCGAGCCTGTTTTTGATGTGAAAGAGTGTCAGATCCGTGGTGTTACGTATTCAGCTCCACTACGCGTTAAATTACGCATGGTGTTGTATGACCGTGAAGCAGCGGCGGGCACAGTAAAAGATATTAAAGAACAAGAAGTCTACATGGGTGATATCCCATTGATGACGGATAACGGTACTTTTGTTATCAACGGTACTGAGCGTGTAATCGTATCTCAATTACACCGTTCTCCAGGCGTGTTCTTTGATCATGACCGTGGTAAAACCCACTCATCAGGTAAGGTGCTGTATAACGCACGTATTATTCCTTACCGTGGTTCATGGCTTGACTTTGAATTCGATCCTAAAGATGCACTATTTGTGCGTATTGACCGTCGCCGCAAACTGCCTGCGACCATCATGTTACGTGCATTAGAATATTCTACTCAAGAGATCCTCGATCTGTTCTTCGAACGCGTTGAGTTCAAGATCAAGAAAGATACTCTGGTCATGTCTTTGGTGCCTGAACGTCTGCGTGGCGAAACTGCCAGCTATGACATCAAGGATGCTGAAGGTTCTGTACTGGTTGAAGCGGGACGTCGTATTACTGCGCGTCACATTCGTCAGTTAGAAAAGACTAATACCACTGAGCTTGAAGTGCCAGTTGAATATATCGTGGGCAAATATGCTGCTCAAGATTATATCGATCCGGACACGGGTGAAGTTTTAGTCTCTGCCAACAGTGAAATTAGCTTAGAAGATCTGGCTAAACTATCATTGGCCGGTATTAAAGATATCAGCACGTTGTATATCAACGAGCTAGATCATGGTGCTTATATTTCAGATACGCTGCGTATCGATTCAACCACTAACCGCTTAGAAGCGCTGGTTGAGATCTATCGTATGATGCGTCCTGGCGAGCCACCAACCAAAGATGCTGCTGAAGCACTATTCCAGAACTTGTTCTTCAGTGAAGAGCGTTATGACCTGTCTAAAGTAGGTCGTATGAAGTTCAACCGTCGTCTCAGCATTCCTGATGACGAAGGTAGCGGTGTATTGTCTAAAGAAGACATCGTCGCGGTAATGAAGAACATCATTCATATCCGTAACGGTTTCGACGAAGTCGATGACATCGATCACTTAGGTAACCGTCGTATTCGTAGCGTCGGTGAAATGGCTGAAAACCAATTCCGTGTTGGTTTAGTCCGTGTTGAGCGCGCCGTGCGTGAACGTCTGTCTTTAGGCGATCTGAACGAGCTGATGCCACAAGACTTGATCAACGCTAAGCCAATTTCTGCTGCAGTGAAAGAGTTCTTCGGTTCTTCTCAGCTGTCACAATTCATGGACCAAAACAACCCGCTGTCAGAAGTAACGCATAAGCGTCGTATTTCTGCACTTGGCCCTGGTGGTTTGACTCGTGAACGTGCAGGCTTCGAAGTCCGTGACGTACATCCAACGCATTATGGTCGTTTATGTCCAATTGAGACCCCTGAAGGTCCAAACATTGGTCTAATCAACTCATTAGCAAGTTTTGCCCGTACTAACTCTTACGGCTTCCTAGAAACGCCATACCGCAAGGTTATCGACGGCGTGATTACTGACGAAGTGGAATACTTGTCAGCAATCGAAGAAGGTCGTTATGTGATTGCACAGGCGAACATCGAAGTTGACGCTAGCGGTCGTATGGCAGAAGAGCAAATTGCTTGTCGTCATAAAGGTGAATCGACCTTTATGCGCGCTGCTGACATCCAGTATATGGATGTTTCGCCACAACAGATTATTTCTGTTGCTGCGTCACTGATCCCGTTCTTAGAACACGACGATGCTAACCGTGCCTTGATGGGTGCGAACATGCAACGTCAAGCCGTACCCACACTGCGCTCTGAAAAGCCGCTAGTTGGTACTGGTATTGAGCGTACTTTGGCTGTTGACTCTGGTGTTGTGGTTGTTGCTAAACGTGGTGGTTTTGTCGACTACGTTGATGCGAGCCGCATCGTTGTTAAAGTAAATGAAGATGAGCTGCGTCCAGGCGAAGCCGGTATCGACATTTATAACCTGACTAAATACACCCGTTCTAACCAAAACACTTGTATTAACCAACGCCCTTGTTGTGCTGTTGGTGAGCCAGTCGTTCGTGGTGACGTGTTAGCAGACGGTCCGTCTACTGACTTAGGTGACTTAGCCCTTGGCCAGAACATGCGTATCGCATTCATGCCTTGGAACGGTTACAACTTCGAAGACTCGATCTTAATTTCTGAGCGCGTAGCGCAAGAAGACCGTTTCACCACTATCCACATTCAGGAGCTGTCTTGTATTGCTCGTGATACCAAACTGGGTAGCGAAGAAATCACGGCTGATATTCCAAACGTAGGTGAATCTGCTCTGTCGAAACTCGACGAGTCAGGTATCGTTTACATTGGTGCAGAAGTGAAGGGCGGCGATATTCTGGTTGGTAAAGTGACGCCAAAAGGCGAAACACAGCTAACGCCAGAAGAGAAGTTACTCCGTGCTATCTTCGGTGAGAAAGCGTCTGACGTTAAAGACAGTTCACTGCGTGTTCCTAACTCTGTTAAGGGCACTATCATCGACGTACAGGTATTTACCCGTGACGGCGTTGAAAAAGACAAGCGTGCAGTTGAAATCGAAGAGATGCACATTGCCCAAGCTCGTAAAGACTTAGGCGAAGAGTTCAAGATCCTTGAAGAAGGTGTATTGAGCCGTGCGCGTAACCTGTTAATCGGTGCTGGTTTCACTGAAGCGCAAATTGCTGCGTTGCCACGTAAAGATGTATTGGTTCAAGTCATTGACGATGAAGCAAAACAAACTGAACTTGAGCAATTAGCTGAACAGCATGAAGAGCTGAAAGCTGACTTCGATAAGAAGTTTGAAATCAAACGTCGCAAGATCACCCAAGGTGATGACTTGGCGCCAGGCGTACTCAAGATCGTTAAGGTTTACTTAGCGGTTAAGCGTACTATCCAACCTGGTGACAAGATGGCGGGTCGTCACGGTAACAAGGGTGTTATCTCTAAGATTTGCCCAATCGAAGACATGCCATATGACGAACAAGGTAACCCAGTAGACATCGTATTGAACCCGCTAGGTGTTCCATCACGTATGAACATTGGTCAGGTACTCGAAGTCCATATGGGCGCCGCTGCCAAAGGCATTGGTAACAAGATCACTGCGATGCTTGAAGAACAGCGTGAGCTGGCTGAAGTTCGTGGTTACATCAAGCAAGTTTATGAATTAGGTGACGAAGTGCAGCAGCGCGTCGATATCGATTCATTCACTGATGATGAAGTATTACGTCTTGCGACTAACCTGAAAGGCGGTATCCCGATTGCAACACCTGCATTCGACGGTGCTAAAGAGAAAGAGATCAAGCAGATGCTTGAACTTGCAGGTTTGCCAACCTCTGGTCAGTTGAAGTTGTTTGATGGTCGTACCGGTAACGAATTTGAGCGTCAAGTAACGGTAGGTTATATGTACATGCTCAAACTGAACCACTTAGTTGATGACAAGATGCACGCCCGTTCTACCGGTTCGTACAGCTTAGTGACTCAACAACCATTGGGCGGTAAAGCTCAGTTCGGTGGTCAGCGTTTCGGTGAGATGGAAGTGTGGGCACTAGAAGCATACGGTGCCGCTTATACGCTTCAAGAAATGCTCACTGTTAAATCGGATGACGTTAACGGTCGTACTCAGATGTATAAGAACATCGTCGACGGTAACCATCAGATGCAACCTGGCATGCCAGAGTCCTTCAACGTGTTACTGAAGGAGATCCGTTCACTCGGTATTAATATCGAGTTGGATCAGGCATAAGCGCAGGCCTTTAGCCGCGTTTGGCAAACAGAATGGTGCTCCGTGCAAGCGGAGCACCCGGTTTAACTCCTTCAGGAGAGAAACGTGAAAGACTTATTAAAGTTTCTGAAACAGCAAAGCAAGACTGAAGAATTTAACGGCATCAAAATTGGTCTGGCATCGCCTGATCTGATCCGTTCTTGGTCTTTTGGTGAAGTTAAGAAGCCAGAAACCATCAACTACCGTACCTTCAAGCCTGAGCGTGAAGGTCTGTTCTGTGCGCGTATCTTTGGCCCAGTCAAAGATTACGAATGTTTGTGCGGTAAGTACAAACGTTTGAAGCACCGTGGTGTTATTTGTGAAAAGTGTGGCGTTGAAGTAACCCAAACTAAAGTACGTCGTGAGCGTATGGGTCACATCGAACTGGCTAGCCCAGTTGCGCACATTTGGTTCTTAAAATCACTGCCGTCACGTATTGGCTTAATGCTGGATATGACGCTGCGTGATATCGAACGCGTACTGTATTTTGAATCATTTGTCGTGATCGAGCCTGGCATGACCAGCCTTGAACGTGGCCAAATGCTGACAGAAGAAACTTATCTGGATGCATTAGAAGAATACGGTGATGAGTTCGAAGCTAAAATGGGTGCCGAAGCAGTGCTTGAACTGTTACGTGCTATCGATTTAGCGAAAGAAATCGAACAAATGCGTGAAGAATTGCCTTCAATCAACTCTGAGACTCGTCGCAAGAAAGTGACTAAGCGTCTTAAGTTGATGGAAGCATTCTACACTTCAGGCAACAAGCCTGAGTGGATGATCTTAAAAGTACTGCCTGTGTTACCACCTGACTTACGTCCGTTGGTACCGCTCGATGGCGGCCGCTTCGCGACTTCAGATCTTAACGACCTGTATCGCCGCGTGATCAACCGTAACAACCGTTTGAAGCGTCTGTTAGATTTAGCTGCGCCAGACATTATCGTACGCAACGAAAAGCGTATGTTACAAGAGTCTGTTGATGCGCTATTAGATAACGGTCGTCGTGGTCGTGCTATTACCGGTTCTAACAAGCGTCCTCTGAAATCTTTGGCTGATATGATCAAAGGTAAGCAAGGTCGTTTCCGTCAGAACTTGTTGGGTAAGCGCGTCGACTATTCTGGTCGTTCGGTCATTACCGTAGGTCCTACTCTACGTCTGCACCAATGTGGTCTTCCTAAGAAGATGGCACTGGAACTGTTCAAGCCATTCATCTATGGCAAGCTAGAAGGTCGTGGCTTAGCTACTACTATCAAAGCGGCTAAGAAGATGGTTGAGCGTGAAGTAGCGGAAGTTTGGGACGTTCTGGATGAAGTGATCCGCGAACATCCAGTGATGCTCAACCGTGCACCAACACTGCACAGACTGGGTATCCAAGCGTTCGAACCTGTACTGATTGAAGGTAAAGCCATCCAGTTACACCCACTCGTTTGTGCGGCATACAACGCCGACTTCGACGGTGACCAAATGGCGGTACACGTACCGTTAACACTGGAAGCGCAGCTTGAAGCCCGTGCCCTGATGATGTCTACCAACAACATCCTGTCACCAGCCAACGGCGAGCCTGTTATCACCCCGTCTCAAGACGTGGTATTGGGTCTGTACTACACCAGCCGTGAGCGTATTAACGGCCGTGGTGAAGGTATGGCATTTATGTCTGTTGCTGAAGTTGAAAAAGCTTACGCAACTGGCGCTGCTGAACTGCATGCCCGCGTTAAAGTTCGTATCACTGAAACCATTATTGGTGACGATGGTGAGCGCACTGAACAACGCCGTATCGTTGATACGACTGTGGGTCGTGCTCTGCTGTCACTTATTCTGCCAGCAGGTTTGTCATTTGATCTGGTTAACCAGAACATGGGCAAAAAGCAGATCTCTAAACTGTTGAACACTTGTTATCGTCAACTGGGTCTGAAAGATACTGTTATCTTTGCTGACCAATTGATGTATACCGGTTTCCGTTTTGCAACCATCTCTGGTGCCTCTGTAGGTATCGATGACATGGTTATTCCAGACGAGAAATACACCTTAGTTGCTGATGCAGAAGCGGAAGTTCTTGAAATTCAAGAGCAGTTCCAATCTGGTCTAGTAACAGCCGGTGAGCGTTACAACAAAGTTATCGATATCTGGGCAAGTGCCAACGAAAAAGTTTCTAAAGCTATGATGGAAAACCTGTCAACTGAGACAGTGATTAACCGTGATGGTGTTGAAGAGAAACAAGCCTCGTTTAACAGCATCTATATGATGGCTGACTCAGGCGCCCGTGGTAGTGCTGCACAGATCCGTCAGTTGGCGGGTATGCGTGGTCTGATGGCTAAGCCAGACGGCTCAATCATCGAAACGCCAATTACCGCTAACTTCCGTGAAGGTCTAAACGTACTCCAGTACTTTATTTCTACTCACGGTGCGCGTAAAGGTCTAGCCGATACGGCATTGAAGACAGCGAACTCGGGTTACCTGACTCGTCGTCTTGTAGACGTTGCACAAGATTTAGTGGTTATCGAAGACGATTGTGGTACTCACGAAGGTCTAACCATGAAACCGCTGATTGAAGGTGGTGATGTGGTTGAGCCGTTACGTGAACGCGTACTGGGTCGTGTGGTTGCGATTGATGTGTTCTATCCAGGCACTGAAGACGTATTAGCACCACGTAACACGCTACTCGACGAAGCATGGTGTGACAAGTTAGAAGAGCATTCAATCGACGAAGTGATTGTACGTTCTGTTATTTCTTGTGATACCGATTTCGGTGTGTGTGCAGCTTGTTACGGTCGTGACTTGGCTCGTGGTCATATTATTAACCACGGTGAAGCCATCGGTGTTGTGGCAGCACAATCTATCGGTGAACCAGGTACACAGTTAACGATGCGTACGTTCCACATCGGTGGTGCGGCATCTAGAGCGTCTGCAGAAAACAATGTCCAAGTGAAAAACTCGGGCTCATTGAAACTGCATAATGCTAAGCATGTGACTAACAGTGACGGCAAACTGGTTATCGTTTCTCGTTCTTCTGAACTGGCTGTTATTGACGAGCTGGGTCGTGAGAAAGAGCGTTATAAAGTGCCATACGGTACTGTGCTCGAGAAACTAGAAGAAGCGGCTGTTGAAGCGGGCGATGTTATCGCTAACTGGGATCCACATACTCACCCAATCATTTCTGAAGTGGCGGGTAGTATTAAGTTCGTAGACATGATTGACGGTGTCACTATGACACGTCAAACAGACGAACTAACGGGTCTGTCATCAATCGTGATCCTTGACGTTGGTCAGCGTGGTACTGCGGGTAAAGAAATGCGCCCAATGATCCGTCTGCTTGGCGCTAATGGTGCTGACTTGATGATCCCAGGTACTGAAGTTCCAGCACAATACTTCTTACCAGGTAGTGCGATCGTTAACTTAGAAGATAACGCGCAAATCAACGTGGGTGACGCATTAGCTCGTATTCCTCAGGAATCGTCTAAAACTCGCGACATCACCGGTGGTCTGCCACGCGTTGCTGACTTGTTCGAAGCGCGTAAGCCAAAAGAGCCTGCTATTCTGGCGGAAATCTCTGGTACCATCTCGTTTGGTAAAGAGACCAAAGGTAAGCGTCGTTTGGTGATTACACCTGCTGATGGCGGCGATCATTATGAAGAGATGATCCCTAAGTGGCGTAACTTAAACGTGTTCGAAGGTGAAAAAGTCGAACGTGGTGAAGTTATCGCTGACGGTCCAGAAGCTGCGCACGACATTCTGCGTCTTCGTGGTATCCACAACGTAGCTAACTACATTGTGAACGAAGTACAGGACGTTTACCGTCTGCAAGGCGTGAAGATCAACGATAAGCATATCGAAGTGATCATCCGTCAGATGCTGCGTAAGTGTCTTATCACTTCTGCCGGTGACACTGACTTCCTCGAAGGGGAACAAGCTGAAGTGTCACGCGTGAAGATCGCTAACCGCGAACTGATCGCCCAAGGTAAAGTGCCTGCGACCTTTGAACGTGAACTACTGGGTATTACTAAAGCATCTCTGGCAACAGAATCCTTTATCTCAGCAGCATCGTTCCAAGAAACCACGCGCGTACTGACCGAAGCCGCCGTAGGTGGTAAGAGCGATCAATTACGTGGTCTGAAAGAAAACGTTATCGTTGGCCGACTGATCCCAGCCGGTACTGGTTACGCTTATCACAAGACTCGTAATGAAGCGCGTGCGAAGAAAAACGAACCTGTAGTAGTGAACAAGATCACTGCAAGTGAAGCCGAACAGAACTTGGCCGATCTCTTAAACTTGGCTGGTAGCCAAGATTAAGTAATAAGTTTGTTATAAAAAGGCGCCTATGGCGCCTTTTTTCTTGTAATATGCCGCAAAAGTTGGCTATTTCTTGACAGTCAGGCATTACCTTTCTAAAATTCCGCGTCCCACCATTGTGGGATATAGATTTTTCACACCTTATCGTTGAGTTTGATTCAACTGACTCGGAGCTATACATGGCAACTGTAAACCAGTTGGTACGTAAGCCACGCGCGCCAAAAGTCGACAAGACTAACGTGCCTGCGTTGAATGCGTGCCCGCAAAAACGTGGTGTTTGTACACGTGTGTACACTACTACCCCTAAAAAACCTAACTCTGCACTACGTAAAGTAGCTCGTGTGCGTCTAACTAACGGTTTCGAAGTTACTTCGTACATCGGCGGTGAAGGCCACAACCTGCAGGAACATAGCGTGATCTTAATCCGTGGTGGTCGTGTTAAAGACTTACCAGGTGTGCGTTATCACACTATTCGTGGCGCATTAGACTGTGCAGGCGTGACTTCACGTCGCCAAAGCCGTTCTAAATACGGTGCTAAGCGTCCTAAGTCTTAACTTATCCGTTAAGTAAGGCCAAGCTAGTTTTATTTTGAGAATTCCAGTTTTGGAAATCCCTGAAGCATACGGAGAATTGTTATGCCAAGACGTCGCGTTGTAGGACAACGTAAAATCCTACCAGATCCAAAGTTTCACAGTGAGTTGCTGGCTAAGTTCATCAACGTCATTATGCAAGACGGCAAAAAGTCGACTGCAGAAAAAATTATTTACAAGGCACTAGATGTTGTCGCTGAAAAGAAAAGCGAAAACCATTTAGTTATCCTTGAAGCAGCCCTGGACAACGTTCGCCCATCAGTCGAAGTTAAATCTCGTCGCGTTGGTGGTTCTACGTACCAGGTACCATGTGAAGTTCGTCCTGTGCGTCGTAACGCACTGGCGATGCGCTGGTTAGTTGAAGCTGCTCGTAAGCGTGGTGAAAAATCTATGGCTTTACGTCTGGCAGGTGAAATGCTGGATGCGTCTGAAAACAAAGGTACTGCTGTTAAGAAGCGTGAAGACGTGCATCGCATGGCTGAAGCTAACAAAGCCTTTGCTCATTACCGTTGGTAATATGATGGTGTGGGCTTAGGCCCACACCATAGTTGTTGATATTGCCAAGACTTAGGTCTTGGTGGAGAGGGTATAATCGTGGCTCGTACAACCCCAATTGAGCGTTATCGTAATATCGGTATTTGTGCTCATGTTGACGCAGGTAAAACCACCACAACAGAACGTGTTCTGTTCTATACCGGTTTGTCTCATAAAATCGGTGAGGTGCATGACGGCGCCGCTACCACAGACTGGATGGTTCAAGAGCAAGAGCGTGGTATCACTATCACCTCGGCTGCGGTAACCACATTCTGGCGTGGTATGGATGCTCAATTCACTGAACACCGCATCAATATCATCGATACCCCTGGTCACGTTGACTTTACTATTGAAGTTGAACGGTCTCTGCGCGTACTCGACGGCGCTGTTGTCGTTTTCTGTGGTTCATCAGGTGTTGAACCCCAGTCAGAAACAGTGTGGCGTCAAGCTGATAAATACCGCGTTCCACGTTTGGTATTTATCAACAAGATGGACCGTGCAGGTGCAGACTTTGAACGTGTAGTGAAGCAAATTAGAACTCGTCTTGGAGCCACTTGTGTGCCTATTCAATTGAATATCGGTGCAGAAGAAAACTTCAAAGGCGTGATCGACTTAATCAAGATGAAAGCAATTAACTGGAATGAATCAGACCAGGGTATGACTTTCACTTATGAGGAGATCCCTGCAGAGTTAGCAGCTAAAGCGGCTGAAATGCATGAGTATCTGGTTGAAGTGGCAGCCGAATCTTCGGATGAACTGATGGATAAGTACCTTGAAGAAGGCACGCTATCAGAAGACGAAATTAAAAAGGCGCTACGTCAGCGTACTATAAATAATGAAATCGTTTTAGCGACTTGTGGTTCTGCATTTAAGAACAAAGGCGTTCAAGCGGTACTTGATGCGGTTATTGAATTCTTGCCAGCGCCAATTGATGTGCCTCCAATTAAGGGCATCGACGAGAACGACCAAGAAGTAGAGCGCCCATCAGATGACAATGCGCCTTTTGCTGCATTGGCATTTAAGATTGCTACAGATCCATTCGTAGGAACTTTGACCTTTATTCGCGTGTACTCAGGCGTACTCGAATCAGGTTCGGGTGTTTACAACTCTGTCAAACAGAAGCGTGAACGCGTAGGTCGTATGGTGCAAATGCACGCAAACGATCGCACTGAACTGAAAGAAGTCCGTGCTGGTGATATCGCAGCGGCGATTGGTCTAAAAGAAGTGACTACGGGTGATACGCTTTGTGATAACGATCATAGAGTGATCTTGGAACGCATGGAGTTCCCAGAGCCAGTAATTACCATTGCCGTTGAGCCTAAGTCAAAAGCCGACCAGGACAAAATGGGTATCGCGTTGCAAAAGCTTGCAGCGGAAGATCCATCATTCCGAGTTGAAACTGACGAAGAATCATCACAAACTCTGATTTCGGGTATGGGTGAGTTACACTTAGACATCATCGTCGACCGTATGCGTCGCGAATTCGGTGTTGAATGTAACGTAGGTAAGCCACAAGTGGCCTATCGCGAAACTATCCGAGCTTCAGTAGAAGCTGAAGGTAAATTTGTACGCCAATCAGGTGGTCGTGGACAATTCGGTCACGTTTGGTTAAAACTAGAGCCTAATGAAGAAGGCGCTGGTTACGAATTTGTCAATGCTGTTGTGGGAGGTGTGATTCCTCGTGAATTCATTCCTGCGGTTGATAAAGGTATCCAAGAACAGATGAAGAATGGCGTTCTCGCTGGCTTCCCTGTGTTGGACGTGAAGGTCACTCTGTTCGATGGTTCATATCATGATGTGGATTCGAACGAGATGGCGTTCAAAATTGCAGGTTCTATGGGCTTCAAAAAGGGTGCGCTTGAAGCGAATCCGGCGTTGCTCGAACCTTGCATGAAAGTAGAAGTAACTACCCCTGAAAATTATATGGGTGACGTCGTTGGTGATTTGAACCGTCGTCGTGGCTTAATTGAAGGGATGGATGATGGCTTCGGTGGCATCAAAATAGTCCATGCTGTAGTGCCTCTTTCTGAAATGTTTGGTTATGCAACTGATTTGCGCTCTGCTACACAGGGTCGCGCTTCATACTCTATGGAGTTCTTGAAGTACTCTGATGCACCGCAAAACATTGCAAAAGCGATTATTGAATCTCGTAGCTAATATCCAGTTACGACATAAATGTTATTATGGTCCAGCACTGACTGGACTATTCTGAAAAGAAAGGAATATATCGTGGCAAAAGCTAAATTTGAACGTATTAAGCCTCACGTAAACGTGGGCACCATTGGTCACGTTGACCATGGTAAAACCACACTGACTGCAGCTATCTCTCACGTACTGGCTAAGACCTACGGTGGCGAAGCTAAAGACTTCTCTCAAATCGATAACGCTCCAGAAGAGCGTGAGCGCGGTATTACGATCAATACCTCTCACATCGAATATGACACGCCTTCACGTCACTACGCACACGTAGACTGCCCAGGCCACGCTGACTATGTTAAAAACATGATCACTGGT
>NZ_JAKKRV010000033.1:0-15088 GCF_025653985.1 Shewanella sp. SM69
TCGACCTAACTCAGTCAAGGTCAGTGTCTTACATTCAATCAGTGCCTTAGAGGCCAGCATCAAGCTGTTTAATCGTTTTAGGTGAAGTTCTGGGCAGTATTGGTGTAAAGAATGTTGTAGGATATTGGCTTCGCGCATCTTGTTGTCCAAGTGTAGTTTTTAGCGAAACCATTTGATCATGCAACAAGATGCGCTTCCACCCTAATTTGATGATTTATTTGTAAATCATCAGGGGATTCTTCAGGGCTATGTATATTGATATCGTTTCAGTTAAATCGATTTCTTACTGCACCAACAAGGCTATTGACCACAGAGTTTTTGAAATTATTAGAATAGTAATATTCATTGGTTAGTAATAGAGAGTTTTATGGCATTTGAGCAATCATTTTTATCTAGTTTTACGGTTAAATTCTGGGTGCAAGAAATAATATACAAAATTTTTTAAATGTAACGCCTTACTTAAGAGTATCTTGTAACAATGAAAATCAATACTAATTTTGATATTGGTAATAAACTGAGAATTGCTAGGGTAAATAAAGGGTTATCATTGGATAACGTCGCGGAGAAAATAGGTTTAAGTAAGGTTTTACTTTGGGAAATTGAAAATAGAAGTGTTGAAAACTTGGATGTACAAGTACTTCATGTCATTTTTAAAGAATTAGATATCACTTGCGATGATGCCTTGGGGAACTGTATTCGAGATGCTGATTTTCTTTAATGATTACATTTTCTAGTAACATAACGCAGAAAATTTTGCATGTTAATAACTGTTAAAGTGCATTTTTCGCGTGTTTTAGCGCTTAATCAACGTGTTTTGTGCATGATCGTAACAGATTCATGCAAAACTAAGTTTATGCAGCACAATATGCATAAATAGTCACATATCTATCAGTCTTTAATGTTTCACTCTTAATCAGCAAAGAAAACGCAATAGTATGGCTAAAGAGTAAGTAACTCGCTTTTGGACAAAAGCGTGATAGACCCTTTGCTCTAACTCGTCAGTTTCGGATAAAAATTTCTATGGGTTTAACGCCACGCTCTGCGGCGAATTTGGAGCGCAGCGGAAAATTTGAGAAGTATAAGGATAACGGGTTAACCAAACAAAATGAGGACTCGACAACGGCTTGATGAACAAGTGATAAAAATATTAGCTCGTTCGCTAAGGGCGGGCCATGCCTGCATAAAAGTCTCTTTCAAAATAAGACCTTCGCCAGCACAAATTCTCAATCCGCTATTTGCATAATAAAGTGTCAACAACCAGCATCGGGCTTGTTCAACACTTCGGATAAGGTCGCGGCTACGCGCAGCCTATCCTTATTTGTTAGCTTTTAAAAATACATTTTCAAATGACTCACCAGAAGCAATCTTCTCAAGGTCATTGAAAAACTGTTTTGGGCGTATCAAAGGTTCTACGGCAATTCGTGATGCCTGATAGTTTTGTCTTATGTTATTCGAAAAAAAACTTTTGCCGCTTTTCAGGTTTTTTACCGAAGTAACATCTTCAGCAAACAGGTTAATATTTTCAGGTAAAAACGGTTTTCTGTAATCAAGTGTAAGTGCGGCACCTTCATCAAACCAAACAGGAATTTCCTTTAGGAAACGAAAGAAGCCAACTCGATGCTGGATTTCAGCATGGAGCCACTCATGGGCGATCACATCAACGTTTTGTCCTTTAGGACCAATTATTATACAAGCTCGCCAAGGCATTCGATGCATCGAGGCCGTCTCATTTGCCCCCCAATTTGCAGCACCTTGAATGTCAGCAGCAATGACAAATCTCGGTTTAGATATCGGTTTACCATAAACATGACTAATTCGTTCTGACGCCGAATCAATAAGTTCGCTTATGATTTGGGCTTGCTGTTCAGCAAAGTCACCCGCAAGAAATACCTCACTATTGAGCCGCTGGTAATTCATTAGCGGCAGTATATCGCAGGCAATTGCATGTCTTTGAAATATACCCCCGATAAGCACCACCGTTGCAGCAATCATAAATACTACGATGCCAAATTTGTGCACAGATCCTCCATGAAAGCTAACACCCCAAGCAGGGGCAATAAAAAGCTGGCAATAATTGGAGCGAAGCGACGAGAGCCTGCTTTTTATTGTCCCGCTGCCTTGTTTTGTTAGTTTACAATTAAGACAAAACAATTGAAAAGACACTCAACCAGGCCAATTGACAGCCATATGATATGCGTTGATGAGCGCCTGGATTACTCTGTTGTTTAAATGCTCTAGTCATAGCAAATAAATAATAAACGCTCGCAATAACAGTAATAATGGAAAACACGCGAAAATATGCGGGTATTACTGTTGTCGTTGGGCTGATTGCGATTAATATTGGTGCTACAAGTAATGAAAGCAGCATTATAAAACCCGCCCAAGAATGCACTTTACAGTTGAATGTTGGATTTTTTGTAAATGGATCCGCATCCATGGGAAAATAACCAGCCACCCATGTACCGATACCATGCACTATGACTAGCCAGCCTGCAATGTTAACCAAAACTGACACGTTCGAAAGTTGCGCTACATACCAACCGAAAAAACAAAACAGAAAACCTAATGGATAATTATTGATCAAAGGTGACAATTTCTCGGTTGGGCTTCCTGTAGCACCCAGCTCACTGCAAAATTGTTTAGAGTGGTCATAGCCATCGTAGAATCGACTGGCCACATAAATCCCGACGATGATCCAAATTGTGGAAATTAATCCTGAGTAGACAAACATACCATCAAACAAAACCAAGCTCCCTTTGTAAACTAACGTCTTAGTATTTATGCGCTGCGCTGTTTGCAGGGCATAAATCACTTGTTGGACTTGGCCGCTGCCACATCCATGTCAATTGGTATAAATGATGCTATAGGAATTTGCTTTTTTGCGGTAGCGGTTTTTTATACAGTTTGGAGGGTAATCACTTGATATCGTTTTTGCTTTCTCATTCTTTTACGCTCACTTTTGACTGATTTTTGACCTTGGTTGACAGCATTTTGGCCCCAGATTCAGGCTGACACTCACACCCTATCCCCTCATCGGCTTAACCCCATAAGGCTGGCTGCTTTCGCTATCGGTCATTACGCTACGTCTCGAAGGAGTCGTTATCCTGACAGACGTACTGGCTTTGAGAGATCGGACGAGCAAAACTTCTAGGTTGAAAGTAACCACATCACATTAGCTTTTCTATAGCCAAAGTTTTACTAGCCCAATTTAGCTTTTGAACTGCGAAACTCACTTTGGGGCAAAAATGTGCTAACTCTTAATCCGCACATTCACCAAAAGAGCCAAAAAATATCAAACTATTATATAAATGATCAAACATTATTAAGAATTATCAAACTATTATATAAACGCACACCTGTGAGCGGGATAAAAAGGCCACCCGGATTTATGCTTTAAAACAACCCATCTGCCAAACGTGGAAAAGGTATGCAAATGCAGCATAATCAAGCTTGTTCAAAAGCACAGCTCGAGCAGGAGCTAAATGCCTTCTTTGACAATGACACCGCCAAGATAAATGAGTGGCTTGATACGCCTATTCCTAGGCTAGGCGGACAGTATCCTCGTAGTATGCTTGCAACAGACGATAAACGTGCCGAGCTTTTTCAGGTGCTGCAAGAAATGAAGTTTGGGGATATGGCTTAAAGTCAGCTAAGAGCGAGTTGCGGACGCTCACAACATGCGCTCACGAAAAAACGAATCTCGGCTTTGTCTTGAAACCTGACATTCAGTCAGCCTGTGCTCGGATAAGTATGCCTGCAGCTCCTGTTCCGAGCGATAAATCAGGTTTAGGGTGCGCATGGCTAGATCCCTTGCTGTATCGCCCAGAACTGATTGGTTAGCTGATCCAATCTTCTGGTGATATTGACCGTCTTTTCGGCAACCTTTCCGCTTAATTTAACGGCATCGAGGTTTTCCTGCGCATTACTTTTTATAATAAGCACGCTTTCACTGACCGAGTTTACCACCGACGTTTGTTCATTTACTGCCCGCGCAATTTGCTCGCTCATGCGGGAAATCGTGCTAATCGCATTCAGGATATTTTCCAGAGCCTGCGCCGTGGCATGGCTTTTTGCCACACTCTGTTCCGCTGCCGCTTCACCGGATCGCATGGCACTGACGGCTTGTCGGACACCACTTTGTAATTGCTCAATGACGCCGCGGATCTCTTTAGTGGATTCTTGGGTGCGATTGGCCAAAGAGCGCACTTCATCGGCAACAACCGCGAAGCCCCGGCCAAGCTCACCTGCTCGTGCAGCTTCAATGGCTGCGTTTAACGCCAACAAATTAGTCTGGTCGGCAATGGCGAGAATAACGTCGAGGATTTTTTCAATTTCATTGCTGCTTATGGCAACGTTATTGATGACCTGCGACGCCGAGTGAATGAGACGTTTCAATTCATTAATGGTGCTGGCATTTTCATCAACAACCTGTTTGCCGGAGTTGGCAATTGCCAGTCCGTCAGCAGAGGCGGTAGAAGTTTCGGCTGCGTTGATGGATACGCTTTGGATACTCACGGCCATCTGTTCCATTGCCGTTGCAACCTGCTCTGTTTGTTCAAACTGACGTAAGGTGCCATTTTCAGATTGTGTTACGGCAGCACTTAAACTTTGGGCATTTTCACTTAAGGTTGACGACATATCATTGATGCGGCCAATTAATGCCGCGTTCTCAGACTCAAGTTTTTTAACCGCCAGTAACAAAGTCCCGGCTTCATCATTTCGACCGGTGTAGACGTAGCGCGCGACCTTATCTTCAGAAATGGTTTTGAGTTTCGTTAATGCGAGCAGTAAAGGTTGGCTAAAGACGAAGACTGCGGCGCTGACAACAAAGGTACTAAAAATTGTGGCTAATAGTACGAGTAAGGCGGAGTAGTTTAAGAGATAAACCAGTACCGGCAATAGTAAGCCGGCAAAGAGTGTAATCAATATTTTGGCGGGCAGCGATAGTGAATCGCCCAGCTTGCGTAAAGATTTTCCAGCCTGGATGGCGGCGTAAACTTCTTCTGCCCGAGTAATAAATTCAGGCTTTGCTTTACGCCTTACCGATTGATATTCCTCGGTTCTGCCATTCTTTTTAATCGGCGTTGCATAAGCATCAACCCAGTAATGGTCACCGTTTTTACAGCGATTTTTGACAATACCCATCCAGGATTTTTCGGCGCGTAAATCAGCCCAAAACATTTTAAATACGGCGGGTGGCATATCAGGGTGGCGGACAATGTGGTGGTTCTGACCTTTTAGCTCTTCTTTGCTGAAGCCGCTGATATCAATAAAGTCTTTGTTAATATAAGTGATTTTGCCATCAAGATTAGTGGTCGATAGAATATTGGCTTGGGCAGAAAAACGCTGCTCCACGCCGGTGACCGGTAAATTCTGTTTCATATTGGGTCCACCTACGTATGATCTTTAGGATTTGAAAAGGTGCTTCATTCGTGATCTAATTGATTTTGCGAATAAAAAAGATCACCTTTGCAGGCAAAACGAATGAAGCACGAACAAGATAGCCCATTCTTAAACGCTTTTGAACGACTTTTTTCTCCAGATGAGCTTGATACGCTTGGGCAAAAACCGGATTTATGAAACGTCGTCGCCAGGTCACGCCGCATAAGTTCTGCATGGCGTTGGTCAGCGCCCTTGGCTCTGGGACTACGAATTCTATTACCGATATCCACCGTCAATTTAATCATATGCACTTCACCAACATACAGCTAAAACCTTTTCATAAACAGTTGGTTAAAATGGCTGCGCCTGAGTTTATGCGTGAAGTGTTTGAAAAAGCACTGGCTGTGCATCTTCCAGATATGCTTACTCTGCGAGAGAAGTATAAAGACGTTTTTGAACGTATTATTTTGCAAGATGGCACCAGTTTCGCGGTGCATGGCGACTTAATGCACTATTTTCCAGGCCGTTTTAACGTACACAACCCTGCTGCGGTTGAGTTGCATGTCACCTATGATGTGTTCAAAGGACAACCACAGCGCGTAAGCCTGACCGAAGATATTGCGCCAGAGCGGGAGTATTTGCCATCAGCCTCATCCTTAGCTGGTTGCTTATTTATGGCAGATGCGGGTTATTTTTCAAAGGCTTATGTCCAGGAATTGCAAGACGCCAGCGCTTTTTTCATCATCCGCATGAGCAACAGCGTGAATCCAATGGCCGGTTGCAACAAAAGCCAGCAGGCAAAACCGCTGAAATCATGGCTAAAAGAATTACCCGGTACAGGTGCGTTGGATTTAGACGTGCATTGGCCGGATGGTCCAATTTATCGTTGTGTGGCATTTGCCGCATTAGATCACAAAAAAAGACATGTTTTGGTGTGCACCAACCTTGATCGGCAACCGTTTCCCGCAGAAGTTGTCGGCGACCTCTACCGTGTCCGCTGGCAGATTGAACTGCTATTCAAAGAATGGAAGTCGATGAATAATTTGAATAAATTCGACACATATCATCCAACAATAGTCGAAACGCTGATCTGGGGAAGCTTGCTTGTGGCAACCTTAAAACGGTGGCTTATCAACGCGGCACAACAAAAGTATAACCGGGTGATTTCACTGTTTACCGGTGCAAAATCAGCCCATATCTGGTGGTTTACCCTTTTGTTTAGATATTGCCAGAAGCCATGGCGCAGATTTAGTGACGGCCATAAATGAAGCATTGGCATTTTTAGCACAACGTTGCCAGCGTCAGAATTTGAAGAGGGATCAAAAAAACGGGGTGTTTAAAATGCTAACTAATCTAAATATATCAGCAGCTTAAGCTCTTAAGGACATACGTATGAGCAAAATCATTTTCATGCTCAAACGCGATACGAAGATCCGTTAAGTAGTAAGCCTCTGGATACTCAGGAACCAAATTGCGAATTTCGGGGTCGTCCGGCCACTCATTTCGGTGTGAACCGGCCAGTCATTTCGGTATCGTCCGGCCACCTGTTTCGGTGTGAACCGGCCAGTAGTTTCGGTATCGTCCGGCCACCTCTTTCGGTGTGATCCGGTCAGTCGTTTCGGTATCATCCGGCCATCTTTTTCTTTCTTCGTTTCAGGTGCTGCGGCATAACTGGGGTTTCCCTGTCAGCCGGAGCTTGTATGACACGCAAAAAGAAATTGATGAGAACCGATATGAGAACTTATCTGGAAGTGTTCCGGCTGTGTTTTGACGATCAGCTGTCCCACCGCCAAATTGCCCTTGCCCTGGGCATTGGCCGCTCGACTGTGACTGATTTAATTGCCCGCTTTAATAACCTCAACCTTGCATGGCCTCTCGCCCCAGAGGTGTCCTTAAATACCCTTGATCAGGCTCTGTTGCCAGGACGTGATTACCAGACCAAACGGGTCTTGCCCGACTGGTTACGTATCGATTTGGAGTTAAAAGATCCGAAGCTAACCAAGCAGTTATTGTGGCAGGAGTACCAAGCTGAACATGGCCGCGCAGCGCTGGGATATACCCAATTCTGCGAACATTATCGCCGCTGGAAAGGCTCGCAGCGCCGTTCGATGCGCCAACAGCATTATGCAGGCGAGAAACTCTTTATCGATTTCTGTGGCCCCACGGTGCCCATTGTCGACCCGCGCACTGGCGAAATCCGCAAAGCCGCCATCTTCGTGGCCACCTTAGGTGCATCCAATTACACCTATATCGAAGCCTGTGCCGGGCAGGATCAGCAGTCCTGGCTGATGGCCAACAGCCGTTGCCTGAGCTTTTTAGGCGGTGTGCCGACCTTATTGGTGCCGGATAATCTCAAGGCTGCTGTGGCCAAAGCTGACAAGTTTGAGCCGTCCATCAACAGTGATTACCAGGCACTGGCGCGACATTACCGATGCACCGTCATGCCTGCGCGTCCTTATAAACCAAAGGATAAAACCAAAGGATAAAAGCAAAGTAGAAGGTGCTGTGCTGATTGTTGAGCGCTGGGTATTAGCGCGGCTTCGCCACCAGATCTTTTACTCGCTGGAGGCACTGAATCAGGCGATCCGATTGCTGAATCACCAGCTAAACGAGCGGCCAATGAAAGCTTATAACGGATTAAGCCGTAAAGACTTGTTCCAACAAATTGACCAGCCTGCGCTCAAAGCGCTGCCTGCATTCCCGTATGAATACACCGAATACAAAGTGGCCAAAGTGGGACCGGATTACCACCTGCAGTTCGATAAACATTACTACTCGGTACCGCATGCCTTGTGCGGTGAGCGGCTGGAAATACAGGCCACTGCCACCATGATCTGGGTGCATCACAAAGGCCAGTGTGTGGCGCAGCATGTGCGAAGTAGCAAAGCCTTCGGTCAAACCTCGGAGTTATCACACTTGCCACCAGCCCACGCCGCGCATCAGGAATGGGGGCCAGAGCGATTAAGGCAATGGGCAGAGAAAATAGGGCCGGATACGCTAGGCGTGGTGCTGGCGATAGAGAAGCGTAAAGCTCATCCGGTCTTGGCACAGCGCACCTGTCTGGCACTGCTTGGCCTGCAAAAAAGTTATGGCAGCAAACGGCTGGAACGCGCCTGCGGCATGGCACTGCAACAACAGGCGACGTTCACCGGCTTTATTAAAAACTTGCTGAAAAACGGCTTCGATCAAACTCAACCTGACACCGAAAGTAGCGCCCCAGCACTTATACACACCAACTTACGTGGTCCTCACCACTACCAATAAGGACAGAATAATGGATCTGATCATGACACAATTACGCCAGCTGAAAATGGCGGCGATGGCCAAAGCTCTGGAGCTGCAACGGCAAAATCCGCATAACTACAACGGCTTGAGCTTCGAAGAACGATTGGGCTTATTGGTGGAGCAAGAGCAGTTCTCACGCGACAACACCCGCCTGATGAGGCTGCGCAAAGATGCTGGGCTGCGACTTCGGGCCAGTCCGGAGGAGCTGAAATACCCGGCACGACGCGGCATACGACCAGAGCAACTGACCCCCCTGCTGCAAGGGCATCACCTGAACTACGGCCAAAACGTACTCATCACGGGAGCAACAGGCTGCGGCAAAACCTATTTGGCCTGTGCGTTGGGAGAACAAGCGTGCAGACAGAATAAAAAGGTGAGGTACTACCGACTGGGTCGCCTGATGGAAGCGTTGAAACTGGGGCATGCCGATGGCAGTTATTTAAAGCAATTAAGCCAGTTGCAAAAGCTGGACCTATTGATCCTGGACGACTGGGGGTTAGAAGGATTTAAGGGTAAACAAATCAGCGATCTGCTGGATGTGATTGAAGACAGATACGAGCAACGCAGCACAGTGATCGTTAGCCAATTACCGGTCAGTGAATGGTATGGACTCATGGAAAATCCGACGGTAGCAGATGCGCTGTTAGACCGATTGATCCACAACGCCCATCGACTGGAATTAACAGGAGAATCGCAACGGAAAAAAAGTCTGGCTGAACCAGCGGAAGTAAGTTAAAAAGTGAGGGGTTACGAAGAAAAGATCAGATGGCCGGACGATACCGAAACAGCTGGCCGGACAAACCGAAATACGCACATGATGGTCTTTTTGCAAAATAAAGTTTTTAACTGATAGCTTTGTAAGGAAATAAAATGCCAATTGCACGTAATCTGTCAGACATATTTATTCAAACTCTTGAGCAGGCTATAGACAGTGTCGTCGTCATTGACTCTCAAAACTGTATAGTCCTGTTCAACGCAGCTGCTGAAAAGTTGTGGGGGTATTCCAGGGATGAAGTGATTGGGGAAAACGTAAAAATTTTGGTACCTCTGCATATCCGACCAGAACATGACAGTTACATCAATGCAAATAGAACAACCGGAATTAACAAAATTGTAGGGACTAGTCGAGATGTACCAATTCACCGTAAAGATGGCGGTTGTCGCTGGGGTGCAATGTCTATCTCGAAGGTAGAGAGCGAGGGGCAAATTCTCTATACAGCCTTTATTAAAGAAGTAACTCAGCAGTATTACGAAAAAGAAAAGTTACGGCTTTTATCTCTGGTGACAGACCAAACGGACAGTGCAATTATTATCACTGACGGACAATGGAAGATTATTTATGTAAACGCTGGATTTGAAAAAGTGTTCGGCTACACGGCAAAAGAGGTTGAAGGACTTCATCCTACGGCTTTACTTACTCCGAATTTATCTCAGACCTCAATAGCCAAAGTGCATGAAAAATTGCTTAATGGGCTGCCCGTTAAGTCGGAAGAGTTGACACATGTAAAGAGTGGCGAGCGGATCTGGAGCAGCATCACTGTCAATCCCATTCTTGATGATCATAATAGCTTGACGTATACGGTGAGTATTCTTTCTGATATCACAGGCGCGAAAATGCATGAAGTTATGCAACATTGCATTCTCGATGCGATGGCCAGAGAAGAGCCTCTTGAGAACTTGATGGAAATTGCGTGTCGAGAAATTGAGCGTATAGCTCCTGAAATTATAGCAGCGGTGCTTCAGGTTGATGATGAAAATAAGTTACACCCTCTAGCAGCACCTAGCCTGGAACAGGCTTATAAAAACGTGCTCGAAGGAATGCCAATAGGCGAGTGTGTAGGAACCTCCGGCACGGCGGCGTTTCGCGGAGAAACGGTTGTAGTAAGTGATATTGAAACCGATCCGTTATGGATGGACCTTCGAGCGGACATTCTTCCTCTAGGCATCAAAAGTTGCTGGGCTACCCCCATTAAAAACAGCAAAGGGTTATGTGTTGGAACCCTGGCATTTTATTACAAAGAGAAGCGCCAACCATCAGCATTTCATCAGCGATTAGTTGAAGCCATCGTTCCATTGTGCACTTTGGCGATGGAGCGAGAAGAAAGCCGTCAGAATATACGTCAGTTAGCGTTCTATGACAGTTTAACGGAGCTTCCAAATCGCAGCTTGTTACACACAAAGGCTGAGCATGCGCTTATTGAAGCCAAACGAAGCAAGACGACTTTAGCTGTTCTCTTTATAGATATTGATCGGTTTAAGCAGGTGAATGATTCACTTGGTCATCCCGCCGGTGATGCATTACTCCAACAATTTGCAGAGCGTTTGAGCTTTCAGCGTAGACAAACCGACATTGTTGGTCGTTTGTCCGGTGATGAGTTTGTCGTCGTCTTACCAGGATGTGAAGTGAGTAATGTCACCGAAATTATTGAGGAAATAAAGCTCAATATTTCGCAGCCTTGCAAGATCGGAGGCTCTACCTTGTCACCTTCTGCCAGCATAGGGATTAGTTTATACCCACAAGATGGCCATGACATAGGCTCACTTATCCATCGTGCAGATATGGCCATGTATCAGGCGAAGAGCACTGGTCGAGGCCGATTTAGCTTTTTTAGTCATGAACTGAATCAGTTGGCTCAAGAGCGCCAGGAGCTCGAAAATGCTTTGCGAGAAGCGATAGAAAATAACGAACTAAAACTACACTTTCAACCTCAAATAAGCATGTCTGAAGGTAGATTATATGGCGTTGAAGCGTTGGCTCGCTGGGAACATCCTAAGTTTGGAACAGTATCTCCAGCTCGCTTCATCCCACTTGCAGAAGAATGCGGGTTAATTGGAGTTCTGGGCCACTGGGCTATTAAAGAAGCCTGTCAGCAAATGGCGATCTGGAGAAGAAAAGGGATCAACATTCCTGCAATCTCCGTGAATTTGTCGCCTAGTAATTTCCATAACTTAGACTTGTGCGGAATGATAACGCAAACACTAACTCAACATAACCTGCAAGCGAGCGATTTAACATTAGAGCTGACAGAAAGTGTTTTACTCGACACAAATCCCAGCACAATGAAAGTGCTCAATGAGGTTCACGCTCAAGGGATACGCTTGGCAATGGATGATTTCGGTACCGGTTATTCGAGTTTAAGCTACTTACGCAGATTACCAATCCATGAATTAAAGTTAGACCGAAGTTTTGTACTGGATTTAGAAAATGATGCAACCAGCCGTGCTCTGAGCGATGCAGTCTTGCGGATTGGTGAAAGTTTGCAATTAAAGGTGGTCGCAGAAGGTGTTGAAGAGGAAGGTCAGTATCAGATTTTGAAGGGGCAAGGTTACCATGTTGCTCAAGGATACTTACTATCAAAACCGCTAAGCTCCATTGACTTGGAGCAATGGATCCAAAATGCAAAAACAGTCTAAATGTTCATACTATTTGCTATTGAAGTGCATTGTGTCGACGGGAGTTCGAAATGTTTTTAAATAAAAAGTTAAAGGAACAAGTTCTGCAGCTACAAGAAGAATTGTCTTCTCTGCAGCAAGTTCAAAGGAGCTTAGATAGTGAAATGTTGTCCGTAATTATGGACCCAAAAGGAAGCATAACAGCGGTTAACTCAAACTTTGAACAAGAAATGATATACAGCGGTAGTCAGTTGATGGGTAGATCGTGGCTTGAGCTTGTACCTCCTTATGCGCAAAAAACTGATCATTTCCGGCGAATGAAAGAAGCGCTCCAACAAGGTAAGCATTGGGCTGGTGCCGCTCAAGTGTACCGTGGTAATGGTGAAGAAGCCTGGTTAAGAGTGATTTTGCAACCAGTACAAGATACGAAAGGTAAAGTTCTGCATGTCTCCATCTATGCCAGTGACCTGACTAGGACAATTGAAGCATCCAAGGAGCATGAGAACCTTATTGAAGCATTACAGCGTTCTACAGCCGTGATTGAGTTTGACCTCAACGGTCATGTTATTACCGCCAATAATCGTTTTCTCAACGCTATGGGCTATGGTCTGGCACAGATCGTGGGTAAACATCACCGTCTATTTTGTACAGAGCAGGAGTATAACTCTGATCGTTATCGGTCATTCTGGGCGAAATTAAACCGAGGAGAATTTGTCGCCGAGCGCTTTCAGCGTCTGGACAGCCGTGGTGATATCGTATGGCTTGAAGCGTCTTACAATCCCATATCCGATTCACATGGAAGGCTCTATAAGATTGTGAAATTTGCGACCGTCATTACCGAACAAGTTGATCGCGAGTTAGCAGTAGCACAAGCGGCAGATGTTGCTTATGAAATTTCGCAACATACCGATGCAGCATCAGTTCGTGGCAGCGAAGTGTTAAAGGAAACGGTTACTGTGATGCAGGAGCTTTCTGAGCAAATGGAAGACGCGTCCGCCGGTATTGCCGCGTTAGATAAACAATCGCAAATTATAGGTACCATAATCAAAAGTATCAGTGGTATTGCCGACCAAACCAATTTGCTGGCATTAAATGCAGCGATTGAAGCAGCAAGAGCGGGTGAGCAGGGACGCGGTTTTGCGGTGGTGGCAGATGAAGTGCGCCATCTGGCATCTCGCACGACTAAAGCGACAGTAGAGATTATTGATGTCGTACTCCAAAACCAAAAACTAGCTGAACAAGCGGTAAAGATTATCGAACAAGGAAAGGTGCAGGCTCATCATGCGCTAGAACTCTCCGCTCAATCGGGTTCGGTGATGGTTGAGATCCAGGATGGGGCTAAGAAGGTTGTTAGTGCTGTAGGGCAATTTACCAATCACTTAGATCCATAACCGCTCCATTCCTCGTGCTATCCTTTCTTTGGAGGTAGGATTACGGACAACATTTAGCCTTAAAATCTTTGAAAAAGTAACAGATAAAACAGCGTTAGTTTATAATTCAATGAATGCGTTCAGGCCGTCAGTGTTAGCCTTTTTCTTCTGGCAGGAAGGGAGAAAGTGATCACTGATGGCCACCCAATCTTTCGAGCTGCGCCGGATATAGGTTCAATAAATGTCAAAGCACATCAGAACCTGACTAAACATAAAGCAGAATTCATATTTACCTAACTAGCCACCACAGTATTCCAAATAAGAGCATTATCTGTACCAGTCTTTATAGGTAGTTTATGCTTTACAAAACTGAACTAAAATTAAGTGTGTTTTTGACTGTCATGATAGTCATTATCAGCGAGGCAGTTTACCTAAATAAAACCCATGATTTTTGCTCGAATGAAATCTATGGAGAATATTTAGCTCCAGATAAGGTGCACAAAGCTGTTTGAATGGATAATTGTCTTTGTATAGGCTTTAGAGTTTCTCCAGGTATTTTCAAGCTCTTTCTTACGTGCATTTACTTTATCACACCAAGCAAAATAAAATTTCTTAGCTAAGTCCATCAGAACCTCTTTACTGCTAACAATTTCATCAAAAGGAAAAACCACGCTTTTAAGCAGGGACAACCCTTTTGAGTTTTTAAAATACTGCAACGCTAACGTAAAAATTCATCAATCTCAAACCTTTGGTAGCGAGTACCTAGCTATGGGACGAGCAAAGCGTGAATAAACACACCAAGTAATTTGAAAATACATATATAACATTTGACAAGATTGCATACTACTGACTGACAAATACAAACTGGTTAGTAGTTCAAAATAGACATGGATAGCACTTCCCATATAAACCATTTGGAATTTCGTGAATGTATCGAAATTTTCGAGAGCTCCGTTTCAGTTTTTGTCAGGAATGTCAGCTTTCAGTGAAAAGCGCAGATTTAATCGAAGCTTAGTGAATATCCGCTTCTGGCACAAACCCGCTATTAACGCAGCTGTTTTAAAACAACGTTCACAAGATATAGTCGGCAAGCTAGTACTGCCGGCAGTTGAGTTCAGTGTTGACGGGTGTGAACGCCCACTAATTTCCACCAAATTAAGGTTTGAATCGACCAAACTTCTTTAGTGTCGAGTGAGTTAGTAGCTATTCACCAGTTCAATTTGATACAATTTTTGTAAAGAATAACGGGCTTGAATTTGAAAATATTCAGACGAAAAAGCTCTACATTTACAAATCTTGCAATTTTCGTAAAGAATTATTGAGACTGAATTGCTTGAAAAGCCCATATATAAGGCACTCGTAGCTCATTCACTCACGAAAGTGGTTTTAGGTTTAGTGAATATAATGTGATGGCTCAAATGAGGTTTGCGACATCATTGTGGGGCAGAAAAACAGTGGTTGTGGGGGTAAGGCACGGTTTGGCTGCGTGACCTGCACCCTTGTTGGTAAAACCGATAATTCAGCTACAGGACTTTCAAAATTACCCCGCTGGAATGCGTTAGGCAGTGAAAATGCACTTCGAGTGAGGGATTACCTTTGGCGTTTAAGCAATGATATGGACGCCAGAGCCCTTCATGCTCGAGCTTACGATCCGGTCA
>NZ_JAKKRV010000034.1:0-12195 GCF_025653985.1 Shewanella sp. SM69
AACATATTACTATGAACACTCATTGTTACATTGATTTAAATTTTTGACTGCCAACCCGAAGGCTAAGCAGTTTCGATTAACTCAACACCTGTGAGTGTCCACACAGATTTCTTGTTTTATCTTGTTAAAGAGCAACTCAATATTCGTAAGAGAACTTGAGTACCACACTGAGCGTCGAACGCTTCCAGTTGGCTAGGGCTGCGTATTCTACGCATTTCCCGTTTCGCGTCAAGGAGTTTTTGCAAACTTTTTTTCGCTCATCAATCAGTAAACTCATCGATGAACTGTCACATCAGGCTGCTTAACGCTGTCTGCCGTGTCAGTGGATGCGCATTATAGGGAGCAGGAGATTTTGTGCAACCCCTATTTTCAGGAAATTTGCAGTTAATTCTAATTATCTAATCTAGCCACACCATACCCACCACTTACCCCCAAAGTTATCCACAATTCAGTCAAGACTACGCCTTTGTTTCGCATTATGTATAGCCAAAAGCCATCAGATGATTTGTTAGTAGTTATAAAAATAGAAGACTTTCGTCTTTTAAAATGAAGATTAAACGAGGCTAAGCGTGTGATTGACCTACGGATCGGCTTAAATGGATTTGTTTTAATAGCGACAACGCGTGACCATTAGTAAGTAGCGAGTTTGTGATGTAAGAACTAAAGCATGACTATGATAGGGTTCATTGGTGCATATAGATGTAGAAATAAAACAAACCCACAAAAAAGCCAGCTTACGCTGGCTTTTTACATCAAGTTACCTTAACGGCAATCGATTACACAGCTGTCTGGAAGATCACTTCCGATGCTTTTTTTGTGTAAGACTCGATTTGATCAAAGTTCAAGTAACGGTATGTGTCAGCTGCAGTTGCGTCTAACTCTTTAGCGTATTCTTGATATTCTTCAGGTGACGGCAGACGACCTAACAGCGCAGCAACCGCAGCCAGTTCAGCAGAGGCTAAGTAAACGTTAGCACCTGTACCTAAACGGTTAGGGAAGTTACGGGTAGAAGTCGATACCACAGTTGAACCTTCAGCTACACGTGCTTGGTTACCCATACACAGTGAACAACCTGGGATCTCGATGCGCGCGCCTACACGACCAAAAATCGCGTAGTAGCCTTCTTCAGTCAGCTGATCTCTATCCATCTTAGTCGGTGGTGCAATCCACAGACGTGTTGGCAGGGTTTTAGCAAACTTGTCTAGCATCTTACCGGTTGCGCGGAAGTGACCGATGTTGGTCATACAAGAACCTACGAACACTTCATCAATCTTAGTTTGCGCAACAGATGACAGTAAAACGGCATCATCAGGATCGTTTGGCGCACACAGGATTGGCTCTTTGATGTCATTTAAGTCGATTTCGATTACTGCAGCGTACTCAGCATCTTTATCAGCACTCATCAGCTCAGGATTGGCTAACCACTCTTGCATGCCTTTGATGCGACGTTCAATCGTACGACGATCGCCATAACCTTCAGCGATCATCCACTTGAGCATGATGATGTTTGAGTTCAGGTATTCAATGATAGGTTCTTTGTCTAACTTGATGGTACAACCGGCAGCAGAGCGCTCAGCTGAAGCATCAGACAATTCGAAAGCTTGTTCAACTTTCAAGGTTTCAAGACCTTCGATTTCCAGTACGCGACCAGAGAAGATGTTTACTTTACCTTTCTTCTCAACGGTCAGCATGCCCAGTTCAATGGCTTTTAATGGGATAGCATGAACCAGATCACGCAGTGTGATACCCGGTTGCATTTTGCCCTTGAAGCGCACTAATACGGATTCAGGCATGTCGAGTGGCATAACGCCAGTCGCAGCAGCAAACGCTACTAAGCCAGAACCCGCTGGGAATGAAATACCAATTGGGAAACGCGTATGTGAGTCACCACCCGTACCAACTGTATCTGGTAGCAGCATACGGTTTAACCACGAGTGGATAACACCGTCACCTGGACGCAGTGATACACCGCCGCGATTCATGATGAAATCTGGCAGAGTATGATGTGTGTTCACATCAACTGGCTTTGGATAAGCCGCAGTGTGACAAAATGACTGCATAGTCAAATCAGCACTGAAACCTAAACAAGCTAAATCTTTCAGCTCATCACGGGTCATAGGACCAGTGGTATCTTGTGAACCGACAGACGTCATCTTAGGTTCGCAGTATTGACCAGGACGCACACCCGCTACGCCACAAGCTTTACCGACCATCTTCTGCGCAAGCGTATAACCTTTACCGGTATCAGCGACATCTTGAGAACGTACAAAGACGTCAGATAACCCTAAGCCTAATACGTCACGGGCTTTGTCAGTTAAACCACGACCGATGATCAATGGAATACGACCACCAGCACGAACTTCGTCTAACAAGACTTCAGTTTTTAAGCTGAATTCTGAAATCACTTCGTCGCTATCGTGACGCTTAACCACACCGGCGTATGGGTAGATGTCAATCACATCGCCCATTTCCATCTTGTTTACGTCAAGCTCGATTGGCAGTGCGCCCGCATCTTCCATAGTGTTGAAGAAAATCGGTGCAATTTTACCGCCAAGGCAGAAACCGCCAGCGCGCTTGTTAGGTACGAATGGAATATCATCGCCCATAAACCACAGTACTGAGTTAGTCGCAGATTTACGTGATGAACCCGTACCCACAACGTCACCCACATATACTAATGGATGACCTTGTGCTTTTAATGCTTCGATTTTTTTCACTGGGCCAACGGCGCCAGCAACATCAGGCTCGATACCATCACGGGCGTTTTTCAGCATAGCTAACGCGTGCAATGGGATATCAGGACGTGACCATGCATCTGGTGCAGGTGACAAGTCATCGGTGTTGGTTTCACCAGAGACTTTAAATACTGTCAGAGTGACTTTGTCGGCCAGTTTTGGACGGCTTAAATACCAATCTGCATTCGCCCACGCTTCAACCACTTGCTTTGCAAACTCATTGCCCGCTTCCATCTTCTCAACCACATCGTGGAAAGAATCAAACATCAGCAGAGTGTGAGATAACGCTTTAACGGCTAAAGGTGCTAACGCTGGATTATCCAGCTGCGCGATCAGAGGTTCGATGTTGTAGCCGCCTTGCATTGTGCCTAATAACTCAGTAGCACGCTCAGCAGACAGAATCGGTGATTTCTCAGTGCCTTTGGCAACCGCATCTAAAAAAGCAGCCTTAACGTAAGCGGCTTCATCAACACCTGGGGGAATTCGATTTTCAAGCAGGTCGAGAACGAAAGCCTCTTCACCTGCGGGTGGGTTTTGAACTAACTTAACCAGTTCAGCCACTTGATGTGCATCTAATGGCTTAGGGACTACGCCCTCTGCAGCACGTTCTGCGACGTGTTTACGATATGCTTCTAGCACGGCAACATTCCTCTTTGTTTGGCGCTCTAACAACGAAACTGCACGTCTTCTTAATTGAAGCTGACAGTCCGACATGATCGACCCGTATTTCCGGCCTGCAGTATACTACAGCTTTGCAAAAGTATGAATCAGGTCACACTCGGCAAAAAGCGAAATAAGGACTAAATCCGGCGGCGAATGCCAACTTACGGGAAGATTAAAACAAGTGAAATTAGACAATAGTTTGAAAACAGACAAAAAACCATACACTACAAATAGTTAACAATGTTTCATTAATTTTAAATCGAACAAGCAATTTTCCGTGTCAGAGAGCAAATAGGTATAAATTTTTCTCATCTTGCGGCATTTTGGCTTTTAAGATGCAGTGCGAGAACTTACACTCAGGCTTAATTTACTGCATATCTCAGTTATTTCCTTAGTCCACCGGAGTACCAATGACATCCCTTAGCATTCAAGCCGTTATTTTTGATATGGATGGCGTTTTAATCGATTCAGAACCCCTATGGCAGCGAGTCGAGTATGAAGTGTTATCCGCACTCGGCGTGCCAGTGACGATAGAAACGATTCAACAAACCACGGGCTTACGCATCGATCAATGCGTCGATTATTGGTACCACAAGGCACCTTGGCCACACTATGATAATGCCAAGGTCAGCCAAACGATTGTTGATAAAGTTGCAAATGAAATTCTGGTTAGCGGCGAAGCTATGCTGGGCGTCCACGAAGCGATTGATCACTGCCAAGCGCTTGGCCTTAAAATCGGCTTAGCGACTTCATCCCCAAACACCATTATCCAAGCAGTATTAACGAAGTTAGATCTCAGTGAAAAGTTTATGGCGATAGAATCGGCTGAACACCTAATCTATGGTAAACCCCACCCAGAAGTTTATTTGAATTGCGCTAAGGCGTTAGATGTTGATCCCCGTTGTTGTCTTGCCATCGAAGATTCCTTTAACGGCTTAATTGCCGCCAGAGCAGCCAACATGCAAACGGTCGCGATCCCTGCGCCAGAACAAAGAGGCGATGCTAAGTGGATTATCGCCCATCATCAGGCCGAGAGTTTGTTGGCATTAACAACAATTTTGGCAAAATAACGTCACAACACACCGAGTTTCTGCAGGGCGAATAAGCTTAGTCTTTACCCTACGGATAAATAGCAGAATGGTGTATGCACCAGAAGGAATTCAATGTGAAGTACCTGTCCTTAATACTGCCCATGGGCTTAATACTCATGTCCACCTGTTTACCCGCTAGCGCAGGTGAGACCATGCACTGTAAACAACAAGTGATCAATACGGGCGATACTTTAACGACTGTGCAGGATAAATGCGGCTCGCCCAGTGATATTCGAGAATACAGTCTGCCCGCGACTTATCTCAACGCTAACGGAGACAGGGTGATCGATCCCAGCAAGTTGCCAACTGAGTATCAAGAATGGACCTATGACTTTGGACCAACACGCTTAATGCGTCGCCTGTATGCCACTGATAATAAAGTCACAAAAATTGAATCCTTAGGTTATGGACATTAATCGGCAGCATCATTGATTATTGTCATCAATAAAAAAGCCAGACATTGTCTGGCTTTTCTTATTTCAATCTACTGAATGTATTACCAAATTTTCACACGCTCATCTGGTGTTAAATACATTTTATCGCCTTCTTTCATCTCGAAGGCCTTATAAAAGGCTTCCACGTTACGTGGTGTACCCATGGCACGATAATGGCTCGGTGAATGCGGATCTGTCAGCAAACGACGGCTCAGCTCTTCATCACGGTAATTACGGCGCCATACTTGCGACCAACCCACAAAGAAGCGTTGCTCGCCCGTTAAACCATCAAGCACAGGTGCAGGTTTGCCGTTAAGGCTCATCAAATACGAACGTGCCGCTACAGTTAAACCACCTAAGTCGCCGATGTTCTCCCCTAAGGTCAAATCACCGTTAACAAACTTGCCGGGCATTGCCTCATAACCTGAGTATTGGGCAGACAACTGCTTACCGCGTTTTTGGAACTCTTCTCTGTCTTTATCTGACCACCAATCACGCAGGTTGCCATCACCATCGTATTTAGCGCCTTGGTCATCAAAACCATGGCTAATTTCATGGCCGATCACTGCACCTATACCACCGTAGTTAACGGCATCATCGGCATCCATATTAAAGAATGGCGGTTGCAGAATCGCTGCAGGGAACACAATTTCGTTTTTCACTGGACTGTAATAAGCATTCACCGTTTGTGGTGTCATACCCCATTCGTTACGATCAATTGGCTTGCCTAGCTTGTTGATCATGTCTTGATATTCAAACTGAGCGTAACGCATGTAGTTACCCACTAACTCGTCAGCCTTAATATCTAAACCTGAGTAATCTTTCCATTTATCTGGATAGCCAATTTTGTAGGTAAATTTAGCCAGTTTTTCTTGAGCGGCAATTTTGGTTTCTGGCGTCATCCACTCAAGTTCATTAATGCTGACTTCAAAACCTTTGATCAAGTTTTTGATCATGGTTTCCATGCGTGCTTTAGCTTCTGGCTTGAAGTATTGCTTAACGTACTCTTCACCCACTAACTCACCAATCACTTGGTCGGCGCCATCAACTGCTTTTTTCCAGCGTGGCTGCTGCTCTTCGATACCCATTAAGGTTTTGCTCTTAAAGGCGAAGTTCAAATCAACAAAGTTTTTACTCAGTAACTCGGCGTAGCTATCCACTAAGTGGAACGCAAGATAATCCTGCCAAGCCGATACAGGGAATGTCTCGAAACTGGCGCCGAGTTTTTCAAAATAAGAGGGCTGACGCACGATCACTTCAGTCACTTTATCGCCTAAGCCGGCACTCGCAGCAAAGGCATTAAAATCGAATTGACCGGTTAACTTTTGCAGTTCAGCACGATCTAACTTGTTGTATGCCTTGTTGGCATCGCGGGATTCGACTCGGCTCCACTGACTTTTAGCGATCATCATTTCGATATCAGCGACGTTTTTAGCCGCGCGTTTAGCGTCCTTGTAACCCGCTTCGGTCAGTATTTCTGTCACATACTTGGCCATGGCTTGGCGATTAGCGGCAAACTTAGGATCATCTTTTAGGTAATAATCGCGGTCAGGCAACGTAAGGCCCGACTGGCTTAAATACACCGCATACTGAGTTGAGTTTTTAGCGTCATTATTGACGTAAAAACCAAAAGGAATACCAGAACCCGTCGTCAGTAATTTACCCATCACAGCGGGTAAGTCAGCGTGCGTTTTTGCGGCAGCGATATCGGCCAGCAATGGCTTAAGCGGAGTAACACCTAATGTTTCAAGCAAATCGGTATTCATAAAGCTAGCATTGAAATCACCGATTTTCTGTTCATTAGAGCCTGCAGCAGGATTCTTTTTAGCGGCCGCTTCGTCGATAATTTTCTTCAATGCATCTTGGCTTTGGTCGTACAACACAGAAAACGCGCCATAGTTAGATTTGTCAGCTGGAATAGGCGTATTTGCCAACCATTTTCCATTAACGCTGTAATAGAAATCATCTTGATGGCGAACTGAGGCATCAAAGTTTTGCAATTCAATGCCAGACACCGCGACGGCTTCAGTTTTAGGCTCAGTACTACAAGCCGCTAAACCTAAACTCAAGGCGATACTCAGTGCCAGTGTGCTTATCTTCTTCATTGTTTTCCCCAGCTTCCGTTGAGAGTTATTATTTTTCCCGCAAAACCTTAGCATCTTGACACGCCTCACAGTAGTAAGATTTTGTAAAAGGATATGACACTTTAGCGACACTCTTAGCTATTTCGGCAAGGTAACTTCCATAGGGATGACGCTTATAGTTTTTCCATCGACCAAAAAGTAAGGGCACAACCTCAGTCATGCCCTTAAGTTCTTTACACAAATCTCAAACTAGAAGTTTTTACCCACAAATAAATAGAAGGACTTATCGCCAAGATCTGTGATCCCAAAACCAAGTGCTGCGGGTCCCATGGAAGTATCTGTACCGATATAAAGACTCGATGCATAAATCAGATCGGTCAGGGTGACGTCAGTGCGCTCGTCCCAGACATTTCCCGCCTCTAAGCTCCAACCTAGGTATAGAGGGTAATCTGTCATACCTAGCGCATCACGCCCGAGATCATATTGATAAATAAAGGCCCCAAACACTTTATGTGCGCCCATAATTGAGTCTTTATGGTAACCAGACAGGTTTAAGAATCCTCCCAGCTCAGATAAATGCAGCGTATTGACACCATCATTATTGTTAGTAGCAATTGATGCCTTACCAACAAAAGCGTGGTTACCGACACTCAAGGCACCTTTCCAGTCGGCCTCTATTTGCACGCTAAATTGGTTTTGATTATCGTCGATACTGTCATTGAAATCTTCATTGCGCACGTAAACGTTTAAGGTTACGCGATTACCTGATGTTGGAAAGCTAATACTATCTAAGCTATCGTAACCGAACCTAAAGTAAGCACCATAGGAACTAAAATCTAAGTCCTGCGTTAGCCAAACATCATTGACTATCGACCCCTTCTCTGCGACTAAGCCTAACTCAATCATCCCTTGTAAGGTGTAGTTATAACCTATGCCTAATTCAATCGTATGGGTTTTCTTGTCGAAGGTTAAGATACGACTGTTATTATCGTATAAGTCCCAATCACGGGTATCGTATTGATAACGGGCACGGCTAAAGAACTGTTGGTCCCTGTCTAAAGGCTGATAGAACTCAGTTGCAAACAACTTTTCAATGCCGAGCTTCACCTCATTGCGCCACTCACCACCATTAAAGGTCAAATCGGTCATGGTATAAGCCATGTCAAAACTGATGGCAGATTCTGAATTAAAGTCATCCTCCCAATTAAAGCCCAGTTGGAAATAATTCGGCCCCCAAGACTTAGCCTTAGTGGTGACTGTGAGTATGCGGCCATCCTCACCTTCTACAAATTCAGCATCGACACGCTCAAATTTATTGAGGGAGTAAATACGCTTTAACGCCTCATTAAGATCGTCTTTAGATACAGCTTGCCCAGGTTTAATATCCAAGGTTTCCGTCAAGAGATTCAAACTCACCTTAGATTGGTTTTCAAATACGATTTCATTAATGGGATGACGTACATCCGCCATTAATAATTTACCTTTGGCTTTTTTAGCCTCGACGTAGGCGGCATATTCCTCAGGGCTCACGCTCATACTGCTCAACTTATAAAGCTGACCATTAGCGGCTTCTTTTCCAAGGGTTAATGCCAGCGGCATAATAGTGAAATCAGTGGTGCTGAGGGCGTCAATCGCGGGTCGGATCAATACATCTTTATCTGTCAGTAATTGTTTTTGTTTTTCAGTGCTGGCATTGGTCAAAAAATTAGAGAGCTGATCAAGCACTGCGATAGTACTGTCTAATTTATCTTTTTTAACCAGAGGCGAGCCAATATCGACGGCGATAATAATATCGGCTCCCATGGCCTTAACCACATCGACGGGCATGTTATTAGCAATACCACCATCGACCAATAACTTGCCTTCAATTTGTGCGGGCTGAAGTGCACCAGGCACAGTTGCAGACGCTTGCATAGCTTTAACCATACTGCCGTGACTAATCACCACAGGTAAGCTAGTTTCTAAGTCGGTTGCAACCGCTCGGTAGGGAATGGCTAAATCATCAAAATGACCAAATTGCTGTACCAGATCTGTCGACTGACGTAAAAGTTGCGACATAGTCTGTCCACGTAGCAGACCACTTGGCGCCCTCACTTGGCCTTCGTTATAGCCAATGTTTAACGGAATATTGTAACGGTCGCGTAACTGTTTATCCCTGTAACTCAAAATATTGCGCGGTATGGTGTCCGAGTAGCCACTGTCCCAGTTGACCCCCATCATGATAGCTTCCACTTCACTCGCACTGTAACCCAGTGAATACATGCCAGCGACATAGGCACCTATGCTGGTGCCCGCGATATAATCGACTGGGATGTTATGTTCTTCTAATATTTTGAGCACGCCCACGTGAGCAGCGCCTTTAGCACCACCACCACTGAGTACGACACCAATTTTAAGGCGCTCTGCAGCCAAAGACGGGGTAACACATAAACACAAAATAATAGAAGCGAGTAGTTGACGCATCATGTGAGGCTACTTTTTATGGGATAAAAATCCGAGTTATATTAACAAACTTATCGATTTAACCGTCAGTCATATTTTATCTGGACCGACTAGTGATAAGTTTGTGTACTCTTTATACAAACAGATGAAGTTTAATTGAATAAACCGCTAAACAAAATATCCATCATCACTGAAGACGATAACGTTTACATCTCAAGCTCACTGGCTTATATCGTGCAGACGATTGCCCATCAGCGGTACAAATATTAAGTATTCGCGAGCCAATAATAGACTATGTTTCTAGCTTAATGATCAATAGAGACGATTTTGTTATCTGTCTCTAAATAGCGCTCAAAATCATCAACGCACATAGGTTTAGCAAAATAATACCCTTGAATAATATAACAGCCACGGCTAAATACTTGCTCTAACTGCTCAACCGTCTCAATCCCTTCAGCAACCACATTTAATTTAAGGTTACGGGCTAATTCAATAATACTGCTCACAATCGCCTGATCTGCGGTATTAGTGGCGATATCAATCAAAAAGGAGCGATCAATTTTTAGAGTATTGACCTCAAAATTACGCAAATAAGCCAGTGAAGAATACCCAGTACCAAAGTCATCGATGGCAACCTCGATCCCCAAAGATTTCAATCGAGTCAGATGGTCTTTAGCGACATGCAACTCCTTCATCAATACGCCTTCGGTGATTTCTAATCCTAAAGATGCAGTTGGCATTTGGGTTTCTTGTAAAATTCTTTGGATATCTTCAATAAAATCTGGCTGCCTAAAATGCACCGCCGAAATATTAACCGACAACTTAAAGCCCGAGCCATAGCGCTTAGTCCAATTGGCTCCCTGCACACAGGCTTGTCTTAATACCCAGCGGTCAATATCAACAATTAAACCGCAAGCCTCAGCAACTTTAATGAAAATATCGGGGCGAATAAAGCCGTCCAGCGGATGTTTCCAGCGAATTAATGCTTCCATTCCTATGAGCTTATCATTACGCAAAATATCAATTTGCGGCTGGTAATAAAGCTCGAACTCTTGCCGTTCTATGGCTTTGCGTAAATCGGCCTCAAGCCGTAAATGATAGAGGGCTTGAGCATTACGCTCCGAGGAATAATATTGGAAATTCCCTCGCCCTTCTTCTTTGGCATGGTACATAGCAAGATCGGCATTCTTGATAAAAGCCTCTGGCTGCACCGCATCGTCGGGCCAAATACTGATGCCTATGCTGGTCGAAATATAAAATTCCCGACCATATAACTTAAAAGGCGCGACAATTTGCTCCAACAGGCGCTCGGCGACATGGTTAATATCGTCAATGCTGTTTGCATTGCGGAGTAAAATCACAAATTCATCGCCACCAAATCGACAGAGTAAATGCTCGCTGGAAATACAAGATTGTAGTCGGCTTGATGCTTCGACCAACAGAGCATCGCCCATGCTATGACCATAGGAATCATTAACATGCTTAAATCTATCGAGATCTAAAAACAGTAGCGCCAGTTTCTCACCTGTTTGTTGCGCAGCTTGAATCGACTGTAATAGACGGCTAGAAAATAAGGAGCGATTTGGCAACCCAGTAAGCACATCGTAATTAGCCAAACGGCGTAAATCGGCTTCAGTACGTTTACGCTCAGTGATATCCGAGAATACCACCACATAGTGGGTTACTTTCCCGTTAATGCTTTGCATCACCGACACGTTTAGCCACACAGGACAGAGTTGCTGATTGGCACGGATTAACTCCCGCTCTCCGGTCCAAGACTGACTATCACGGAGAAGTTGCTTAATCTCCGATGCTAATCCGTCATTCATCTGTACGAATTGTGCAAATGGTTGCCCAACTAAGTCGTCAGAATCTATACCAATAATTTGTTGCGCAGCGTAATTCGCAACGCGAATACCGCCTTCGACATCTAAAATCAACACACCTTCAGAGGTATTGCCAAACGCTTTCGCCAATAAATTAATTTCATCTTCTAGCTGGCGTTGCACAGTAATATCGCTATAAATACCCGCGACCCGTTCAATTTCATTTGAGTGCTTATTGCGAGCAACTGGCCGCCCTCTAACCCTCAGCCATCCCCAATTACCGTCCTTACGCTGATAGCGATATTCGGCCTCGAATCGGTCAATCTCACCCGCCATCATGTTATCCCACTGAGTGAGAGCTTTCTCCCTATCCTGCGGATGCACAGGCAAATCCTCTAAGCTCACCACAATCTCATTGGCATGCGTACCAAGCACCGAACCGCGATTATCAAGGTGAAATGCCTGAGTATTTTTATGCCACTCCCAGAGATCTGAGTCACTGCCGCGCAAAGACTGCCTTAACCTGTCCTCACTCTCCGTTAATGCCAGATTCATCTGCTTAAATGTATTAATCTGTCGTTGTCGATACCAAGCAAGACTTAAAGCAATAATAGAAAATAACAGCAGCAAAATACCTTTAAAACCTTGGGATAACCACCAATGCTGCTCAACACTGAAGAATCCCCTGATGATTTACAAATAAATCATCAAATTAGGGTGGAAGCGCATCTTGTTGCATGATCAAATGGTTTCGCTAAAAACTACACTTGGACAACAAGATGCGCGAAGCCAATATCCTACAACATTCTTTACACCAATACTGCCCAGAACTTCACCTAAAACGATTAAACAGCTTGATGCTGGCCTCTAAGGCACTGATTGAATGTAAGACACTGACCTTGACTGAGTTAGGTCGAAAT
>NZ_JAKKRV010000035.1:0-9181 GCF_025653985.1 Shewanella sp. SM69
GAACCGCTGGTGTTCGGGGAACCGCTGGTGTTCGGGTTGTCATGCCAATGGCATTGCCCGGTAGCTACGTTCGGAATCGATAACCGCTGAAAGCATCTAAGCGGGAAGCGAGCCCTAAGATGAGTCATCCCTAGGAATTTAATTCCTCTAAAGAGCCGTTCGAGACTAGGACGTTGATAGGCATGGTGTGTAAGCGTTGTGAGGCGTTGAGCTAACATGTACTAATGACTCGAGAGGCTTAACCATACAACCCAGATGGGTTTTRCTGAAAATGTTCCAGACATTTTCTAGCACTTCCTCCTTCCATGGAGGTCGTACGAAAAGCCTTAGACAGAATAYMGAYACTTGATRAAGTTAAAGACTCAAACAAAGAAAATCAGCTTTCCGAATTATTATTARCGTGRYCCAGWGATGGACACGGTAATAAACAGAATTTGCTTGGTGACAATAGCCTTGTGGAACCACCTGATCCCATCCCGAACTCAGAAGTGAAACGCAAACGCGCCGATGGTAGTGTGGGGTCTCCCCATGTGAGAGTAGGTCATCGCCAAGCATCCAAATAAACACCAAAGCCCTAGCCTAAACCGCTAGGGCTTTTGTGTTTATACGCTTCGCGAAAACTTATCTCGATGTCGGTCAATAAATGTTCCTCCAATATTGACACTTCCACCATCCATGGCGGTCGCCCGCCGCTAAGCGGACTCCCCGGCTACGAAGACAAGCTTTTTCGCGTTCAATCATGGCTAAATACTCCGTATTTATAGCGCTATGATTTCACCCCCATGTGAGAGTAGGTCATCGCCAAGCGCCTAATGATCTCATTGAGATGCAACGAAGCCAGCTGAATAAGCTGGCTTTTTTGCATCTGCAATTTGTCTTAATCCCATCTATACATTGCTCTCATTCATGTGATTAACGTAGAAGAGTGAATCTCTATCTGACAATAACAAGCTTTTAGATGCTTGCTTATCTTGGGTTTGGTCTATTTTTGTCACAAGTAACTCAACTATCGAATTGACCAAGTTATTTTCTGAATCACGGGTGTTATTATAAAAGTAGCCTTCTGACACGCTTAAGTCGATAGAGGGCATAAACAATTCATTTCATCGGTGCAATATTTTGATTTTATTTAACTTACTTTGTTAATTGCTGGTCGATGTAGAAGTTGTGTTAAATCGATGACTCTATCTGCAGCTTTAATGGTTTCGGGCCGATGGGCGATTACCACTCGGGTGATATTCAAATTTTTCATCGCTTGATTAACAACAGACTCAGTGACAATGTCTAAGTGACTTGTTGCTTCATCCATAAATAAAATCTTCGGTTCCCGATACAGCGCTCTCGCCAAAATTAACCGTTGTTTTTGCCCACTGGATAGTGCTGAGCCCATATCGCCTATTAAACTTTTATAGCCCATTGGCATCTGACAAATATCTTGGTGTATTGCTGCCATTTGTGCACAACGAGTGAGCTTTTCGACGTCAATTTTTTCCGAAAAAAAAGTAATATTATCTTCTATTGTCCCACCAAGTAATCGGTCTTCTTGCATTACAGCTGCGACTTGCTTGCGATATTGAGCTAATCCTAATTTCACCAACGGTATGTCATCGATTAAAATCTCACCTTCGGTTGGTGTTAATAGCCCTAATAACAGTTTCATTAAGGTACTCTTACCACAACCGGATGGACCTATAATTGCAACCGACTCACCGGCGTTTATTTGTAATGCTAAATTGTATAGCACTGGCTCAGCGACGGAGCTATAACTAAAACTAACCTGTTGTAGACAGATATTTCCGGCCACTTTATGCAGCATTGGTTGTGGTGGATAAGTTTGCTCTTTGGCTGTTAGGGCAATATCTGCAATCCGTTCAAAATGTAAACTCAGCATGCGATATTCAATTAACTTTTCGATCAACTTGCTCATACGCTCCATAAATTGGGCTTTGTAGGCAATAAATGCAAATAACATTCCTGTGGTAAAACTGCCCACCATTACTAATTCTGCAGCAAGATAGATCACTACAATATTTTCTGTACCAAATAACAATTTGTTCATTATTTGATACGAAATTTCATATTTCCCGAGCGTAATGGTCCTGTTCGTTGCTTTAACATAGTGATTTTGCCAAATCGCTTCTCGCTGACTTTCAAAACCAAATAGCTTAACCGTTTGAATTGCTCGGATCGTTTCCATAAAGTTAGATTGTTCACCTGCTAAGGCTAGAATTTGCTGCTCTGAGGCTAAGCGTAAGGACCGATATAACGCTAATCTCAAGGCGCAATATGCTAGTACTGCCACTAGTACGACGAGAGACAATAACGGGCTGTAAAAGAAGATCATGCATAGAACTCCTAGCGCCATAAAACCATCAATGATGGCTTCAATAATGCCGGTAGTCAGCAGTTCCCGTAATTGCCTTAAAGAACCAAATCGTGATACCAGATCCCCCATATGACGTTTTTCAAAATAGGTCAATGGTAGCCGCACTAAGTGATGGAAGAGGTTACTGGCTAGCTGCACACTAAGTTGACTGCTGAAATTCAGTAGCACTAAGCTGCGTAAAGCATTGGTGGCAACATCAAATAATAGTAACAAAGCAAAGCCTAATGCCAACACTAATAGCAACTGACCATCATTACTGATAATAACGGCGTCTACCACAAGTTGAATGTAATAAGGTGAGGCTAAAATAAACAGCTGTAAAAAAACGGACAAACTGAGTAACAACCCTAACGACTGCTTTAAACCAGTGATCTTAGAAAAAAAGGATGAGAATGTTAGTGACTGTTTAGCTTGTTCTGCAGTAAATGTAGCTGTCGGTGTCAATTCTAAAGCGATACCAGTAAATGATTTTGACACTTCTGTTAGGGATATTCGCCGCACTCCTAAAGCTGGGTCATGAATAATACAGTGTTGAGCGTTCACTGACTTTAGTACCACAAAGTGATTGAGATCCCAGTGCAAGATACATGGCGTAGCTAAGTCGGATAATTCTTCTAATTCAATTTTCAGTGGGCGACTACTGAGTTGCAACTGCTCTGCAATATGCATCAGATCCAGTAAGGTACAGCCTTCTAGCGATAGCGAAAAACGTTGTCTTAAGCTATTTAAATCAGTTTGATAGCCATGCATGCTGGCCACCATAGCTACACAGGCTAAGCCGCATTCTGTGGCCTCAGTTTGAACGATCATAGGTAAGCGGCGGCCAGACCAAGTTCTAAGCTTCTCTTGCAGTGTTGCCATTAGTTTTGACCCTTATCATCAACATTTGGTGTAAACAACCACTCCAATAGTCTGCGTGGCGCGAAGCTAATATCAACCTCTAATCCCATACCTGCTCTCAGTGGCAATTTTTTTGCGTCTTCCGTCAATGCTAAAACGGCTCTATAACTCGGCTCCGATAAGGGGTGCGATTCATTTATGGTTATAGGCTGACTTCCTATCTCAACTAGAGTGGCTGTTTGCACACCAAAATGTTGATAGGGAAGTGCCTCTATGCGCATTTGTAGCTCTTGCCCCAATGTGAGTTGTCCTATAACTCTTGAGGGCACATATACAATTGCGAACAAGGTTTCTGGTTGCGGTAATAACGATATTGAGGGGTTTGATGGGCCGATATCCTCTCCAGACGGCAATAAAACGTCGGTAACCGTTCCTGTAAAAGGAGCTTTTAGTAAAAATGATTTCCCCATCGTATTTGGGAGGTTCAGCTGTTGTACTAAAGGTTGATTCTGCTGCACTTGCTCGCCAACTTGTACTAAAAGATGCCCTGCGTTGACTGATTTAGGAGTGGGCAAACGAATAGCCATAATGGCTGGCTCGATAGAACCTTGCACATGTTCTTTACGTTGATACTCGCTAAAATACAAAAATAGTAATGCACATAAAAAAAGCGTGCTAATCAATACTGTGAAACCAATAAAACTAACTGGCTGGGTTAAACTTACTTCCCCTTGTAATCTTTGCTGTTGCTGCAAGACAACTTCTTTTCGAAATAAATCGCTCATTGCGATAAACCTCGTACTGGTTGTGCGCGTTTGCTTAGATAGATACGGCGTAACATGTCATAAACGACAAACTCTTGCTCTCGACCATAAGCCTTGAATAAACGGTTAGTAAACATATGTAATAACGAGCCTAATAAATTATCGCGACTGCCTTGTGCCTGTTGGGACTCAAATAACGCCAACATTGCCTGACAACATGGTGCAATCGAAGATGAAAACTGCTGTAAACTCTGCTGAATTTGTTGTTTAAATGGCTCAATAGTTTGGTTCTGCCAATCCAATAATTGGCTATCTTGTTGTAATTGTGATTGATAGTGTCGATATTTATCGCCCATTTGCTGGCGTAACTCTAAGCCTTCTTTAAATTCTTGTGCAAATCCTGTCCGCAAATTATCGATCAGTTTAAATTTCTCGGCGGGTAAATAATCGAATTGAGTTAAAATTAAATCTATCGCTAAAATGGCTAAGCGCCACCTCAAACTGTCATCTTGTTCACTGAATATTATCGCCTGCAACACAAACTGGCTGTCCAAACAGAAAAAGCGCTCAGCCAAAGGCATCATATTATCGCCCCCGTAACGTTCTGTCTCCTGCATGTAAGTGAACAACTCAATGCGATGCAAGCCTGCACTGGCTAGGGATGGTGCTAATAAACAATTTAGCGCGGGTAGTAACTCCCCATATAATTGTTCCGGCTCGCCAAAACATCGTAACCGTAGATGCCAATCGGGATCGCCATAGCGAATAAAGAACCAATGCTTGAGCACACCATCTTGCTGCATCTGCGTTAGCCATGGTGCCAATTGCTTTAGTAATAGTTGCTCCACACTACTTAGCCCTGCATATAATTTGACACTGAGCCATTCTGAGCCAGGCGCGAAATGCCTACACTTGTCATTGGTTGAGTTCGTCAATGGTGCTATGAGTGGTGCTAAGTATGGGGTTGCGGCACTATTTGACAGCGGTACAATTATTTCATGTTGATAAGGGCCATCTTGCCCTTGCAGTAAAGGTTGGTATTTCATCGCGAGTACTTCATTCAACCTAATGTGGCTTTTATGATTTACCTCTGCCAACAACATTTGGAACATCATATTATTTTGCAGATCGATCAGTAACACATGGTCGGCTATGGCATAGCTCATATAACGCTCTAAACCATATTCTTTCTGCAGTTGTTGCCAATCGGATTCAACAAACTGGCCTTCTTGCCATAAGCGTTTCAATAGTGCTACTGGAATATTGCAGTGGGCCTCTTGCAGGACCAGATTATCTAACATGATCCTTGGAACTCGTTTTGCTTTATGCAGGCTATCAGGTAAGGAGAAGTGAGGCATTTGTAAGTTTTGATGTTGAAGTGAGCATAAAAACCGATAAATCCCTAAACTACGATCACTGAAATTATGGGCAGAGGATAAACGGGGAATTATTCTTTTTTGTAGTCGCTGTGACCACAAACATAACACGTTATTTTCTTGATAGACCAATAGATCGCTGATTGGGATTTGCCACTCATTTGCTAAGTGACTGTCAGCAAGAAAAACAATCTCATAGGCTCTAAATGTCGGTCTAGCGATGACATTGCCTGGACGCCCCTCGGGCATATGTAGTACTTCTGCAAAAAGGACTTCAGGAGAATGCGCTTCTTCTTGAGATAAATGTTGTTTGACCTGTTGCAGCATATCTGTTGATAAATGACAGAAACGTCCGAGTAAATTCGCTGCAGAAGGACCATAGCAACCATGATAATAGTAAATAACTCGGCCATCCTCTTGTTGATACGCTGACAAATTAATCGCGAAGGAAACGGGTAACTTAGCCATTAATGTCGCACTTTCATGTTTAGACAATAACGAATCACTTGTTAATTGCAGCACAGTTTCGCTTGGGGATACATCACTTAGAGCAGCGATAATCGTCTGTTGCAATGGTTCGATAACATCTTGTGTAGGGGGGGGACGATTGGTGATATTTAACCCCGCTAACAAGGAAGTGTGGTAGCCAATATCGCTGGAGAATGAAATACCAACTTCGTCATCTAATAAGGTCAACAGTGGCACATACTGGCTACCAAATCTTGCTTCAAATTTTTGGCTAAAGTCATTAAGTGGCGTTTTATAAGGTTTTCGTATCGCTAATAATGCCAATAATGCAGGCATCAGGGCAGAGACTTCTGCTTGTGCTAATTGGCACTGTGAAAATGAGCGCAAAATATCAGTCTGTAATAGGCGATTCTCACTTACAGGATACGGCAGTGTTTGCAAGCTATGATAAATTTCTTGATATTGCTTAAGCGGGTTAACAGGTTGTTTATCCATACTGTTTAACTGAGTGAGAGCTCGTTGCAATATATCAGCACTGTCTGTAGCGCCCATACTTTGTAACGCCGTAATAAAAGTTTGATCTGGGGAGCCAGAAGTTAACGTTAGTGGTAATTTGACTTGCAGCACACCGGCAGTAAGTAACTGCTTAATATAATCCTGTATGCTTGCAGTATTCGCCGTAGGATAGAGTTGTTGAAATCCATCTTGTAACGAAGCAAAGTTTCCTTCCTTCTTCGCCAGTTGCAGCATAGCAAGCAAATATTCATCTAATACCAAGGTACTTAAACGATATTTTTGCTCAGTATCTGAAAAATACGGTTCAATATAATGCAGACCATCGCTCTGTTGTTGCAACGTCGGATTTGCTTGATAGCACAATAACGGCCACTTCTCGGCCTCATTTGGTTCACTTAACTGGGCTCGAATTGCAGTTAAATAGGCTATGTCAAAGCGGGTATGGCGCTTATCTCGCAGCATGCTATTACACTGTAAGCGCGTTTCATTTGCTACTTGCCCCAAGGCTACGCCTGCAAATAACCCAAATGGCGTCGCTCTAGAGCTAAACCGAATAAAATATTTCAATAAGGAGTTAGTTATTTTAATTGCCGCTTTACTGTGTGGTTGCAGTTGCCAATTAGGCAATCGTTCCATCAATGAAGGACTTGCAAGATATAAGGCTTCTTGTACTGCTGGGTTTGCTAACCAACTGGCGAGAAAATCGACTAAGGCCGTAGGCTCTGTTGGTATTTTTCGTAGTTGAGACAAACTTGATCTAGGTGCCCGGATAACAAAAAAATCCGCGGCTTGCAAAACCTCTACACTCATAAACAATCCCTTGTTATAAAAATAGCCAATACATCGAAATCAATTATTGGTTAATAAAAGCGCATCTAGCCAATTAGTTTCTACGTTGAAGGCCATCAATAGCACTAAACCTATACCGGCATAGCCTCCAAGTAAGCCATGGTCTGGTAGACGGCAGTTTGAATTATCTTGTTCGCGCACGGCATTAAAACCGTCGAGTCCTGATGTTTGATATAGTGCTAATGTATGTTCAAACCAATATTGTGCAGCCTGTGAAAGAGTGGATTCGGTGTAATAGCGTGTTATGACTTGAAAGATTAAAGCCAAACCTGCACTACCATGACAGATACCTGCATCCTGTACTTGGCTGCTTTTTAGTCTACGCTGAGCGGCTTTTAAGGCAATGTTCTTACCAGCGGCGGTAAAGTCATCACGGTTTATTGCATTGCCCACTCGCAGCAATGTTAAGGCTATGGTGGCATCGCCATAACACCAACCGAGTCGTGACTGGCACGGTTGTTCCGTGATGTACGCAAAGCAACTACCAAATTTCTCTGATGTTTGTTGCTGCTGAATTAACCACTGACAACTGGCTTGCAACAACGTCTGAATTTGGCTGTGTAGTTGCTGATGCGCTAATAATGGTAATAGAGAGGCAATGATTGAAGGGACTCCGTGAGCTAATCCTAAATTATATTCAGGGTTATCTGTTGCCTGATTAAATCTAAAGAAAGAGTTTGTTGCCACTTCCCAAGCACCAGTACCATCGGCAAATTGATGCCATTGCTGTTCCAGTAGTGTCAATAACGCTTGGGCCAAAGGTAAGCCTAATTCCGCGGTTTGACGCCGCGCTATATAGACTGCAAAACCACTTAGTCCGCGAATAAATTCCAATTCTCCAGTCCAGTCGTTCTGTTGTAAATGTTGTAGTAAGAGCACATCAGTATTGTGATTAAACTCCGCTTGGTAATTCCCTTCATGCAAAAAAAATTCATATAGCCAAGCGACACCAGTCAGTCCATAGCCAAACGCGAACTGTGAATGTAGGAATGGTATTTGCTCTTCTATTAATGTCATTCGTGCTGAAAATTCATGTTGGCATGCTAGTTCTGGAAACTGTTTATGTAATTGCCAGAAAAATAATTGTTGCCCAGCTAAGCCAGTTAACAAACCAACCCCTTGCTGCTCTAATGATTGTTTGGCATCTTTCACTAATAGCGCAGCTATGTCGTTCAATGCCTGTCTAGCAAGGCTAGACTGATGGGGTTGATTAAATTGCACTGAACCACCTTCCTTTATTTCCATGAAGTACAGCTTCTACATATTGGCTCATTTAGAAAGTCAAAAGGGCATAGTGGATATGCCCTTTACATATCTACTGATAAAATATGCTGTGTTATATTGTGACGTCACAACCTATTTGGTTACTTGAACCCCGTATTAAGGGATTTGACAGCAGCGATGAGTGCTACCTGTACGATCAGAAGGGCAGGTGTATGCATTGGCAGTCAACTCTCCGCAAGCACGAGTTATCACACCACCAGCAACTTGTGGTGTTAATTCGCTAGGTAAGACTTTTTTATCATGGGACAGATTCACTAACTCAGCTTTTTTTAATTTAAGTTCCATCATGTTATTCCTTTTACTTGATTAGTAATTTTTCGCCCTATCATTTAGGCAACTTATTTCTAACATTTGATGGGGAGAGTTTAAATCAGTATAAAGAATGAGCAGGTTGAAGGTTGAATAAGTCTAAAGGTTGAATGTTTTTTATGGAATAGGATTAGAGCATTGATCTTTTCATGCTTAGTGCTGAAGGATCCCCTCATAAATCAGCCATAGCATAGCCATATTTGAGCAACTGATTGGCGAATAATACCCAGGCCGCCAGCAATTCTTTCTCCGTGATTTGATAATCAGGCCGCCTGAGTACCTCCAATCCCAAGCGAATCGTTGAGAGTACCGTTCGATGCCCAATGGTATTGGCCTGAAAATGCTTATCCCAGCCCTGTTGCTGTGCGTGTAAACCAACTAGCCACAAC
>NZ_JAKKRV010000036.1:0-8361 GCF_025653985.1 Shewanella sp. SM69
TTGATGGTTCAATGCCTGTTGTGGCTAGTTGGTTTACACGCACAGCAACAGGGCTGGGATAAGCATTTTCAGGCCAATACCATTGGGCATCGAACGGTACTCTCAACGATTCGCTTGGGATTGGAGGTACTCAGGCGGCCTGATTATCAAATCACGGAGAAAGAATTGCTGGCGGCCTGGGTATTATTCGCCAATCAGTTGCTCAAATATGGCTATGCTATGGCTGATTTATGAGGGGATCCTTCAGCCTTGAGTATTAATAAGGACTTTATCAGTGTTTCTAAATAAGTCTTATATTATCAGTGTGTTGTTATTGGTTAGTAGCCCTATGGTGTCTGCTGAATCGCTGCGCGACCCGACTTTGCCCGGTAAAGGCTTTGCTGTGCAGGGTCATGCGAGTCAAACGCAGGATCAGGCGCTTGTACTTAACAGCATAGTAAGCTCAGGAAACACGGCTTATGCTGTGATAAATAACAAGATATTGTCTGTTGGCGACAGCGTTCAGGGGCTGAGTATCGTTAAAATTACCCCCACTTATGTATCGCTGTCCGATGGACGGAAATTGACATTGTTTCAAGCAATAACAGAGAGATAGGGAATACACCTCAGATGAAAGCGATTAAATACTTTACACCTCTGCTCTCACTTTGCCTTGTGGCGTGTCAGACCACAAATAGGCCACAGCCGGAGGCGAGTAAGGCGGAATTAGCGGCCTCAATGGCGACGGCAACGGCATCAACTACGCCACCGCCTGCGACTATGCCGGATGCGGTTCAGCGGGAATTGAATTCAGGCGCATTGCTATCAGGTTTGACCCCTACGTTGGAAACTGAGCGTCGTTTCGATGTATCAGCCCACGATGTTGATGCTAAAGTATTTTTTCCAAGCTTAGTCCAAGGTACACCGCTGAGTGTTGCCGTACATCCTGACGTGCAAGGTACGATTTCATTATCCCTTAAAGGTGTGACGTTAACTGAAGCAATTCAAGTGGTTGAAGATATCTACGGCTACGAAGTCAGTCGCGAAGGGCGCATCCTAAGAGTGTTTCCTGCTGGAATGCGTACCGAGACGTTTCCGCTGAATTATCTCTATATGGAACGCGATGGCTTATCTGTGACGTCAGTGAGTTCAGGACGGATTTCGGATAGCAATAATTCCAATAGTAATTCGAACAATAACAATTCAAACAATAGCGGCTCGAATAATAACAATAACTCGAACAGCAGTAATGGCAATAACTCGAGCAGTAATGGCGGTAGCGATAGTAGCAACGGTACTTTTATCCGTTCGCGTACTAAGACAGATTTTTGGGGAGAGTTAAAAGAGACATTATCCTCGATAATCGGCGAAACGGGTGGCGGTCGTCAGGTTGTTGTTACTCCGCAGGCGGGTTTAGTGACCATTCGTGCTTTTCCTAGTGAATTACGCCAAGTGCGTACTTTCTTAAATTCCGCAGAAAGTCATTTGCAACGCCAAGTGATTTTAGAAGCGAAGATCCTTGAAGTCACATTATCCGATGGTTATCAGCAAGGTATCCAATGGGATAATGTGCTGGGACATGTTGGCAATACTAATGTGAATTTTGGTACATCAGCGGGCCCAGGTTTAAGTGATAAAATCACCTCGGCTATGGGTGGCGTTACTTCGTTGAGCATTAAAGGTTCTGACTTTACGACCATGATCAACCTATTAGATACCCAAGGTGATGTGGATGTACTGTCTAGCCCAAGGGTCACTGCATCGAATAACCAAAAAGCCGTAATTAAAGTGGGTTCCGATGAGTACTTTGTCACCGACGTTTCTTCGACCACAGTTGCGGGAACAACACCTGTGACCACTCCGCAAGTCGAGCTTACGCCGTTTTTCTCGGGCATAGCCTTAGACGTTACGCCGCAAATTGATAGTGACGGCAATGTGTTACTGCATGTGCATCCATCTGTTATCGATGTAAAGGAGCAGAGAAAAAATATCAAAGTGAGTAATGAATTGCTGGAATTACCCTTAGCTCAGAGTGAAATTCGTGAGTCTGATACTGTCATCCGCGCGGCTTCCGGTGATGTGGTGGTGATTGGTGGTTTGATGAAGAGTGAAAACATCGAAGTGGTATCGCAAGTACCTTTGTTGGGTGATATTCCTTTCCTAGGTGAATTGTTTAAAAACCGTAGTAAGCAGAAGAAGAAAACCGAGCTTATTATTCTGTTAAAACCTACGATAGTCGGTGCCGACACTTGGAAAACGGAGCTGCAACGTTCTAAGACCTTATTAGATCGTTGGTATCCGGAGACAAAGTAAGCTTCTATGTATCAGAAGCATTTTGGCCTAAGCCAACCTCCATTTTCACTGACACCCAATACCGGATTTTTTTTCGGCCTGTCGCCACACGTGGAAGCCTTGCAAGTCTTGCAAACCGCGCTGCAAACGGGCGAGGGCTTTATCAAGGTGACAGGGGAAGTGGGGACAGGTAAAACGTTGATTTGCCGCAAGCTCATTAACGAATTGCCGAGTCAGTTTCATTGCGCATATTTGCCTAATCCTTATCTCACTCCTACTGAATTACGCTGGGCGGTAGCGAGTGAGTTGGGCCTTAAATACACCAGCAATATCGACCAGCAGCAACTCACTGGACTTATTCAACAGCAGCTTTTAGCCTTGAGCGCCCACGGGCACGCCATCGTATTGGTACTCGATGAAGCGCAGGCATTGCCGGACGACAGTCTTGAGGCGCTGCGGTTATTCACTAATCTGGAAACCGAGACACGCAAATTATTACAGGTAGTGTTATTTGGGCAACCCGAGCTCGATGACAGGCTTAAACGCCAAGAATTTAGGCAATTAAGACAGCGTATTACTTTTAGCTACAACCTTCGCCCACTAACATGGGATGAAACCGACGCTTATCTTCGCCACCGATTAGCCATAGCAGGGCGTGCGGGCGAACCACTCTTTACATTACGGGAAACACGTCAGATAGCCTATGCGTCCCGAGGGATCCCCAGATTGATCAATATTCTTGCCCATAAAGCCTTGTTATTGAGTTTCGGCGAAGGCGCTACTCGTGTGCAAACCTCCCACGTTAAAGCCGCAATTCAAGACACCGAAGATGCAAGTGTTCGCCGATTATTATCGTGGAAATGGTTGCCTTTTTTCACTTTGATGACAGTGGCTTTCGGTTTGGGATTACAACACTTTTTCAGGGGTGTTGTATGAGCGTGATCAACAAGATGCTGCAGGATCTCGACAAGCGTCAGCAGGGGCATGAGCTCAGCAACGTGGCTCAGCCACAGGTGCAATATTTAGCTCGCAGGCGGACTCCGTTTAACGGGCTGCTGCTCTGTGGTTTATCACTGCTATTCGGTGGCGGCACGGTTTATGGCTGGCAATTATTCACAGCAAAGCCTGCAGAAGCGACTATTTCGGCTCAAACAAATGGGCAAAATGAATCTACTCAGACTCAAATCGAGTCTGTTCAGATAGACAAGATTACCTCGAGGCAGCCTCCAGCAAGCGTCGTTGTCGTCGAAGAACCGCTTAAAGTTGCGACTACACAGGAGTTTACGACTAAGAGTGAAGAGCTTGAACCCAGTGTCGACGACGTTGTACTTAATCAGCCGCAAGAATTTGAATCAGAACATGATGTTGAACAAGAGTCACAACGGCAACAAGATGAGAGCTCAGCACTCGCAGATGAGCTAGTCGATACGGCAAGCGAGCCAAGCCATTCACAGTCAAATCGTGTCACATCGAGCGTGCGAAGCGCCGAGGTCACTGCTGCCGCACCCTCTGCATTAATGATGTCAGAACGTGCCAGTGTTGCCGCCGATAATGAACTTAACGCGAGCAATGAGCTTAAAGTACAAGAAGTTAAAGCAGATGCAGGCACTAATCGACTCACACCCCAAGGGCAAATGGCGATTACTGAGGTGAAGTTGACCCCAAAGCAGCTGGCGCAGAAGCGGTTCACATTGGCGAGTGAGGCTGAAAGGGATGGCAAACTCAAAGATGCCATTAGTTATTATGAGCAAACATTAGGCTTTGATCCCAGTATGCATGAAGCGCGCAAGCAGTTAGCTGCGCTGCATTATGGGCAAGGTCAATTAGCCAAAGCCAGTGAAGTGTTACTGCAAGGCATGCTGTTATTCCCGCAGCAATTAGACTTTGCTTTATTGCTTGCTCGGGTTCAGCAAGCCTCTGGTCAGGCTGATCTCGCATTAGTGACCTTAGCCAATATACCTGACACGCATCCGCTGGCGAGACAAAAGTGGATGGCACAATCGGATTTGGCGCAAAAGCTAGGGCAGTTTTCATTGTCAGAACAAGCCTATAGACAATTATTACAACAAGAACCTCAACAGGCTAAATGGTGGATGGGGTTGGCCTATGCGCTTGATTCGCAGCAGCAATTCCCCCAAGCACGCCAAGCCTATCGGACTGCATTAGGCCACAGAGGCTTATCGGCGCAGGCGAGTGCCTTTATCGAACAACGCTTGACTCAGCTAGGAGATAGCCAATGAAACCCAGATTAAAAATGCGTTTAGGCGATCTGTTAGTTCAAGAAGCCATTATTACCGAAGCCCAGCTACAACAGGCGTTAGGCGAGCAGCGCAATACGGGCAAAAAACTGGGCCGTACCCTCATTGATCTGCAATCGATTACCGAGCATCAGTTACTGCAGTTCTTGTCGCAACAATTGAATGTGCCTTTGCTGGATATCAGTAAAATGCCAATCCCTGCGGAAGTGGTGCATCTTATTCCTGAGGTGCAAGCCCGACGTTTCCGTGCTTTAGCAGTTGAAGACAGGGGCGATAGCGTACTGGTAGCAATGAGCGACCCCGCCGATTTGCAGGCGCTCGATCATCTCGAAATGCTTATCGCACCTAAGCGTTTGAAGTTAGCGGTAGCGCCCGAACAGCAACTGCTGCAAGCGTTTGATAACTTATATCGCCGTACAGATCAAATTGCTCAGATCGCCGGTAAGCTCGAAGAAGAATACGCCGCCGATGAGATGTTCGATTTAGCCAGCCTCACGTCGGGCGACAGTGACAATGAAACCACAGTGGTTAAGTTGCTGCAGTCGATTTTTGAAGATGCGGTGCAAATGCGCGCCTCGGATATTCATATCGAACCCGGTGATAAAGCCTTGCGTATTCGCCAGCGTATCGATGGCCAGCTACACGAAACGATTCTGAATGAAGTTAATATTGCCGCGGCTTTAGTATTGCGACTTAAGTTAATGGCTGGACTCGATATTTCTGAAAAACGTTTGCCGCAGGATGGTCGTTTCCACATGGAGATCAAAGGTCATCATATCGATGTGCGTATGTCGACCATGCCGATTTACCATGGCGAATCTGTAGTAATGCGGTTACTCGATCAATCGGCGGGTTTATTGACCTTAAACGAAACCGGTATGCCACCCGCTATTTTGGCGCGTATTCGTAAACAGATTAAACGTCCCCACGGCATGCTACTGGTCACAGGTCCAACGGGTAGCGGTAAAACCACCACCTTGTACGGTATTTTGAGCGAGCTCAATACCGCCGACCGTAAGATCATTACGGTGGAAGATCCGGTCGAGTATCAATTGCCGCGGATCAACCAAGTTCAAGTTAACCATAAGATTGGCTTAGACTTTTCCAACGTATTGCGCACCACCTTGCGTCAAGATCCCGATATTATCATGGTCGGGGAAATGCGTGACCAAGAAACCGTTGAGATTGGTTTAAGGGGCGCATTAACGGGTCACTTTGTATTATCAACCTTGCACACTAACGATGCGGTTACCAGTGCACTGCGTTTGCTCGATATGGGCGCCGCCAGTTATTTGGTCGCTAGTGCCTTGAGGGTGATTATTGCCCAGCGTTTAGTGCGCCGCGTTTGCCATAACTGTGGCGTTGAGTATCAGCCGACACCGCAGGAAAACGCCTGGCTGAGTAGTGTGAGCCGCAAAGATTTTACCCATGCGAATTTTAGAATTGGCACGGGTTGCCAGAGTTGTAATGGCAGTGGTTATCGCGGTCGGATCGGTATTTTTGAAATCCTCGAGCTAGATGAAAAGATGATCGATGCTATGCGTACTGGTAATCCGCAGGATTTTGCCAGAGCCGCGTTGCAGAGCCCTAACTTCACCCCACTCGCAGAGTCTGCTTTGCAATATCTGAGCGAAGGCATGACGACGATTGAAGAGGTTGCTAAGTTGGTGGAAGACGTGAGTGAATCTCAGATACCTTTGTCGAAGGATATTATCAGCCAACAAGGCGTTGAGGCGTAATTATGCCAATTTATCAATACCGTGGACGCAGTGGTCAAGGTCAATCCGTTACGGGACAATTGGATGCCGCGTCGGAAAGTGCCGCTGCTGACATGCTATTGGCGCGTGGCATTATCCCCCTTGAAGTCAAAGTCGCCAAAGTGGCTAAGTCGTTCTCACTGACTAAGTTATTTGGTGGCAAAGTCGCGTTAGAAGAATTACAGATTTTTACCCGACAAATGTACTCCTTGACCCGTTCTGGCATTCCTATTTTGCGGGCAATAGCAGGCTTATCTGAAACGGCGCATTCCCAGCGAATGAAAGATGCGCTTAATGATATTTCAGAGCAGCTCACCGCAGGGCGACCCTTGTCATCATCCATGAATCAACATCCCGATGTGTTTGATTCTTTGTTTGTTTCTATGGTGCACGTGGGGGAGAACACGGGTAAGTTAGAAGATGCCTTCATTCAACTTTCAGGTTATATCGAGCGTGAGCAAGAGACGCGGCGACGAATTAAATCGGCCATGCGTTATCCCATGTTTGTATTGATTGCGATTGCGCTCGCTATGGTGATCCTCAATATCATGGTGATCCCTAAGTTTGCTGAGATGTTTTCTCGTTTTGGCGCCGACTTGCCGTGGGCGACAAAAGTGTTGATTGGTACATCAAATCTATTCGTGAATTATTGGGCGCTGATGTTGGTGGCGCTGATTGGTACTATCATTGGCATTCGTTACTGGCACCATACGGAAAAAGGCGAGAAGCAGTGGGATAAGTGGAAGTTACACATTCCCGCCGTAGGGTCGATTATTGAGCGTTCGACGTTAGCCCGTTATTGTCGCAGTTTCTCTATGATGCTCAGTGCGGGCGTACCGATGACGCAGGCATTAAGTTTAGTGGCCGACGCGGTAGATAATGCCTACATGCACGACAAGATAGTCGGTATGCGCCGTGGCATAGAGTCTGGCGACTCTATGCTGAGGGTATCGAATCAGAGCAAGTTATTTACGCCACTAGTGCTGCAAATGGTGGCTGTGGGCGAAGAAACGGGGCAAATCGATCAATTACTCAATGATGCGGCAGATTTCTATGAGGGCGAAGTAGACTATGATTTAAAGAACCTCACCGCGAAATTGGAGCCAATTTTGATCGGTTTTGTGGCCGTGATTGTCTTAGTGTTGGCCTTGGGAATATACCTGCCAATGTGGGATATGCTCAATGTGGTCAAAGGCGGTAAGTAAGCGATATGGATAATATTTATTTCCTATCTTATACGTGGGACTGAGGTTAAATGCAGACTCAGCAAAAGGCTGAAAGCGATCTATTACGTATCTATGGACGTATGATCGCCATTGGAATTGTATTGGTTATCATGGCGGTGATCGGAGCTAAGTACTTTTTTACGCTACCGCAAATAGCGGCTCGTGGATTGGAAGTGGAACACGCTCGTTTTTTAAATGTGCTAGTGATGGTGCGTTCCCAGTGGTTGTCTTTGGGTAAGCCACCACAATTGCAATTGAACTGGGAGGTATTTGATAATCCCTCCTTAGAAACTGAGTTGAGTGTTGTCGATATCAATGATTTAGGATGGCCACAACCTAAGCACTTAAATGATCAAGGCTGCCAAGATTTGTGGCAACAGTTAATGGGTGCTGAAACTGATAATTTAGGTCTAGAGGCGGATTATTTGGTTAAGGATAATAGCTGTCACTATCGGTCTAAAAATGGCGATAGTTTAGGCTATCAACTGAACTCTGGCAGGGTCATTTTTTTGACTGCTCCGTAAAATATTGTTAACTCAATGGCTTTTTAAAATTGATTTAACTGTTAGAATAAAATTTCTGAGGTCTGGGGACATATATATCCGACATTCCGCAGCTAATTTAGGAATAAACTACCTCATAGAATCTACCGAGTAATTTGAGTAGTTGTGTTTGGTGATCTTGAAGTCCAGTGATGAACCTTTGGCCGTTAATCTCTAGCGTATCTATGCCTTCGAATTGCAAGAAGACCCAACGTGCCGTCGGTCTGGAGGTCGTCTTGTTCTTTACCATACTTGGGAAGAACGCTTCGGTTTGTGCGAGTTGTTCTCTGATTTTGTGTTCTAAACT
>NZ_JAKKRV010000037.1:0-8073 GCF_025653985.1 Shewanella sp. SM69
TTCGACCTAACTCAGTCAAGGTCAGTGTCTTACATTCAATCAGTGCCTTAGAGGCCAGCATCAAGCTGTTTAATCGTTTTAGGTGAAGTTCTGGGCAGTATTGGTGTAAAGAATGTTGTAGGATATTGGCTTCGCGCATCTTGTTGTCCAAGTGTAGTTTTTGGCGAAACCATTTGATCATGCAACAAGATGCGCTTCCACCCTAATTTGATGATTTATTTGTAAATCATCAGGGGATTCTTCAGTACTTAGCATTTAACTAAGTGAATTAATTCATGATGTGGATACAGAACTATTAGATTTTACTTTACGATTTCCTTTAATTCCTAGGTGAACATGTAACCTATTTTTACAATGTTCATTTCTGATTTTTCTATAAGACAGTTTTTAATTAATGTTATCATGGAAGAATCTATTGCCAATTTAATTAGGTTTTTCACCTGAAAAATTTGTTGAAATCTTCACGATCCAAGGTTGCAATAAGTTATTGAAAACTCCCATTAAACAAGATTAATTAAAAAACTAAAGTTTTACATAAATGGTGATGAAAATTCATCTAGCGAAACATACTTAACTGACGCTCACTTATTTGATAGAGATATAATTATTATCTTGTTTACGAATGATAATGTTTAACTTTTATTTTTTGCGACCTTGTTTAAAAGTGTATTGGACAAGCTTTGTGTACAAGTTTTGGATATGGAAAAATATGATACTCTATCTCTTAAAATATAATGTTAAATTTGGTTTAATAGTCTTTAAAAAAAGAATTTCTCACACAGCCACTCGGTGATAATTTAGGTGTTACTTAGGATTTTATGGCCTTTACATATTAATGTATAGGCCAGATTATCAGATAGTCAAATATTTATATCTCTTAACCACTGTCCTACGGTACGTGGTGTAATTCCTAATAATACTTGCGCACTCATAGCTTGTTTGATTGCTGAATCTTGAGTTAATGCTTTTGCTTTATATCCTTTTACAACCTCTGTTGCGGCACTTTCTCCAAACAAAATAGCTAATTTCATACCAAACTCATCAGGAGTAAGGCTTTGAAAGCTAACATCATGACCAAAATAGTCGGCAAATGCATCTGCTAGGTCATTACCAGTGATGGCAGGCAATTGGCCCACTTCCACAATCCCTGTTACAGAAAAATCGCGAAGAAGAGCTGCTGCGACATCAGCAATATCAAGATGAGAACACCAAGAAACTGGATAATCATTACGTAGTGGATAAGGGAGTTTATGATCTTCTTTCACTGGTCCAATAACAATTGGCAACAACAAATTCTCAAGATATAACTGCGGTGCAATGATAGCCAAAGAGACGCTCGTCTTCTCAAGTTCATTAATCAGAGTGGGCAATGCGCTTTTATCTCCAGGGATACCTAAGGGCCAACCACTAGTTGTAAGAACTACACGGGCAGGCTTAGCCTCCATAATCGCTTTCGCTATATTATGTGCAAATTCACTACGCATTACTTCAGGACCAATTGGTAAATGAAGGAATATCCCATCAGCACCAGCATAAGCAGAAATAAGAGAGTCCACTGAAGTTAAGTCTAAAGCGACTGTTGGAACACCCTTAAGAGAGGTGGGGTTGCGCACAACAGCAACTGCATCCGTACCTTGCTCAATCAACTTATTAAAAAGGGGCGCTCCCTGGGCACCAGTTGCTCCATGAATAATGTATTTCATATATACTCCAGTAATGATAATTTAAACAGAGTGATAATAGTGCAGACGTTAAGTCGGTTACGTCAAATGCACTATTAGAAATAACTTACAAAAATGAGAAAAGTATGAATAACAGAGAAACGCCTTGTTGCGGAGTCGCGCGTTTTTTAATACTTATGGATGGCCCATGGGCAACGTTAATCATTAGAGAGCTGTTACATGGCCCCCTTCGTTTTACCGAACTGAAAAATAACCTGAATGGAATTAGTGCACATACCCTAACCCACAGATTAAAGCAATTTGAAGCTAACGGACTTGTTACTCGCACTGTGTATGCCGAAACGCCGCCACGAGTGGTATATGAATTAACTACTTTAGGCGAAAATCTACGAGATGTTCTTGAAGCAATGGGAAAATGGGGTGAAACCATTCCAGACCAACTTATCCAACGCAATAAATTATAAAGTGAAGTAGCTAGGGTCTGTTGATCTTTGGCCGGTGATTTTCAGACAGTATGGCAAGACGTTATAATTTGCTTCGCCAAAAGTAACTATAACCTCAAGCCATGCAAAGACTTATGTTAACGGATGCCAGCTGGGGAAAAGCTATTTCATTTAGTGCTTGTTAATTTTCTGAACACCATTAACTTCCTGCGAACGTTTTACGCCAAGCACTTGGGCTAACGTGAAAACGTTGATTAAAATGTTGCCTAAATGACGTTGCAGTCTGAAAACCAACCATTTCAGACACTTGTTCTACAGAAAGTCTTGTACTTTCAAGAAGCTCAAGGCTACGTTGCAGACGAGTACTTACAAGCCATTTTCCAAATGACATACCGGTAGCGTTGTTGAAATGCCGAGTAAAGGTACGGCGACTCATAAATAATTGATCTGCTAAATCAGCGATAGAATATTGTTTGTCGAGGTTTTCACGTAAATAATCCAGTAACCTATTGACCTCTGCATCTTGAGTTGATTTTGGGATAGGTTGTGCAATAAATTGTGCCTGACCGCCTTCTCTGTGCGGAGGTACAACTAAGATACGTGCAACTTTATTCGCTGTTTTTGTCCCATAAAAAGACCTCACAATATACAAGCAACAGTCTAAAGCGGCAGCAGTACCTGCAGAAGTGACTACACGGTCACTTTCAACATAAAGTGCATTCGTATTTAGCTTTATATTTGGAAAACGAACTGTAAAATCTTCCTCTGCCATCCAATGAGTTGCAGCTTCTTTTTTATCTAATAGCCCTGAGTAGGCTAACGCATAAGCACCATAACAAAGCCCCACGACCATAGCCCCTCTTTCATGAGCTTTAACCAATGCTTCAGATACATCAGAAGCAGGTGCACTGTCTAGGTCATGCCACCCAGGGATGACAACTATATCTGCCAACTCAACGAGTTCTAATCCACCATCAGGCTGAACTGTCATCCAATTGTCAGTGTGTTGTGGCTTACCATCAATTGACACTATCTTTAAGTCAAAAATGGGTTTGTTATCTGGCTGCATCGAAAAAACGGCTTGAGGCACAGCGACATGAAACACGCTGAAATGAGGGTAGAGAATCAAAGCGACTGTTGGTACTTGCATATGCAAAGTGCTCCCAAGTGGTTCGTCATATCATTATTTGGCCCAATTATTTCGACATTTGTCACTTGGGTCAATATTCCCTCTCGTAAATACCGAAGATAATGTCTCATATTAATCAACCGCCAAAGAGATACATTATGAAAAACAAAGCTATCACCATCCTACTTACCTTAGGGCTTGCAACCATAATAAATAGCAGCAATGCACTAGCTGAATCGGCTCCAACGCTGCATGCAGAACCACAGCAGATTCACTTTCAGCATATTCGAAATGCAACATCTAAACTTACTTATGGTGGCACAACATTCTTAATCGATCCTATGCTGGCAGAGAAAGATACCTATCCTGGTTTTGCCGGTACTTACCGTAGTGAAATACGTATACCAATGATCGATTTACCCATGTCAGCTAAAGCTGTAATTGACAATGTAGACGCTGTTATTGTCACTCACACACATCTTGATCATTGGGATGATGCAGCACAAAGTGTAATACCTAAAACGATGCCTTTATTTGTTCAAAATGAAGAGGATGCAAATACTATTCGCGCTCAAGGCTTTAAAGATGTGCGTGTGTTAGGGATTAAAACTCAGTTCAATGGCATTAGTTTAACCAAAACGGGTGGGCAGCATGGCACGGATGAAATGTATGCAATCCCAGAGTTAGCTAAATTGTTAGGAGAAGCTATGGGGGTGGTTTTACAAGCAGATAATTACAGTACTGTATATTTTGTCGGTGATACCATTTGGCGTAATGAAGTGGAAAATGCTCTAAATGAATTTAAGCCTGAAGTAGTTGTTCTTAACACGGGTGATGCTCGTTTAGACAGCCTTGAAGGTTCTATTATCATGGGTGAACAAGACACACTTCGGGCTATTAAGCATGCCCCCCAAGCAAATATTGTTGCGGTACACATGGATACGGTCAATCACGCAGCATTGACTCGTAAAGAGCTCAGGGAGTTCGTGCAGGAAAAAGGCATAGAAAAACAAGTATTAATTCCTGAAGATGGTGAGTCGTTGAAGTTATAAGTATAGTTTCTTGATTAATTAGTTGTGAATGAGAAATAAAGGGAGTAAGTGGGTACTCGAAGTCGTGAGTTTGTGAATGAGAAATAAAGGGAGTAAGTGGGTACTCGAAGTCGTGAGTTTGTGAATCAGTCTCGCACAGACTGATTCACACATAAAGCTCAGAGATCTCGCGTTCGTTGTTGGCTGATGTGCTTCTGCTCCCCCTAACCGAGTAAGAAGTCAGAGATGAGTCAAATTCTGAATGTTTATGCAGTTTTGTGTGCAGAAGTGAAGTTTATCGACATAATCTAGCAATTCGCTTCGAAAACAGCTAAATATTGCGCGTAAACACGCAATTTCTGCATGTTAATAACTATTAATTTGAATCTCTTTGTGTATTCATTACAAATTGAAGATCAGCTATATTGTTGCGATACAAACTTATTAGGGAAATACAATGTCTGAATTCTTAGAGATCTTAACTCATGCTCGTCGCTTAAAAGCTTCTGTTAAAGAGTTATCTGTTGCTGAACTAAAAGATGTGTACGAAAAGTTAGGCAAGATCGTTGCTGAAAGAGAAGAAGAAGCGAATGCTGAAGCTGAAGCAAATGCTGAGCGTATCGCTAAAATTGCAGAACTTCAGAAGATGATTGAGTCAGCTGGTTTATCACTTGATGATCTTGGCGGTGTTACTGCTAAAGTAAAAAGCACAAGAGCACCACGTCCAGCTAAATATTCAATCGTAGTTGAGGGCGAAACTGTCACTTGGACAGGGCAAGGTAGAATGCCAACTATTTTCAAAAAACAAATTGAAAATGGCCGTTCAATCGAAGACTTTTTGATCTAAATTCCCTGTCTATAACAGAACAGACTGATGAAAGTCTGTTCTGCCCCATTATCATTTAGAGTCACTGTTCGTCATGGGGTCATAAATCAGTGTTTGACCAACCTTTTGTAATGAATCAATATGTCCTTAGTCACAAGTCCAAAACCAATGCAGAATAGACCCTTAAAGGTAAGTCAATTGGGCGGTAAACAAGTTTTACAACCCACATCTGGTCATTAACTGAGCTGTGTGCATTAAGGCTAGACAAGTCTAGTACATACCTATTCTTTATCAGACCGATTTTATGCACTTTTAAATGCATAAAAGATGTGACTAAGAGACAGGTCCTTAGGTGACTAATTGCTGGATTGAACCGTATTTAATGATTTGATGGCTGATCAATTCGCAGATACTATTCAGCTACAACCACTCCAAAATAAGCATTTATAAATCAAATGGTTAATTGGTATCAAATAATAATTACAAGGTGTAGTCTGTTGTGCAAGAGAATCAAAAAATCGATTTTAATCAGAAATTAGAAGTAGTCCTAGCAACTGAGGATTACTATCATTCGTTAGTTGAGCTTCTTAGCGATTACCGGATTGAATATAAAGAAGTTATCAAAAAACTTGCTAGTGCTCATAACTCAGGGGAATTGGACGTTTTAAAATTTTTAAATTCCCCTCAATGCTTAGATGGATACATTTCTCACATACGACAATACTTAGGTGTGATTGGTTTAATTGAAGCACCTACTAAATCTGTATTTGAAACAAGCCAAATAATTCTAAGTAAGGGCGAATATTGCAATATACCTATAAGTGAATTTTTGGGTGAAAATAAGTCAAGAATTAAAGATGCTGTTGAAATGTTGGCTAAGTCACCGACTAAATGGGAGTTTTTTTTAAGAGCTACTTTAATCAGTCAATCGAAGATATCTTTAGAAGAAAGCTTCCAATTCGCTCTAGAACTGACCGCTCATTCAAATCAAAAAATACAAACTGAAGCAATACTAGCATTGGGTTATTTAAAATATTCAAGCGATAGTGGCTTACTAGCAAAAGCTCTTGAACATATACATTCATTATTAGAACAAAACCATGCTGATGAGCTGGCTAAAAGTTGTTTACAGACTATTAATGAGATATGTAAAAAAGACTCTTCACTTGCTGCGAATGCCACCAAAAGCATAACATTATGCTTACTTGACGATTCGATTATGTTGCTAGAAGAGGTATCACGAATAGTATGGTTGGATGAAGAGCATTTACCAACAGAATGGGAGGTGCTCTTTTTAAGTTTCTTTGATCAATTTTCAATCACTGAATGGCAAAAATCCCATACTGTAGACTATGCGTTAACGACTCTTCTAAACAGGGAATGCAGAGCTGAAGTTATTGGACTATTAGAAAAAAAGCTTGTTGCCAATTGCGATGACAACTTCGAAATCACCAGCTTTCACAATATCTCTACAGCGATATGGGAAAATAAAAACATAGATCATGAAGAGTTATTTACTCGTTGGTTTTGTTCTGGCAACCACTACCTTTGTCAGGCTGCTTCAGATATTATTTTCGAACATGAAAACACTCCCTCTAAAGTAAGTAAAATCGATGACTCCAAGGACTATTTCTTTGTCGCAAGAAAAGCCGTTGGTTGGTTATTCTTAAAACCGAAGTTGGCTACATTTTACGTACTTTCGATATTGGAACACTGTAATGATTCTGATTTTGAAAAAATATCTGAGTTATTATTTTACCCATTACTTATGAATACACCCAAAACTATAGAGGGGGTTATTAAAGATCATATAGCTGAACTGGATAAACGGAAAAAGAAAACCAAAGAGTTACTCCATTTATTGAAGAGAAATGATGCCTATCATGACGTACTAATGAAAGCGTCTTTAAACAAAGAACTTCATCCCAGTACTAGACATAGAGAAGCTATGGGACGGAAAAATTATGTTGAAAATGAAGCAATGATGAAAGAAGCACGTAAGGGCTCTTTCTTGGCATCATTGTTTGGCAATAACTCAAAAGTCTTATTGTATGGCAACAAGTCTGTTTTTAAGCAGTATAATGGTAATGGAGAGTCCAGAAGGCAGGTAATGCCTCTCAGTAAAATAAGTCACTCAACTGAAACTCCTATATTTTTTTCCATAGATCCCATTGGATTAAACCGACTAATTAATATTTTTAGGTATGAGGGGTAAGATATGAAGCTTGTTATTAAAGAATACTTAGCCTCTCTTAACGAAAGAGATGAACTCGATGCGATATTACCTGATTTATTAAGCCAGCTTGGTTTGACTGTCTTTGGAAAACCAATAAGAGGGGCAAGCGAAAGAGGCGTGGATGTTGCCGCTGTTGGTTCGTTATATGGTGGAGTTGAAAAGGTTTACCTCTTTTCAATTAAAGCGGGAGACTTGACTCGATCTACATGGAATGGAAATGAAAACCAAGCATTAAGACCATCTCTAGATGAAATTATTGATTCCTATATTCCTCATAGACTGCCACCTGAGCATAAAGGCAAACCAATTGTTATTTGTCCTTGTTTTGGTGGCGATGTGCAAACACCTGTTAGAGATTTATTTACTGGTTATATAGATTCTAAAACTAAGACGAATGAAAATATTGAATTCGAGGAATGGAACGGGGATAAGCTCGCAAGCCTTATTAATGATAACTTTCTACATGAAAATTTTATGCTGAAGAATCCCCTGATGATTTACAAATAAATCATCAAATTAGGGTGGAAGCGCATCTTGTTGCATGATCAAATGGTTTCGCTAAAAACTACACTTGGACAACAAGATGCGCGAAGCCAATATCCTACAACATTCTTTACACCAATACTGCCCAGAACTTCACCTAAAACGATTAAACAGCTTGATGCTGGCCTCTAAGGCACTGATTGAATGTAAGACACTGACCTTGACTGAGTTAGGTCGAAATTT
>NZ_JAKKRV010000038.1:0-7299 GCF_025653985.1 Shewanella sp. SM69
TGTCGAATCTGGTTAACAGTCTCAAAGGTGTATCCAGCCGGATGATCCGAAAAAAGAATTACCCTTCGATCAAAAAGAAACTCTGGGGAGGTGCGCTCTGGTCGCCCAGTTATTTTGCGGGGAGCTGTGGTGGTGCGCCAATTGAGATCATCCGGCAGTATATTGAGCAGCAACAAACTCCGGCGTAGCCCTCAGAACGGCTTCGCCGTTGCGCTATTCATCCTCGCCCTGAACGGCGAGGTTTTCCGCGCTATCCGATAAAAGTGAGAGTATAAAAAGATCTGTGTAAGTGGCATTCTATCCATGTATTTGAAAGGAAAAAAGAATGCCAGTATCAGACCAGCTTATCGATTAGTTATTAGCTGATTACAAATCCCCTCAAGACCTGCTTGGTGAGCAAGGTATCCTTAAGCAGTTGACTAAAAAGCTTGCTGAGCGTGCTCTTGAAGCCGAGATGGAGCAGCATCTTGGTTATGCCAAACATGATGCGGCCGGTAAAAATACTGGCAACTCCCTTAACGGTAAAAGCCGTAAATCAGTACGCACTATTCACGGCGACATTGAGCTTGACCCACTGCGAGACCGAAATGGCAGCTTTGAGCCTAAGCTCATCAAGAAAGGCGAGAAACAGCTCGGCGGCTTTGATTAGCGCATCGTCTAGCTTTACGCCAGAGGCATGTCTACCCGTGATATCCAAGCCCACTTTGAAGAAACCTATGGTGTTGAAGTCTCGCCGACCTTTATCTCACAAGTAACTAATGCAGTACTTATTAGCTTTGGCTCATAAGCTATGGTCGGAGAATTTCGCGCTGTTCGTTAAAAACCGCGGTGTAGAAGATATCTTGATCGCCTGCGTTGATGGCCTTGAGGGCTTACCGGATGCGATATAAGCGGTTTACCCTAAAACGCAGGTACAGCTGTGCATCGTGCATCAAATCCGCAACAGCCTGCACTTTGTCAGTTGAAAAGAGCGTAAAGCCGTTGCAGCAAATCGAACTAGCCCTGAAGCAATTTGCCGAGACGTAGGATAAGCAGCAACCAAGTATCAGCAAATCTTGGCGCGAAAACTGGACAAGGCTTAGCGTTTTCTTCGACTGTCCCCCGGAAATCCGCAAGGTGATTTACACCACCAACGCCATCGAATCACTCAATGCCAGCCTACGTCAGGTGACCAAGACCAGGCGGTCGTTTCCGAGTGATGACGCGGTGCTGAAGTTGCTGTATCTGGCTTTACACCAGATTGCTAAAAAGTGGACAATGCCACTACGAGATTGGAAGCCTGCCATGAGGCAGTTTATGCTCATGTACAGCAACCGTGTGTCGTTATAATAAATAGCCTTTTATAGTCTCTAACTCTCATATTTTGAAGACGATGTGTCAGATCTAGTCTGAACTAATACATTAAAGGGCGTTTAGACAGCATGCTTAGACATTTAATTTTAGCCTGATGCTGAATTCCGAACGCCCTACTAGCAATACTAAATCTCACTAATAACCATATTGACTAACTGGTTGCCAGTGTTTCTTAACATCATTCTGAATAAACTTTTGTTTTTCTTTAATTAAATCAGTCTCTACTAACCCTATTGCTTGATGGGCCTTTTCCTTAGTACTGATATCTGGATAGCTAACTTGAGTAACGTTAAGTTGCTTCAATATTCCAGCGAGCAGATGACGTGCTTCGTTCGCTTGTTCAATGGCTTTATCTAAAAGCTGCTTACCTTCTTGTGGATTATGGGCATAGAGGCCATGTGAAGACATGGCAAAATCCCAGCGCCATTGACTGTGCCGTATCGCCATTATGGGTTCATTCATTTGTTCCCATTTAGCGCCTGCATCCCATGCTGCTTTGGCTTCGTAGTGAGCCTTGACGAGTAAAGATTCCACTTCGCGGGCTTTGGTTTCAATGGTTAACTTATTCGCCGCGAGTTTAGTTTCGATTTTGGTTTTACTGCTATGGCAGCCGCTGCAGCTACTATCAAAATGCGGTAAGGCTTTATCAACTTTATGGCTCGTAAATTCAACACCTTTTGCATCCTGCTGGGTTGGCATATGGCAAGTAATGCAAGTGACACCGACTTCGGCGTGTTTACTACGACTCCAGTGCTCAAACTCAGGATGACGTGCTTTGAGTATGGGCGTTTTTGAAATGGGGTGGATCCATTCAAAAAAGCGGCGAGTGTCGTAATATTTTTCAATATCATCGGCGGTACTACCAAAAATCCAAGGAATATTAACGACATTACTTTTTTCTGGACGGAAATAATAAGTCACATGACACTGACCGCACACCTGTGCGCCTTGCATATTTTTATCTTGTTTATCGAATGGCAAGTGAACTTTGGCCATTGCATCTTGAGCATGTGGGCGAGGTAAGGCTAATTTCTGTGTACCAGACTCATGGCAATCGCTGCAATAGACGACACTTTGGATCTCTTTGCCCAAATCGGTAAAGTTTTTGGCAGAGTACCCTTCAAATCCCAATTGTTCTATCAATCTGGGCGCATCAGGTGTTTTACAGGTCCAGCAACTGGCGGATAAGCCCTTCTCTCCTGCTTTAGGGGGCACTCCTGTACGTAAAGTCTGTGTCACATCGGCAACGGCGAAATGGTGTCCCCGTGGGCTATGGTACTCTTTTGCATAGGAAGATCCTGCCCAGAGTATGATACTGGCAGGATAATTTGCGAGCATATCCTCGCGCTCAACTTGTTCAGATGTGGCTTGCCAAGATTGATATTGATTAGGATATTTTTGTTGATTGCTGGTATCAGAAGCCGCTACAGATGTGCATGTAGCAATAACGAGAAAGCCAATCAGCTTGAGTAATATGACTGTTTTTAAATAAATTTTCACTTTGTATCCTTTTGTCAGAACATCAATATTAACCTGGGCGCCCATCAATACGGGGGCGAGAGAGTATTGGCAAATAGTGCCATACAAACAGTGCAAATGCGATAAACCAGCAAGTGCCAGCCAACCATAACCATACTTGGGAGTGGGCCGGAAACCAGATGGGCATCAATGCCCTGAGCAGTGCCGCTAATGGTAGGCAGATAAATGCCAAAATCATTTTCGGGCCTTCATAAATATTTCGGCTCGTGTGTCCGAGTGACACTCTGGAGATCATCGAAAGACACAGGGTAGCCATACAACCAATAGCAAATAGGTGAAGCAGGCTGCGATAGGCATATTCATTATCGAGATACCAACTCATGGCTAACAGGCTAAGTGGCAACATTAAATAGGCAAGATGCAAGGACCACAGCATAGGTTCCGTCAGTGTTTTATGGGGTAACCAGCGTACAAATCGGACTAGATGCAAGAGCCCTGTAATGAGTAGTAAGCCTCGCTCGACTTCCTGAGGTATAAGGTGGATGAGTGATTGAATGACGAGCAAGATCATCGTCAGGATCAGCGGGTATTCAACCCAAGTTAAGGGATCTGCTTTAGTGGCCTTAATGCGCATCGCGGTAAAGAATGGAATGACACGCCCACCAACTATGGTGATAAGTAAGGCTAACCACCATAACATGGCCTGCCAAATTTGATTAGCAAGGATGAAGTCGCGTTCAAATAAAGCGTAATAGCTGACATTGTTAATCACGAGTGCTGCAAACAACATAATCGGAAAACCAATATTGCGCCATTGCTTCACCTTATAAATGCAGCGCCATAGGGTAAGGCTTGCCATACCAAGGAACAATGAATCAAATAATGCCGGCAAAATTAGTGGAACTTGAATAGGGAGTAACAGTAATAATCGTGCCAGCAACCAGCAACTAAAGGTCAACGCAAGTGGCCATCCCTTTAATGTGGGTTGATTTGTCCAATTTTGAACCGCAGTAAGTAAAAAAACACAGACAATTGCGATTGCAAAACCGAACAACATTTCATGTGGATGCCACCATAGGGGCAATACTTTACTCCAAAAAGATGAAGGAAAAAAACTATATTGAGGAGTAAACCAAGTTAGTAACCACAAAGGGATATATAACGCAGCTAATATTGCTCCCCCAAGAAAAAAAGGTCTAAAGCCTAGTCGCCATAACGCATGAGCTCGTTCGGTTTGTGTAGGATCATCAATATTTAGCATAGTTTTCACCCTAGTTGCAGACGACAGATAAGACGCATTGGGAAGTTCTGGAGATATTGAACTAATGCCATGTGGCCAAGCATCATTGTTCGTGTGTTTCTCTCTAAATTTAGAGGAACACACGCCCTTGAGGGAGTGTCCCTCAAGGGTAAGTTGTTTATAACTGTGTTATTTATTAGGTTGTTTGTTTTTATCTTGCCTGATGGCGAAACAACCTACTGCTACGAGCATTAAAGTCGCAACAGAAAAACCAGCTAATGAATACAAAATAAACGTTTCAGGTGACACTATGTAGTTACTCATAAGGATGTCCTTACCTTAGATTTTAGCATTTGATTCAATTTCGAGCAATTAACAGTGTTCAAGGCGACCCACCGTTATACTTATTCAGTAACCAAATCAAACCAAAATGCAAAACAATAAAGCCTATGTTTTATAGGCTTTATCAATTGCTCTGATCAGTTAAAATCAACAACGAACGGGCATGACTAGAGTGATCAATTCATGTATGTCACAAGTGATCAAAATCGCTGTTGACTGGTTGAAGTAAAAAGTTACTGTGTCGCCCCCTTGTTTTGCAAGGGCATCAGCAAGGTAACTAGGGTTCACTCCAATGGTTATCGCGGGACAGTGCAATTCAACATGGTCAATTGTTTCTGCAAATGAATTGGCTTCATCAATACTTGAAACAGATAAAATGTTTCCTAGCACTCAGAAATAAAACCCCAAAACAATTACGAGCGAATACCGCTCAATTGAAAAGCGCTTTGAGTGAATGCCGCACATTTATCTAAATTGTTTTGCTCATTTTTTAATGCTCGGCTTCTTTCAACATCGCTTTAGCATGGGCTAGTGTCATCATAAGTTTCAAATAATTATCAGGAAAAGATACAAAACCAAACTCACTATAAAAACGTCTAGCATCTTCGTTCTTTGCTTGTACAATAATCATAGGGATAGGAATTGCACTGGAAGCGTGGATAATTCGTTTGATTGCATCTATAAGCAATATTGAACCAAGCCCTTGTCTTTGACAGGTATGGTTAACAGCCATTCGACCTATCAAGCTGCACGTTATTTCAGATGGATATTTTTTAGCTATTTCGGTTGGTAACTCGCTAAGAGATACCTGAGCTACAGCAATAGAGTAATAACCTTTTATATGTGAAGGATTTAACTCAGAAGTAAGAACATATGTCCTTGAAATATCTTTCTTTTCATGCTGACCTGAAATACATTTCAGGTAGTTGTTTAGCTCTGTATTCCCACAATCAAAACCCTTACGGTCATGCTTATTTTTATCAAATGGGGTAACTTTCATTGTTTACCGTTTCCTTATGCTTGCGCGCGGCATTAAGAAACCGACTGTTACTTTTAACGGGTGCATCTAAAGCGTTCACAAAAGCTAAAGCATCATTTTTTGATAACACCAGAAAATGCTCTTGTGTGATCAATCTTTTCGCTTCTGAAATCATTGTATTCGCAATAAAGCTGTTAATACTGGCATAACCAGCAAGCGCAGCCGCTTTCTCTAACAGCTCTTTTGACTCAATGCTTACACGAGTGGTAATGCGTTCATTTGTCATACTTTTCATCTGCCTATTTCCTAATTTAGCATCAACGGATGCGTTCACTTTTAATAGCCACTATTCTGGCACTCTGTGCTGAACTAGCGGAACATATTGCGGTGAAATATGAGGCATAACCTCATTTACCATACTACCATTATCATTAACAAATATCAATAAAGTTGACAAAATGGCACCTTAATTCAGGTTGTTCCAAAAAGCGCCTACCAAAAGGCTAAAATATTGCTATGGTGTTACCGCCCAACCATCGGATGTTCTGCTTTTTTGATTTTGTTAGCTTTTGAAATGCACCCTCGGCAGAGATAGTTCTTATGCTCGGACTCTGCAAAGAGTTTGATATTTTTAGAATACGGGGATTACTACATGCTTCGTACAACTTCTTGCCCTCTCTACCTTTGGCGATTCGAAACAATTTACCATCTGCATTTATGGGTGGATTTTCTAAAAGAAAATCTACAGCACTTCTTTCGTCTGGTACGATAGTGCAATGGGATCGACTTCTGCCAGCGTAACCAAGTTCCTTTAATCCACCTTCGGTCATTACTGCAACCTGCCTGAAAAACATTATAAATCTAACATTGGAGATAGGTTTATTGTCTTTCCGATGAGCGTGTGAAGTGTAAATAATCCTCGCTGGGTATAGGATGCTATCGTGGTGTTTCTGACACACATGAGTTGGGTAAAATGTTGATTTTTGACTAACAGCAAAAGTGCCAATTTCCTCACAATAGAAACATTTAGTTCTTTGTTTTGCAGGACGAATAATCATAAACCCCCTTCCTTAATGACTCTATTTTACTTTCTTTTCAATAAGTTAATTAAAATCATTTCACAAGATATGGTTTATTTATCAAAACCGCCATATCCTGACCACGATAATAAGGCGCAATTCTGATTCGCTTTCTTAAACTCATTTTTTCGCCGTAGGCTTGCAACTTCCAGTGACCTCTGACAATAAATCTACGGTGCATTTTTCTATGACTTTTTTGCTCAGTTAAGCTCTCAACTGAGGACTTACTTTTATCTATTGTGATAGGCGATACAGTGCGCCCAACATCAAGAAAATCTAGATACGATATACTCGAAACATCATTTAGTTTTTTTCATAAGTTTATCCATACATCCTCGATAGCGACATTAAAACTGAAGATTATTCTGAGTTACTCTGTAAGCGTAACGCCAACCACACCTTGCGGTGTGGCGGGTGATCAGTAAGGCAGGAGTTGCTGTAGTTTCTCTTGGGTGTTGGCTTTGGGTAGCTCGGTTAATAAGCGGCATAGGTAATCATACGGCTCCAGTCCGTTGATTTTTGAGGTCTCGACCAGGCTGTACAGTGCCGCACTGGCTTGTGCTCCCGTCTTGGTATTGGCGAACAACCACGCCTTGCGACCAATCACGAACGGTTTGATGGCGCGCTCCGCACGATTGTTGTCGATATTCAGACAGCCATCATCCAGATAGCGGACAAGCTTGGGCCACTGATTCAGGCTATACGTAATAGCCGCTCCCAGTAAACTTTCTTTCGTGACACTCTCGCTTGATTTATCCAACCAGCTTTTGAATTGCGCGAGCAACGGCTTGGCTAGCGTTTGCCTGGCTTCATATTTCTTATCAGGC
>NZ_JAKKRV010000039.1:0-6049 GCF_025653985.1 Shewanella sp. SM69
ATGCCATTGCTGCTCGCTAATAGACAGTATTTTGCCAGGCATCTGCCGTGGCCAGCGGAACTTGTCTTTTTCAAGCCGTTTGTACCACAGGCAAAACCCGGTGCTATCCCAGTACAGTACTTTTAACCGGGTACGCTGCTGATTACAAAACACAAACAGTGCGCCGCTAAATGGCGAGAGCTGCATCTCTTGCTCGACCAGCAACGATAAGCCATTAATGGATTTACGAAAGTCGACCGGCTGTTTATGGCTAAATTTGCCCAACGCGCCAAAAATGTAAAGTTAGCTTTAAATTCTAAAATCACTCACTTGAATTCTCGTTCTCAATCAGCGCTTGCTTCCAATATTCTGGTTCAGCATATCGAGCAACCAATGCATCGATATCTATTTTTGAGGTTGATGGACTAAACTCAAAATTGCCATACATATTGATGTGCTGCCATGCAACGGGCGAAATACTGTGAAGCTGAGCCAGTGCATTTTGATCTCCTACTGTTTGCTTCTGTTCATAGACACGAGATAGCAGCACTGTGTTGTAGTAAATGACCGCGTTGGTGATGAGCCGAGAGCATTCATTCCATATTTGCTGCTCCTCTTCTGTTTTTACTCTGAATTTTCCACCGTTAACAAATGCAACTGCTCGTCTAAGACGATGATAGGCTTCGCCACGATTTAATGCTTTTTGTACACATTGACGTAAGCCAACATCGTCGACAAAGTCGAGAATGTATAGCGTTCGGCATATGTTTTCCAACTCCCATAATGCTTTCTTGGTCTGATTCTGACGCGAATAGCTCGAGAGTTTGCGAACAATCGTGGCTTGAGTAACATCTTTTTGAGCTAGCGATGCCATGATCCGTTGAATATTGGGCCATTCACGTTCAATCAATTCATCGTTGGTTTTTCGGGCAGGCTTTATTAGCCAGTCACCACACTCATTGGGATGTTGTGAGCCGACTAACGTATCCATTTTCTTATGCAAATCACGATAACGAGGTGCAAAATGATATCCAAATGCATGCAAAATCCAAAAATTAACCTGATTGGTGCCATGGGTGTCAGTGGAATGCCGTTCTGGCTTTATATCAGAGGTATTGTTATGCAATAAATCGAAAACGTAATGGCTTTCATGTTCGTGAGTCCCAATAATCTTTGCATTTATAGGAACATGATTTGCAACCAACGTGTAGGCGCTGACACCTTTCTGTAAACCAAAATACTTGGGAGAATATCGAGCGTTAAGGGTGTTAATTTGCGTTTCTATCCGCTGACCATCGCTACTTGAATGAAGTGTGTCCTGAATATCATAGAGATGAAATGCGGGTAGCTGGCTGGTCGCATTACTAATCGCATCATTAGCCGCTCGTAATGTCTCCAAGCGTAGATAATTTCTTGATGTCCCCGCCATTGATGCTGAGCTAAGGCCTGAAACCTCAGCCATTTTTGCTAACCCCATGTTTGTTCCCATCGCAACAATACAGGCGAAAATTTCACGGGGATCAGCTTCATGCTTTACATAACGATCTAATACATGGGTAAATGCATTTAAAAATCCAGTATTACCCGCAACAAACCACAGTAGATCCGCAATACCAATTCCTGGTAACTGGCTGTAAAAATCGCTATTAACGGATTCATCACTGCTCGGATAAAGCAGCTTCCAACGACGCTTTTCGGCAGCCCCAATTACTTTAATATGTTTGTTGACCCCATCAGAAATATGTTGGTTAATCGCACTATAACGTGCTGCTAGCATAGTATGAAATACAGCCAGAGTATCTTGGATAGGGGCCAATAAAATGGGTGCACCAATATCTTGCAATACTCGTTCTTTATCCTGCCATCTAAGATCGCTTATTAAGTCATCTTCAAAGCGGCGAAATTCATTACTATGTTTAACGTACACATCACCCGCTTCCAGTGAGTTGCGTAGTAGGCGATAGACCAAAAACTCATAGCGATCTACATCAAGCGTTTTAAATGTTTTGCCCTCTTTACTAAACAAATATCGGCGTAAACCTTTAGGAATAATCTCAGTCGGAAATGAATTAGGGTCAGTTTGCCTTGGTGATTTTTCTGTGCGCAATAAGTTTTGTAAAAACGCGATAGCTTCAAGCAAAGGAGAGTCTTCTACACGTCCGGCAAAATCCAGATCAGTAAAAAGTTGCCTTAAGTTACGTTTGAATGTGGCGGATAATTTTGTGTAATGTGACCATTCAAATGCCGTTTTGTCGAAAGCAATATTGCGTAAGTAATCAGCAACTAATGGGAATCTCTCTTGTTCAAGCAATGCATAGGCTTTTTCTTTAATAATGGAAAAAGGTGTGTCATCGGTGATGGTGTCATCCGTAAACAGGCTCAATACATGACCCGCAGCCTGTAAATTTTTCGCTGCATTGGTAACCGCATTATTCATTGCTTCTTCAGCGGCACGCTTGGCCTGTTTCTCGTATTGATCGACCCAATGGAGCAATGCTTCAATTAAGTTGTCATTAATTTGCTGAAACCGATGAAAAGCAAAAAACAGCAGATATAACTGAGCAGTCTCTTTTTTCATGCGTTGAAGTTTATAAGTGGTATAAAACTTAACCATAGAAGCATAATACTTGCCGCTTTCATTGGAGATCCCCGCTGTTATGAGGAACTGCTTGGCAAACTCATGTAGAGGCTGGAAAAACTGCCGCCGTGCGACTTCATGTCGCAATTCTTTATAACTGAAATCTTTAGCTTCATGTTTTAATGCGCTGACGCGAAATACTCCTGACTCAGCCCGAAGCAAAGCCGCTAATTGCTGATCGATAAGTGAAGTCATGCAAGTGCTAAGTAATCGAGCAATACGGGTGCGTTCATAAGCCACCACTCTACCAATCATCTCTTGCATATACCGATAACTGGGCATGACAATACGGTGTAATGCTAAGTATTGGGTTAATTCACGAAAGATAAAGATAGGTTGTGTCGATAACATCGCAACCCGCTGTGCTTTATCTTCCAAATCAACTTTTACCTCATTATCACATTGTTTATACTGGAATAAATCAAGAATTGCTCGTTGTTGTTCAGCCCTAATCGGTCTTGAGGGACTTTTCAGTCTTGAAAGCGTTTTGGTGGGAAAGTACAGCGCGGCAATGTAATCCAAGTCATTTAGTACTGACGATTCTTGTTCATAACTGAAAAACTGCCGTTTGGCTTTGAAATAGCCCAGTTGCAATACTAAATGGGCTGCCACAGAAAACGTTCGGGTATTGTCGAATAGCTCGCGCTCTTTAGCACTTAAGTCAAAATATAATCGACGATCATCATCTGAGAAATGAGGTAATCCAAACAGTTCATCTATTTCATCAGTTGACAAAATAGATAGCCGCCGAACATCATTTTTCATGGTGCCCTCCCTATTTCACTACATCAAATAATTTCCCGCTCCGCGAGATGTGCAAGTGGAATCATACTTTTATGTAAGATCCCAAATACAACGAATTGATGCTCATGTTGGATGTAATAGATGACATGACTTGAATAAGGGAAGCTAAACACATTCATGCGTACCTCGGGTCTATTTTTCCCAAGGGTGGGTGTTTCAGCCAGCAGTTGAATCGTTTGTCTAAGTCCTGATAAATAGGTCTTCGACTGAGTCGTTCCCCATTGGGCTAACGTAAAGCGGTGAATACCTATCAGATCAGATTGTGCATCGGGCGTTAAATGATAAGTTACCGGCATTAGTCATACTGCCCTGCGGCCAGCTCATCAAAAAAGGTATTACCATCAACCAAATTGCCCATTTTGATGTCAGTTATGGCTTTCACCGCTTTGGATTGAAGCAAATGTAATTTTAGTGTCTCGATACTTTGGTATGCATCAGCTGAAATAACAACGGCCACAGGCTTGCCATTTTTATTAATTTGGATTGGAGCTTGTTGAGCTTTGAGCAACAAATCTCCAAAGTGAATTTTTGCTTCATTGGCTGAAAGAGTGTTCATTTATCACCTTTAAACGAATCGTTCGATTCGCTCAATTTACACCAGTTGGGCGATAAAAGTCAAAAATGCACCCTATCAAAATGTATACAATTTGATAGAGTAATTTATCACCTATCAAAACTACTATCATAAGTCGGTTATCAAAATCTCTAAAGAGATTATGGCAAATTTTTAATGTTTAGGTTTAAGGTGTATTTGATATTGAAAACAAGTTGTTACCTCGTGCATAAATCTAACTTTACACTTTTGGCGCGTTGGGCAAATTTAGCCTATTAGCATCTGCGTAACTGTGCCGCTATGGAATTTTTCAAATCCTGTGGTAGCGAGCGACTGGTGCAATCCAATAAAACATGCAAATCCAACTCCTGAGTAAATCGCTTATTCGACCACGAATCACCATACATTGATTCGGCCCAAATGAGAGCTTGCGCCAGCGAGTGAAATTGGCGCCTTCCGGTGTAGCCTAAACGGCAATCTACTGTCACGCCAACGAAGTGGATGCGGTAACTAGGAGGGATGCGATTAGCTAGCCGGATAAAGGGCGTTTGCCACACTTGCGGCTTTACCGCCAACCGTGGATTGAGAGGGTCTTTGAAATCGAATCTGGGCATGGCAAGGCTCCTGTTTATTTAAATACAGGATCTCACCAAGTCCAAATCACGCAAATTTTGCCTTACGCTGCCTTCCTCTTCAATGCCGTCAAGCGTGCACCCAGAGTCATCTTGTTAGCTGCCTGCGGCATTGCTAGGCGCTGTACTCGCTGTAACGATTGGTTAAGTGACTCAATAAAGCGTAAGTTCTCTTCCATCGTTTCTAACGCTTTCCCCAACAACAATTTGAAGTTGTCAGGGTTTGGCTTCCACCACTCCAAAATGGATTGGTCGTACACTTCGGCTGGCACCAGGGAGCCGACAGCGACCTTGTACTCTTCCCGCGTTAAGCCTTTACATAATTGCTGTTTAAGCGTTGATATAGCGCCGTTCCAATCATGGGCAGCTCGGATTAATTCAGCGACAATCAAGTTCAACGACTTGGCCATGACTCTGCTGGCATTGAGGTAGTCGCTCGGATGCTCTTTGAGTTGAGCCAGCTGAGCAGGCGATAACAGCTGTTTAAGTACATCATCAATCTGGGTCACGCCGCCGAACATCAGTGCCAGCCATAATTTAGACACTCCAGCTCTCTGGGTTACCCCTACGTCTGAGGTATCAAATCTAACATGGAGTAAATGGCTATTAAGACCATCTATCATTTCCCTTACTGCCCAACCTGCGTCCTGAATAACGCGCTCGATGTTAAATCCTAGGCGCTCTACTGTGTCATCGTTGGTTAGGGCGGTTTTAACCCCGTGGCGCTGGGCATTTCGCTCCGCTCTAATGATATTAAGGATTTCTGTCTTATCCCTGCGATGCTGGGTCATATCGATGGCGCGGGGATGGTTCGCAACATCGATGTAAGGCATAGACTGAAAGCTGAACATTCCGAGCTGCTGAAATATCTGTGTGCGCTTTAAAATGGCTTGSAGCTGGCMCCAATAGCTCGTTTTAATSGTGATCACGCCTTCAGMTAACAAGGTTTCAGCCACATGGGTGCCACMGTAGCGCCGYACATCAATYGCTTTGWAGCCGTAGCTRTGRCGGTTSCGCCARAAAKAKGCCATAAAGTCCCTGTGAAGCTGCAAGGCGCGTCTTGGGCCATCAATGGCATACCATTTCTCAAGCGACAATTCGGATAGCTGAATGTTTTCTACCGTGGCAGCTGGGTCAAATGACAGGTCTTCGTGGGTCGCGATAGCCTGCTGAGTAAAGCCAGAGAAGTTAGGYACTAACAAAGAAGAAGTCTGTTGGTGTGCCTCATGTAATCTGCAGTCCAATTTTGGTTTGTAAAACACCATCCTAGAATTGCCCTTCTCAATACCCTGTTTGCTGATTTTAACGACACGGCGGGAGAACTGGTTTGCGCTTTCGGTCTTACGAGCTTCCGGCCTGTAGCCTGTCAGTAGACTAATGCTTTGCAGATACGGAATATTCAGCGATTGTCGTTGTTTTCCACCAAGCGCACTAGATAATGAG
>NZ_JAKKRV010000040.1:0-4358 GCF_025653985.1 Shewanella sp. SM69
ACCAGTGATCATGTTTTTAACATAGTCAGCGTGGCCTGGGCAGTCTACGTGTGCGTAGTGACGTGAAGGCGTGTCATATTCGATGTGAGAGGTATTGATCGTAATACCGCGCTCACGCTCTTCTGGAGCGTTATCGATTTGAGAGAAGTCTTTAGCTTCGCCACCGTAGGTCTTAGCCAGTACGTGAGAGATAGCTGCAGTCAGTGTGGTTTTACCATGGTCAACGTGACCAATGGTGCCCACGTTTACATGGGGCTTAATACGTTCAAATTTAGCTTTAGCCATGGTAATGCCTCAGTCCAAGATTCTTGGTGATGAAAACTAACATATAGAAAAAATCCGATGCATTAAAATGACATCGAACCGATTATGTTTAGGCGTAGGAGCTAAATTTAGAGAGGCTGGTGCTGATAGGCAGATTCGAACTGCCGACCTCACCCTTACCAAGGGTGTGCTCTACCAACTGAGCCATATCAGCAACTAATTTGGAGCGGACAGCGGGAATCGAACCCGCGTTATCAGCTTGGAAGGCTGGAGTAATACCATTATACGATGTCCGCGCAACCTAACTAAGGCTACCTAACTACCTAGAAAAAGTGGTGGAGGGAGAAGGATTCGAACCTTCGAAGGCTGAGCCGTCAGATTTACAGTCTGATCCCTTTGGCCACTCGGGAACCCCTCCACAGAAAATGGTGCCGGCACCAAGAGTCGAACTCGGGACCTACTGATTACAAGTCAGTTGCTCTACCAACTGAGCTATGCCGGCATTATCATTTCGGAACGGGATATTAGGTAAATGCGCTCCCAAGTGCAAGTAAAAAACGCCTATTTACGTAAAAAAAGCGCTTGAACGGTGTTTTTTTACACGTTATGCAACTTTGACGGCCAATTAAACAGCGAATACATCAAACGGTAACGGAAACACGACTGCAATCACCCATTTAGTATTGTTCCAAATAATCTCATAGTGTACTGTGCCTTTCCTAAGCTGAGGAAAGCCAATGACTTCTAAAAATTCAATTCAAAAAGCACTCTATCTCGCCTTCGAGCGCCTGCAATGGTCTGAGTTACGAGATTCAGTGCCGTTGACACTGAGTGAGCAAGACTTGGAGAACCTTAGAGGCATAAATGAAAAGATTTCCTTATCGGAAGTGACCGATATTTATCTTCCCCTTGGCCGGCTACTGAATTTGATCGTTAAAGCTAAGCAACAACGAGGCTTAGTGGTTGATGAATTCCTCGGTCAAAAACCATCAAAAAATCCTTATATCATTAGTATTGCTGGTAGTGTCGCCGTCGGAAAGAGCACCACAGCACGTATTTTGCAAGCTTTACTACGGCACTGGCCTGAACACCCAAAAGTTGATTTGGTGACAACAGATGGTTTTTTGTATCCTCTGGCGGACTTAAAACGTAAAGGACTATTACAGCGTAAGGGATTTCCAGAAAGTTACGATATGAAAATGCTGGTTGAGTTTATCTCCGCCGTGAAATCCGGTCAGCCACATGTGAAAGCCCCTATCTATTCACACGTCACCTATGACCGCGTTAAGAATCAGCATCAAACCGTTTCTCAGCCAGACATCTTAATTTTAGAAGGCTTGAATGTATTGCAGACTGGACTCGACTCCCCCGTTGATACCCGTCGTCCTTTCGTCTCCGATTTTGTCGACTTTTCTATTTATGTCGATGCAGAAGAACCCTTGCTAAAACAATGGTATAAAGAACGATTTTTGCAGTTCCGCTCTGGTGCATTCAGTGACAAAAAATCTTATTTTCATCACTATTCGACGCTAACGGATGATGAGGCCAATACGATTGCCGCCAATATTTGGGACACAATCAATGGCCCAAACCTACAACTTAACATTCAACCGACCCGTGAGAGAGCCCATTTGATCCTGCAGAAAGGTCAGGATCATTTGATGTCCCACGTGCTGATGCGCAAATAGCCTTATGTAAAATTGACTCTTGGGTACTTAGCGTGCCCTTAAGCTAATTTCACCGCCGATAAATGCTTGAACACCGTCGGCGGTTTCGAGCAATACTGCACCTTGCTCATCAACGCCTCGACAAATTCCTTCGACAGACTTTTCCCCCATAAGCAAACGTATTTCACGACCATAAAATAAGTCTGCGGCTTGCCAACGAGTCTTGAATGCAGCTAATTCTTCACGCTCAAATAGCTGAATATCACGCTTAAGCTGCTTCTGTAATGCAATAACAAGCGCCGTCTTGTCAGGCATATCGACCAACTCTGACAAATCACTCCAAGGCTGTTCGATACCTTTGCCTTGCTCCTCGGACATAGCCATATTCACACCAACACCTATGATAAGCTGGCACTGGCTATCAGCCTGACCCGACATCTCAATCAAGATCCCGGCAAGCTTCTTGTTATCCAAATAGATGTCATTGGGCCACTTAACACCAATATTCTCGACGCCAAAAGATTTAAGCACTTCAACCAATGTACAGGCCACCACTAAACTCAATCCCATGGCCTGTGCCATTCCCTGAGGAAATGTCCAAAACAGCGAGAAATATAAGTGATGCCCATAGGGCGACACCCAAGTTCGGCCTCGACGACCACGACCTGCAGATTGATACTCTGCCACACACACATCACCATTCTTCAATTCAGTTGTATGGTCCAGCATAAAGCCGTTAGTGCTTGCTATCTCATCAAAGTAAAAGCAACGGTTATCAATTGATTGCACTAAACGTGAAGCATCAATCAAAGAAATAGGATTCGCTAACTTATAGCCGCGACCTTTGACGCTATAAATTGCCACACCATAGGTTTCTAACGCATCGATGTGCTTATTCACTGCGGCACGCGAAATCCCAAGATCAGTGGCTAACTGCTCGCCAGAAACAAATTGCCCGCTAGATAATAAAGCTAATATCTGGCGTTTTCTTCCCCAATGATCAGACATGCAAATCTCCTTCGCCATTAGCCCCGATGATTCTAGGTTCGGCTTCTAGCACGACACCAAATTTATCCCGTACTTGCGCAATAACATGCAGTGCTAGGCGGCAAATATCATGCCCCGTTGCTCCGCCTCGATTCACTAACACTAAGGCTTGCTTGTCATGCACTGCCACATTGCCGAGCACAAAACCTTTCAGTCCCGCTTGTTCAATCAACCAGCCTGCAGCCAATTTCACTGTTGCATCCGCTTGTGCGTAGCCCACTATCGTCGGAAAACGCTGTGCTAAATCGAGATAACAGGCTGCGCTTACAATGGGGTTTTTAAAGAAACTGCCTGCATTGCCGAGCACTGCGGGATCAGGAAGCTTTTCACTTCGTACTTGGCATACGCGCGCAAAAATCTCATGCGCTGTAACGGTTGCAGGATCAAACGATTGCAATGGACCATAGACTAAACGCGGTTGCCAACGTTTAGCTAAGCGCAGCCCAACAGCTGTGACTACAGCGAGATTGCGCAATTTGTCTTTGAAAATAGACTCACGGTAAGCAAATTGACACTCAGCTGTGCTGATGCGCACAAACTCACCTGAGGGTAAATCAAGATACTCAACCCAATCACACACATCACATAGTTCAACACCATAAGCGCCAATATTCTGAATAGGTGCTGCACCAACCGTCCCAGGAATTAATGCCATATTCTCCAGCCCAAACATGCCATGCTCGAGCGTAAACTGAATTAACTCGTGCCAATTCTCACCCGCCTCAACATCGAGATAAAATGCTTCTGTGTCTTCAGATACTTTTATTCCTTTCGATAAAATCCTGACAACTGTGCCGTTAAAGTCCTCCGTAAAGACCAGATTGCTACCGCCACCAAGCACCAACATAGGCAATTGCTGTTGCCATAGTGGCACACATATCGCCTTAACAGCTTCTTTTGAGTGCGCCTCAACAAGATCCGCGCAAGACTGGGCTAAACCAAAGGAATTAAATGATTGAAGGCTATGAGATAGAGACATGTGTTTGTTCAATGACGACAAAAACGTATTGTAACTGCTAAAAGCGAGGATTGCAGCTCATGCTAGAGAAGATGGCAGGATGAAGAACTGAGAGAAAAGCAGGAAAATCAGTCCAATTAACAAATTGCAGACGCAAAAAAGCCAGCTTATTTAGCTGGCTTGGTTACATCTCAATGAGATAATTAGGCGCTTGGCGATGACCTACTCTCACATGGGGAGACCCCACACTACCATCGGCGCGTTTGCGTTTCACTTCTGAGTTCGGGATGGGATCAGGTGGTTCCACAAGGCTATTGTCACCAAGCAAATTCTGTTTATTACCGTGTCCATCGCTGGCTCACGCTAATAATAATTCGGAAAGCTGATTTGCTTTGTTTGAGTTCAAACTTTATCAAGTATCT